>JBBAVS010000185.1:0-5996 GCA_040397585.1 Pirellulales bacterium
GGCTTGGCTGGTTGTGCAGGTTGAAAACCTGCACCCACTTTTCACCGGCCGCCGGCCTTGGCGGCGATCACCTGCATGAGCTCGTCCCAGCTCTTGACGAACGCCGCGGCGCCCTGCGCCTGCAGCTGCTCGCCGAGCACGCCGACGTCGAGCCCCGTGCGGGCGACCTCGAAGAGCGTCCGTGACGACGGGCCGCCGCCGGGGGAGAGCACGCCGCCGAGCGTGCCGTGGTCGGCGAAGGCGAGCAGGGTCGGCTCGGGCATGGTGTTGATCGTGTGCGGCGCGGCCAGCCCCCGGACGTAGAGGTGGTCGCTGAGGGCCGGGTCCTTCGTGCCCGTGCTCGCGAACAGCAGACGCTGCGGCAGCGCGCCGAAGTTCGCCAGCCGCTGGAAGCGATCGGAGGCGAGCAGGCTGCGGTAGGCCTGATAGCACCGCTCGCCCACGGCGATCCCGAGCGTGTTTTTGACCGCCGGCGGCAGGTCGGCGGCCGAGGCCGCGTCCCAGCGGCTGATGAACAGCGACGCGACGCTCGCCACCCGGGGCGAGAGCCCGGCGTCGATCCGCCGCTCGATCCCGCGGAGGTAAGCCTCCGCGGCGGCCAGGTAGTGCTCGGGGGTGAACAGCAGCGTGACGTTCACGGGCACGCCCGCGGCGATCGCCTCCTCGATCGCCGGCAAGCCCTTCGGCGTGCCCGGGATCTTGATGAACAGGTTGGGGCGGGCGGCCCGGGCGAAGAGATCTTTCGCGGCGGCGAACGTGGCGGCGGCGTCGTAGGCCAGGTGGGGCGACACCTCGAGCGACACCCAGCCGTCGAGCCCGCCGGTGCGGTCGTGGATCGGCCGGAAGAGGTCGGCAGCCCGTGTGAGATCCTCGATGGCGAGTTCGAAGAACAGCCGCTCGCCGGCGAGTCCTGCGCGGACCTGCGCCGTGATCGCAGCGTCGTAGGCGGTGCTCCCCTTGAGGGCGAGGTTGTAGATCGTGGGGTTGCTCGTCAGGCCGGTGACCGACAGGTCGGCCACATAGCGGGCCAGCGTGCCGTCTTCGAGCATCGTCCGGGTGATGTTGTCGAGCCAGAGGCTCTGGCCGAGGCCGTGGAGGGCGGCGGTGGGGGTCATGAAGCATCCCTTCCGGAAACGAGGTCGAGAATGTCGGAACCGAAATCGGCGAGCCG
This sequence comes from Pirellulales bacterium, assembly GCA_040397585.1. Classification (GTDB taxonomy): domain Bacteria; phylum Planctomycetota; class Planctomycetia; order Pirellulales; family UBA1268; genus QWPN01. The sequence goes on from JBBAVS010000185.1 coordinate 1,172, forward strand.
CTTCTCGCCGATGCCCTTGCAGCGGAGCAGGGCGGCGGGTGAGTCGGGCCGTTCGCGGGCGATCGCCCGCAGGGCCTTGTCGTCGAGGATCGTCCAGGCGGGCTTGCCGCGGGCCTCGGCGATCCGCCGTCGCCAGCGGCGGAGCCGCTCGAAGAGGTCGCGGTCAACGCCCTGCCAGTCGTCGGTGTCGGCCTTCGAGGCCTTGGTCTTGCCGGCCCGGGGCTCGAGCAGCACCACTTCGCGGCTGCCTCGCAGCACCTCCCACGACCGCTCGTTGAGGGTCACGACGGGCCGGTCGCCGGCGGTCCGCGCGAGGAGCTCCTGGTCGAGCAGCTGATGGACGAGATTCTCGGCGGTCCGCTGGTCGACGGCGGCGAGCAGGCCGAAGGTGGAGAGCCGGTCGTGGCCGTGGCGGAGCACGGCGTCGGTCTTGGCGCCCCGGAGCACCTCGCAGACGTGCCGCACGCCGAACCGTTCCTGCACGCGGGCCACGCAGGAGAGGATCTTCTGCGCGGTCACGGTCGCCTCGGGCAGGCTGTCGGTTTCGCCGAGGCAGACGTCGCAGGCTCCGCAGGTCGTGGCCGGATAGGTCTGGCCGAAGTATTCGGAGAGGGCGGCGTGGCGGCAGCGGGCCGCCTGGGCATAGCGCCGCATCGCGAGCAGGTGCTCCATCTGCGACGCGATCAGCCCCTCCTGCTCCCCGGGATCGAGGTCCGATTCCGCGGCGCTCTTGCGGACGAGCGACTCCCAGCTGAACACGTCGGCCGACGAATAGAGCAGCACGCACTCCGCCGCGAGACCGTCGCGGCCGGCGCGGCCGGTCTCCTGCTGGTAGGCCTCGAGGCTCTTGGGGAGCGACGTGTGGAGCACGAGCCGCACGTCGGAGCGGTCGATGCCCATGCCGAAGGCGACCGTGGCCACGACCACGTCGATGGTCTCGCGGGTGAAGGCCTCCTGGGTGCGGTGCCGCTGCTTGGCGTCGAGGCCGGCATGATAGGGGCGGGCGAGGAGCCCCTCGGCGGCCAGCCGCTCGGCCACCCGCTCGGTCTCCTTCCGCGAGATGCAGTAGACGATCGAGGCCTCGCCCCGATGCCGGCCGAGGATCGCCAGCGTCTGGGCCATCCGGTCGGTCCGTGGCACCACGCGATAGACGAGGTTCGGGCGGTCGAATGTGCCGACGAGCTCCACCGGGTCGCGGAGGTTCAGCTGCCGGGCGATGTCGGAACGGACCCGCGGGGTGGCGGTGGCGGTGAACGCATGGATGCTGGCCGTGGGGAAGCGGTCGCGGAGCAGGGCGAGCTGGCGGTATTCGGGGCGAAAGTCGTGCCCCCAGTGGCTGATGCAGTGGGCCTCGTCCACGGCGAACCGCTTCACGCCGACCCGAGCGAGGAGGTCGAGCAGGCCGGTGTTGACCAGCCGCTCGGGGGCGGTGAACAGGAGCCGCAGTTCGCCCGCCGCCAGCTGGTCGCGGACGTTTGCCCGCTCCTCCTGCGACATGCCTCCGTGGATCGCCGCCGCCGGGTAGCCGATCGCCTCGAGGGCGTCGACCTGGTCCTTCATCAGGGCGACGAGCGGCGAGATCACCACGTCGGTCGTGTCGCCGACGAGCGGTGGCAGTTGGTAGCAGAGGCTCTTGCCGCCGCCCGTGGGCATGACCACCAGGGAATCCTGGCCCGCGAGGGCCGCGGCGATCGCCTCCGCCTGCAGCGGCCGCAGCCGGTCGAAGCCCCACCACCGCGTGAGCACCTCGGCGATCCGCGGGTCGTCGGCGGTGGGCTGAGGCAAGGTCACGAAGGGCTGGTTCCGGAAGGATTTGGCAGGATACCAAAGCGGGGCAACCACCCGTGGCGGCCGGTGGGCGATTCGGGAGAGGGGGAAGCGAGGATGGAGAGGTTGGATCGTCTCAAAACACGGAAAAACCGCCTTGCCCCCCTCGTCCGCGGCTGGGACAGTCCGCAGCAACCATGGCCCCCACCCGGCATCAACCAGCCGCCGTGCCTGCATCGCGAAGCCTGCCGCGGACCCTCTGCGGCTGGACAGCGGTGATCGCGCTAACGCACGGCCTGTGCCGCGGCGACGACCGCGGCGTTCACCTGCCGACGGCGGATGGCGCCGATCTCTGGCAGCGAACGGTGACGAGCGTGGCCGCCGAGTGGCCGATCGCGCGGGCCGTCGCCCCCGACTTTTCATCGGGCCGCGATGGGCTGATCGAGTCGGCGTGGGTGGAGCCGTCCGGCAATGCCCTCGCGTCCTGGCCGCCGCAGCGGCAGCGGGCCGTCGTCCGCGTGGTGCCCGCCACGGATGGCGCCTGGATCACCGCGGGTGTGCAGACGCAGGCACTCTCCGGCCAGGCTGCCAGCGGTGCCGGCATCGAGCTCGTGGGCGACTGGCAGATGCAGGGCCAGACCGACGACGTCAGCGTGCAGCTCGCCGCCCAGCTCGCTCCGGTGTCCGAGCCGATCTACGCATTGCCGCCGCTGGAGCGGCAGGAGTTCCTGCCCCAGCCCCCTGCCGAACTTCCCTGGACCCGCAGCCGCTACCCGCGGCTGTCGCGGGCGGGCCACCAGATCTGGAACGACTACCGCAACTTCTACGACTGCGAGAGCCTCGTCTGCCTGTCGGCGGCGTTTGGAGCGGGGGCCTTGATGGCCAACACCGGCTTCGACGACCAGATGCAGACGGCCTGGCAGAACGGCGTGGAGCCGACGGGGCTCGGCACCTTCTTCTCCGGCTGCAAGGACATCGGGGAGGGGCGATACCTGCTCCCGATCTTCGGGGCGGCCGCGGCCACGGGCCTCGTCTTCGAGGGCAATCCGTTCGGCGACGTGGTCGGCGAGTGGGGGTCACGGTCGCTGCGGATGTTCGTCGTGGGCGCCCCGCCGCTCTACGTCATGCAGATGGTCACCGGCGCCGGGCGTCCGTCCGAGGATCGCGGCAGCAGCTGGCAGTTCTTCAACGACAACAACGGCGTGAGTGGCCATGCCTTCGTGGGGGCCGTGCCGTTCCTGGCCGCCGCGGACATGGTGGAAAGCCCGCTCCTCAAGGGCACGCTCTACGTCTGCTCCACGTTCGTCGGGTTCTCGCGGATGACCGACAACGCCCACTACCCGTCGCAGGTGTTTCTCGGCTGGTATCTCGCCTGGGCGAGCTCGCGGGCCGTGAGCGCGACCGAGATGCACTTCGCCGGCATGGAAGTCCGCGTCGTGCCACTGCCGATGGCCGATCTCGGCGGCATCGGCGTCGAAGGCCGCTGGTGAGGCGAGCGGCTACCCCGCGGCCTGCCGCCGAGTCCTGACAGTGCGGATCAGCGCCGCGATCGCCACGGCGGCGAAGGTGGTGGCTGCCAGGGATGGCTCCGGGACGGCCATCCACGAGACGGCGTAGTTCTGCGGGAAGGCCGCGGTGCCCCAGATGCCGCCGGTCGTGTTGTCGAACGTGTTGACCGGATACTCCACCCGCAGCCCGTAGTGGCCGGAGCGGGGAAGCAAAAACGACAGGTGCTCGACCGTGTTGTAAAGGCTCTCGGACCGCGCGACGAGCGTGGCGAAGCTGTTGCTCCCGTCGAGTTCCCAGATCGAGAGGTTGAGATCGGCCTGGGCGACGTCGGCATATTCGGTGGTGGCGTTGTCGAAGAAGCGGTTGCGGAGCCAGTCGAGCGAGGCCGTCAGCGTGGTGCTGCCGGTGAGCACGCCGGCGATCACGTAGTCGTTGGTCGTGCCGCGCACCGCGGCCCCGTAGTCCCAGCCGGTCCTGGCGACGGTGCCGAGGCTGCCCGTTCCCGTGCCGACCACGTCGGCTTGCCCGCCGACCTGCACGCCGAACGTGGTGGCCAGATCCATCCGGCCCGCCCCAGCGGCGTAGTCGAGCGACTGCGTCGTGCGCAGGTAGGTGGTGCCGCCAACGGTCACCGTCTGCTGGCCGTTGGACCAGCCGGTCGTCTTGGCGGCACCGGAGAGGAGCAGCGACTTGACGACGACGCTTTCGGCCGCGGCCGGATTGGAGGCGAGGGTCGGCAGCGTCTTGGCGGCACTCACCACGAGAGCCGCGCCGCCCGCGACGAGCGGCGACGCGAAACTCGTGCCCGCAATCCCGGCCGAGTAGAGATTCGACGCCGTGCCCTGGTTCGTGGAACTGGTGAGCGTGGGGTTGTTGCCGCCCGCCTGCCCGCCCCAGAACGCACTGACGAGCGACGCGGCAGGGGCGGAAATGTCCACGGCGGCACGGACGCCGGCGATCGAGACCGCGGTGCCGGAGGCGTTGATGTAGCCGAAATCCTGCGGCCCCCGGCCGCTGAAGCTCGCCACGGTGTCGAAAGCATTCGCTCCCGTGAGGCCCCCCACCGTGATCGCGTTGTAATCGGATCCCGGCGATCCGACGGTGTTCGTCGCCGGGCCGTTGTTGCCCGCGCTCGTCACATAGGTCGTCAGCGGATTCTGGAAGGCGTAGGCATCCATCACCACCGACAGGGCCGCGGTGCCGCTCGGATCGGTGAAGCCGAAGCTCGAGTTGACGACGTCGGCCACGCCGAAGGTCCGCTGGTAGGGAGTCAGGAACGATTCGACGGTCAGGTTGAAGCTCACGGTGTAGGCCGGCGACACCCAGCTCGACGCGATCGCGGCGGCCCGCAGGTCGGTGCCGAAGGCGATCCCATCCTGGTAGATGCCCCCGCCGAGCGTCTGTCGGCCGCCGATCAGCATGCTCACCCAGGTGGCATGGCGGTCGTACTTCGGCGCCACGGCCGTGCCGCCCCAGGCGGTGCTGCCCGAGATGAAGTTCGTGGTGCTCGTCACCACATGCTGCAGCGTCTCGTGGCCGTTCCAGAAGT
>JBBAVS010000186.1:0-5963 GCA_040397585.1 Pirellulales bacterium
CCCGCCGGACGCCGTCCCCATCGCTCACGCGCTGGGGCTTCCTGCCCCACGTCACCCAACGCGAACGGCCGGACCGTTGCCGGTCCGGCCGCTGCCTGTGCGGTCACGTCAGGTGGCGTCCACCGCCGACGGCCCGGGCTCAGCCGAGCCGGTCGAGCAGGCGGTCGAGGGCGACATCGAGCTTGTCCGGCGTCTCGTAGGAGCCGTCGGCGATCGCCGCCTTGATGGCCGCGACGCGGTCGAAGCGGATGTCGCTGGTCGCACCGGCCGCCTTCACGGCGTCGACCGACAGCGTCACCGCGTCGTGCACCTCGCCGACGCCTTCCTGGCGGGCGGCAGCCTTGGCCGACTGGGCCGCCTCGACGCCCTTCACGGCACCGAGGCCCTGCGAACCCTGCGTCGAAAATATACCGAAGATGTTCATGATGAATCTCCTTGCAAGCCAGCGTTCCGAACCCCCGTGATCCCCGCACGGCCGCTTCTACGCGGCCTCCTGGCGGAGAGTTCATCGAGTCATTCGCGAATCCGCACCTGCTTCCTTTCCTTCCGTCATTGTTGCCGCGCTTCCGCGTTCCGGCGACTCCAGTCGTCGGACAGCGGCCGGTCGCTGATGCCACCCGGTCGCCGCGGCCAACTTTTCTTCATCGACCGATCGACCAACAAACTTCAACGAATTTTTTTCTTGCCAGTTTTTCCCGTCCTGCCGATCCCCGCAGGGCCGGCCTTCGCCCACTCTGCCCAGACCGCCTACATCGCGAACTCGGGCTTTCGCCGGCCGAGCTGGCCCTGGAGCCGTTCGACGATGGCGCTGTGCATCTGGCTGACGCGGCTCTCCGAGAGGTCGAGGGTGGCCCCGATCTCCTTCATCGTGAGTTCCTCGTAGTAGTAGAGGATGATGATCAGCCGCTCGTTGCGGTTGAGTCCCTTGGTGACGAGCCGCATCAGGTCCGACTTCTGAATCCGCCGCGTGGGGTCCTCCCCCTTCTTGTCCTCGAGAATGTCGATCTCGTGGACCTCCTTCGAGCTGTCGGTCTCGCACCACTTCTTGTTCAGGCTCACGAGGCTCACGGCGTTGGCCTCGATCAGCAGCTTCTCGAACTCCTCGCGGGAGAGACCCATGTGTTCGGCCACCTCGGCGTCGGCCGGGGCGCGGCCGAACTTCGCCTCGAGCTGCTTGATCGCCTCGTTGAGCTTGCTGGCCTTGGAGCGGACGAGCCGCGGCACCCAGTCCATCGTGCGGAGCTCGTCGAGCATGGCACCCCGGATGCGTGGCACGCAGTAGGTCTCGAACTTCACCCCCCGCGACATGTCGAAGGCGTCGATGGCGTCCATCAGGCCGAACGTGCCGGCCGAGACGAGGTCGTCGAGTTCGACGCCGTCGGGGAGCCGCGACCAGATCCTCTCGCCGTTGTACTTCACGAGCGGCAGGTACTGCTCGATCAGACGGTTGCGGAGATCTTCGTTCGACTGGTCGGCCTTGAACCGCTTCCAGAGTTCCAGAGCTTCTTCGGCCGACAGCTGGGTCGCGTGATATGCCACGTCATCCTCCTTGACAGGTTCAGGATCGCACCTGCGTGAGGCCGCGGCTCCGCCGCCTGCCTCCGCACCGTGGGCCGCCCCGAAGGACGGCCATCGTCACCGCCGAGCCTGCTGCACCGACCAACTTCGAGTCATCGGCAGCAGCACGGCGGTCTCTTGAATCGAATTCGGGGTGCCCCTGCACCCACCGCAGTTTCTCCAGGCTCTCCGAGTTTCACGCCGCGCGAGCCGCCTCCGTCGTGCCCACGGTGGCGAACACCTCGAGCCGCGGCTCGTCGCACACCTCCTCGTCGGCGAGCACCACGACGTCGGGCAGGTGGCGGCCGACCGCCTCCCGCACGAGTCGCCGGGCCGCCGTCGGCACCAGCAGCACCGGCTGGCCACCCCGTTCGACCGCCGTCCGCACCGCCCGCCGCACCTCGGCGACGAGCTTCGCAGACACCCGCGGCGCCGAGCCGCGGGCCGTCTTCGTGATCGCGTCGACCGCACCGCCGGCGAGCCGCACCGCGGTGAGCCTGCCCTGGGGATCGCGCGCCCGGCGGCAGATCGTGCCTGCCAGCCGGCGCCGCACAATCTCGGCGAGCTGCCACGGTTCGGCCGCTTCGGCGGCGTGGTCCGACATGAGTTCGAGGAGCTCGGCGAGGGGCCGGATCGGCACGCCCTCGCGGAGCAGGCACTGGAGCGTCCGCTGGATGCGGGCCACGGTGAGCACACCCGGCACGATCTGCTCGACCACCGCCGGCTGCGCCGCCCGCAGCGACTCCACCAGCCGGTTGGTGGCGTCGCGGGTGAGCAGCCGATCGGCCCGCCGTCGGACGGCCGACTCGAGCGACCGGGCCACGATGCCGGCGTCGTCGAGCACGGTGGCGCCGCGGAGCCGGCAGGTCTCGGCCTGGGCATGCCCGACCCACGTGCCGGTGCGGCCGGAGAGCGGATCGATCGCCGCGTCACCATCGACGGGCGACGCCGCGGCCGGCGGGAGCACCGCCAGCATCCGGCCCGCCGGGATCTCGGCCTCGACCACCGCTTCACCGGCCACCGAGATCCGGTAGCCCCGGTCGCCAAGGGTCAGGTCGTCGCGAAACGCCACCTGGGGGAGCACGACGCCCAGATCGGCCGCCAGAGCGGTCCGCAGCGCGGACACTCGGCCGAGCAGCGGCCCGTCACCCGCCACCAGTCCGACCAGCCCGCGACCGATCTCCACGACCACGCGGTCGTCGGCGAGCACGTCGGCGGCAGGCGTGGACCGGGCCGCGCCGGTCGTGCCCCGCGGTCCGGCCTTGGCCGGTCGGACCGCCGCGAAGTCGTGATCGGGATCAGCCTCGACGTCAGGCTCCACGCCGCGTCGGCGGCCGAGCACGACGGCCGCGGTGAGCGTGATCGCCGCCATCCCCGCCAGTGGCAGGAAGGGCAGGCCGCTGAGCGAGAGCAGGGCGAGAAACACGCCCGTGATCGCCAGCACGTGGGGCTTGGCGGTGAACTGCCGGCCGAACTCCCACGAGAGGTCGACCGACTGGCTCGACCGCGAGATCAACAGGCCGGTCGCCACCGAGATGAAGAGCGCGGGAATCGAGGCCGACAGGCCGTCTCCGATCGTCAGCCGCGAGTAGACGTTGAGGGCCTTCTCGACCGGCATGCCATGCTCCACCACGCCGATCGCGAGCCCGCCGAGGATGTTGATCGCCGTGATGATCACGCTGGCCACCGCCTCGCCGCGGACGAACCGGCTGGCTCCGTCCATGGCCGAGAAGAAGTCGGCCTGCCGCTGGAGGTCGAGCCGCATCCGCCGCGCCTGCTCGCGGGTGAGCGTGCCGGCGTTCACCTCGGTGTCGATCGCCATCTGCCGCCCCGGCAGGCCATCGAGGGCGAAGCGGGCGGCCACCTCGCTGGTCCGCGTGGAGCCGGCGGTGATCACCACGAACTGCACGATGGCGATGATCGCGAAGATCACGCCGCCGACCACGAGGTTGTTGGCGGCGACGAACTCGCCGAAGGCCTCCACCACCTCGCCGGCCGCAGCGGTGCCGTCGAGGGCCGCCCGCGAGAGGATCAGCCGGGTCGTGGCGATGTTGAGCACCAGCCGCACGAGCGTGATCCCGAGGAGGAACGTGGGAAACACGCTCATGTCGAGGGGCGTGCGGGCGGCGAGCGCCCCGAGCAGCGCCAGCACCGAGATCGTGAGGTTCACCGCGAGGAGCACGTCCACCAGCGGCGCCGGCACCGGCGTGAGCACCACCAGCACGGCCAGGAGGATGGCCGCGGGGATCGCGAAGTCGAGGATGTGGGCGGCGAGCGGACGACGGAGGGCCGCCGCCGCGCCGGAGGGCTGTGCCATGCGCTGCGAAAACACCGAGGGTGGCCCCGCCGAGCACCGTCTCGACGGGAGGCGGGACGGTAGCGGTGGCCGCGGCGGCGCGTCCAGACCGCTCGCCGATCTCTGAAACGGCTACACTCGCGGGAAATTCGCCCTTGCGACTCCGCGTCCCACCACACCGCCATGCACTTCAACCGCTTCGGCCTCGCCTTCGACTACCCCGACAACTGGTCGGTGGACACCGACGACTCCGCCGACCGCTACGCGACCGTAACGGTCTACGCGCCCGGCGGCGGCTTCTGGTCGGTGAGTGGCCACGCTTCGGGGGGCGACCCGCGGGAACTCTCGGCCGCGGTCGTCGTCCAGATGAAGACGGAGTATCAGGATCTCGACAGCGAGGCGGCCAGCGACGACGTCGGCGGCCACACGCTCCCCGGCTTCGACATGAACTTCTACTGCCTCGACCTCACCAACACGGCACAGGTGCGGACGCTCGAGACGTCCGACGCGATCTACCTGATCATCTGCCAGGCCGAGGACCGCGAGTGGGCCGAGATCGCGCCCGTGTTCGCCGCGATGACGACGAGCTTCGTGGCGACGGCCGGCGCCGCGGAGCCGGACGACGACTGACCCGGCCCATGCCGGCGGGTCGCGGAAAGACGGCCGTGCCCCGGAGATGGTCCGGGGCGAATGTCGCCACACCCGAGCGACGCATGCCTAAGGTCCGCGACCCAACCGGGCCGACCGCAGGTCCACCACCCGCGGCATGACACCGTACGTTGCCCGCGGCGTTCCGGACGAACCCCTGAAGAAAAAATGCCCGCGGATCGTGCCGACCGGGAGGGTGGGGAGGATGGGGGGGGCCGGCAGCCGCCCGAATTGCTACCATTCTCCGATCAGCGCCGGGCGGCTGGCGTCCTGCCCCGCCCCCTTCCCTCCCGGACGCACCCGTGTTCCTGCTCGCCGAAGCCACTGCCGCCCCCGCGGGCCAGATCACGATCAACCACTGGATCGCCTTCGCGATCTTCGTGACGGTGATGCTGGTCCTCGACCTCACCGTCTTCCACAAGAAGTCGCACGAGCCCTCCCTCCGTGAAAGTGCCTTCTGGACGATCTTCTGGTCGGCCCTGGCGCTCGCCTTCAACGCCATCGTCTGGTGGTGGCTGGGCAGCAAGCCGGCGCTCGAGTTCCTCACCGGCTACCTCGTCGAATGGTCGTTGTCGATGGACAACGTCTTCGTGTTCGCGGTGGTCTTCGCCTACTTCGGCGTGCCGCTGAAATACCAGTACCGCGTGCTCTTCTGGGGCATCCTCGGCGCCGTGATCATGCGGCTCACGTTCGTGCTCCTCGGGGCCGAACTGGTCGAGCGCTACAAGTGGGTGATGTGGCTGTTCGGCGGCTTCCTCGTCTACACGGGCATCAAACTCGCCTTCGGCGGCGGCGACCACGAGCCGGGGGAGAACGCCCTGATCCGCTTCTTTCGCCGCTTCATCCCGGTCTCGAAGGAGCACGCAGGCGACCGGTTCTTCGTCCGTGAGAACGGCAAACTCCTCGCCACGCCGCTGTTCCTCGTGCTGCTCGTGGTCGAGAGCACCGACGTCCTGTTCGCCGTGGACAGCGTGCCGGCGATCCTGGGCGTGGTCTCCCCCGGCACCCACTACATGCGGTTCATCGCCTTCACGTCGAACGTGTTCGCGATTCTCGGCCTGCGGGCGCTCTACTTCCTGCTCGCCGGCGTGATGGACCTGTTCCGGTTCCTCAACTACGGCCTCTCGGCGGTGCTCGTGTTCGTGGGCTGCAAGATGATCGCCGAGGCGGCCCGGCACAACGAGTGGCTGGCGGCCCAGGGAGGCTGGGACGTCCATGCCAAGGGACACCTCGTGCATCCGGCGGTGTCGCTCCTCGTGATCGTGAGCCTGATCGGCGCGAGCGTGGCGGCCTCGCTCGCCTTCCCCGAGCGGCCCCACGGCGGCGAGATCGCCGGCGACGACTCGAAGCCGCACACCTCCTGAAGTGGCACAGGTTTTCAACCTGTGGTGCCGCCCCGCTCGGGGTCAGGAAGCCCAATCGCGTAAGCGATGGGGATCGTGCCCGCCGCCCCGCTCGGGGC
>JBBAVS010000187.1:0-5888 GCA_040397585.1 Pirellulales bacterium
GGCCACTTCGGAAACGACGGCCACTTCGGAAACGACGGCCACTTCGGAAACGACGGCCACTTCGGAACCTAAGGCCACTTCAGGACCGGCGGCCACTCGAAAACCAGCGGCCACGTTCGGGCAACGCCGCTGTTTTCGGCGTATGCGGCCCGGAAGGCAGCGGCTATCCTCCCGCCCTGGCGTTTCGCTTCCCGGCGGGTGACTCATGCGCGGTGCTCCACGCGGACTCGTCTTCCTTCTCCTCGTCGCCGCGGCGACTGTGGCCTCCGCGCGGGAGTATGTGATCCACGGCGTCGATGATCCGGCCCCCGACCTCCTCGCGCGGTCGCTCGCCCACGACGACGGCCTGCTGCTGCTCACGAGTCCGCTTACGACGCGGAAGGTGTATCTTGCCGCGGTCGTCGAGAAAACCACCCTGGCGCTCCAGCATGCGGGCTATCCCGAGGCCAAGGCTTCGGCCACGATCGAGAGCGCGGCCGACGGCGACCGCGTGATCGTCGACGTGGTCCCGGGCTCGCGGCAGGTCGCCACCGACATCGAGATCACTGGCCTGCCCGACGATCTCGCCGGTGATCTCCGCGGGTGGCTCCGTTCGGAGCGGCCGCCTGCCGACGCGGTGCCGCGTGCGGTGGACACCGCCGGCGGCTGGAGCGGCACGAGGTGGTTCGACCACCGCGGCCAGCCGGCCCGCATGGAGCCCGCCCTGTGGAGCCGCGACCAACCGGCCCCGTCAGACTCCCACCACCTCCGGCTCGTCCGCGCCGCGACCGCCCGGTTCCTCCGCGAGCACGGCCACTTCGCCGGGGCCCGGGGCGTGGAGAAGCCGCAGGCCACCGGGCCCCGGTGCGACGTGTCGGTGACCCGCGATGACGACGGCGCGGTGCTCACGATCGCGTTCGCCGATCTGCCGCCGGCCGCCGTCCTCCGGGACGTCGAGGTCGCGCCCGCCGCGCGGGTGTCGTCCGCCGTGCTCGCGGGCACCCTCGGCATCGAACTCGGTCGCACGGTCACCGAGCACGATCGGCTCGCCTGGCACGAGGCCCTGCGGGAGTCGGGCCGGTTCGTCCGCCACGAGGTGAAGTTCAAGGAGACCAAGCCTGACGCCGATGGCGTGACGGGCATCGTGGCGATCTTCGACCTCGCGGCCTATCCCCACGTGCCGCCCTTCGGCCAGCCGCTCTCCCGCGAGGAGGAGGTGATGCTGCGCTTCCGGTCGTGGCTGCTCGACACGCTCGCCAACGACGACGACCTCGCGATCACCTGGCACCGGGGCGCCGCCGAGCCTGCCGCCGCGGCACTGGCGATCTCCACCCGCGATGGCATGCTCCTCACGTGCCTGCCAGGCACTGACGACGCCTGCGGCGTGGCCGCGAGCGGAGCCGGGCTCGGCTGGCATCTGCCGCGGGCCGCGGGCCGGTTCGAGGTGCCCTTGCCGGTGAAGGTTCGCGGCTGTTTCACCGTCGCCCTCGACCTCACCGAAACGAGCGACCGCGGCCGCTACTCCTACCCGCGCACGTTCACGGTGGCGGCCGCGCTCGAGCCGCGGCCGCGCGACGCCGAGGCGGCCGTCGCCATCACGGCCCGCATCGAGCCGGTCGCCTGCCTGTCGCTCGTGCACGGGCCGGACACGCAGGTCCGCTGGGAAGACGACGCGCTCGTGGTCGCCGAACGTGGTGCCGAGGCGAGGTTCGACGGGTCATCGGGGCGGCTCGTCTCGATTCATGCGGCGGACGGATCGACGATCGCCGTCGGGGCAACGCCGGGGCTCCTCGCCCGCGATCTCGAGGCGCTCCGCGTCCGGGCCGGCGCCGACGCCTACCGCGCCGACGCCCCGATCACGTCGCTCGTCGAGTTTCTCGCCGCCGACGGTTTCCTCGAGGCCGCCGGCCGGATCTCAGCCGCCGCTGGCTTTTCCGGGGCCTTCGCCACGTGGCGGCCGCGGATCGCGTCGGTGGCGGCCAACCTCCTCGAGATGGCAGGCCGCGGCGGCTTTGCCACCGCCGACTCCCGCGCTGCAACCGCCATCGCACGGCTCGCCGACGACGATGCGCAGCCCCTGCCCGTGATCCCGATGGCCCCGGCCGCCGGCCCGACCGACCCCTGGTCGATGCTCACGATGTCGGCCGCCACCCAGGCCTGGCGGTGGCTCGACGAGTCGTGTGGCCGCGACACCTGGCCCTGCGCCCTGGTGCGGATCGCGACGCTCGCGGCCGGCAAAGACTCCACCGGCGCGCTCTGGGAGACCACGGCGCTGCTGGCCAACACCCACTACGGCCCGCTGGCGCATCTCACCGCCGCCAGCCTGATCCCGGTCGAGACGATCGCGGTGTCGTTTGCCCGTCAGGGGCAGACGCGACTCTCCACCGCGGCGTTCCACGCCGACGCCGCGGCGGTCCTCGACGTGCTGACCGACTGCGGCCTCGACCGCTGCGGCGTGGCGCTCGTCCGCTCGCTCGACGACGACGAGGCCCGCGCGATCGGCGGCACGTTCCTCGCCGATCCGGAGGCGCTGCTGCCGCTCGTCCGCGACCTCCGCGACTGCGCCTCGGAAGACGCCGCCCTCGCCGTCCTCCCCGCGGCGCTTGACCACTGGTGGGACTCAGCGCTGCGGCCCCTGGTGGCGTCTGCCCTCGCCGCGAAGACCGACGTCAAAACGGCCGACAAGCCCGACGCCGAGCAGACGCCCCGGCGATAACGCCGGCAGGTCAGCGGCAGCCGCACGCCCCGCCGCCGCCCGCGCCGCGAGTCGCTGCTCGATGGCGAGCGATGTCGGCGTGATCGAGAGCCCGCCGAGCGCGGTGCAGCGGAGTTCGCGCGGCATCTGCTCCGCCACCCGCTTGCCCGTGGCCACGACCTCGTCGAACGGGATCACCTGATCGAACCCGGCGAGGGCCATGTTCGCGCAGGCCAGAGCATTGGCGGCGGCCGAGCCTCCCTCCGCCTGGCAGCCTCCCACTTCGGGCATGCCGCCGACCAGGTCGCGGGCCAGCCGTCCGATCCGCAGCGCGGCGGCGCAGTGCGAGCTCGACGGGCCGCGCATCACCGGATCGATCACGTCGTTGAAGATGCTCACCAGCATCATGTGCCCTCCGCACCGACGTCAGCACCGACGGCCGGGGGCGGGGCCGACCGCTCCCCCTCCCGGATCCGCCGGAGCAGTTCCCGCAGCTCCGCCACCGTCTCCGGATGCTCCGCCGCGACGTCGTGCCGCTGGCCGACGTCGGCCTTGAGGTCGTAGAGTTCGCCGGGTCCGGCGGTGTCGGGTTCGTAGCCGTGCTTGAGGCACCACGCCGGCGGCGGCGGCCACCGCGGCACGGTGAAGCCGGTCGTGCCGTCCACCAGCAGCCAGTCGCCGTGCCGGATGGCGTAGCGGTCGCGGGCGGTGTTGTGGACGAGCGTCGTCCGCGGCGGTGCGGCCACCGCACCGGTGAGCCAGGGGAGGAGATCGTGCGAATCGCCGGCGGCATCCGCGGGGAGGCCGGCGCCGCTCGCGGCGGCCAGCGTGGCCATGAGATCGACCTGCGAGACCAGCGCATCGGACACGCTGCCGGGCTTCGTCACCCCGGGCCACTTGAGCAGGAAGGGCACATGATGCCCGCCTTCGTAGAGGTCGCGCTTCAGCCCGCGGAACGGCGCGGCCGACCAGTGGTCGAACCGCTCGTCGCGGGCATAGGCGTAGCGCTCCGGCCCGTTGTCGGAGGAGAACACCACGAGCGTGTTCGACTCGAGCCCCGACTCCCGGAGCGCGGCGAGCACCCGGCCGCAGGCGTCGTCGGTCTGCACGACGAAGTCGCCGTAGGCGCCGGCCTGCGACCGGCCGTCGAACTCGTCGTTGGGAATGATCGGCGCGTGCGGCGACGGCAGCGGCACGTAGAGCAGGAAGGGCGTGGGGTTTCCCGACCGCGCGCGGATGAAGGCCTCGGCCCGGGCCGTCAGCGTGGGGAGCACCTGGAAGAAGTCCCAGTCGCTCCGGGCGGGGCCGGGGCGGCATTCCCACGCGCCCTCCTTCGGCGCGCCGGGCACCTTCGCGAGCATCGTGTCGGGGGCCGCCACCACGCGGTCGTCCTCGATCCAGGCGTAGGGCGGGAAGTTGATCACGTCGTCGCCGAAGTAGCGGTCGAACCCGTGCGCCAGGGGGCCGCCGGGGATCGGCCGCGTCCAGTCGAAGTCGCCGACCGCGATCGAATCCGGCGGCGTGCCGGGGCGGCGGATCGCGTTCCAGTCCCAGCCGAGGTGCCACTTGCCGATGCAGGCGGTGTCGTAGCCCGCCTCGCGGAGCAGCGCCGGCAGGGTGAGCTGGCCGGGCTGGAACACCGGCGGCCCGAAGCTGCCGACGATGTCGTGGAAGTCGCGCCAGTGGTGGCGGCCGGTGAGGAGCGCATACCGCGACGGCGAGCAGATGCCCGACGAGGAGTGGGCGTCGGTGAACCGCATCCCCTCGGCGGCGAGCCGGTCGAGGTGGGGCGTGGGGATCTTGGACGCGGGATGGTTGGCGGCGAGGTCGCCGTAGCCCAGGTCGTCGGCGTAGAGGATCACGACGTTCGGCCGCGACGGTGGCGGCGGGGCGTCGTCCGCGCCCCAGAGGCGGGCTAGCAGCCGGCACGTCTCGGGGTCGTGCCGCCGGAGGTCGGCGTGGGTGAACGGAAAGTAATCGTTGCGGCTGAAGAAGGCCTCGCTCGTTTCCGCGAAGAACTCCTGCGGCGTGGCCAACGCGTAGGCCCGTTCGGCCGTGGCCGGCCGGCCGCGGCCGTTCCAGCGATCGACGCGGTCGTAGCTGCCGGCCGCGACCGCCCGCGCGTGGGCCGCCGCCACCTCGGCGTTGTCGAACCCGTCGGCGAGCACCCGGTGGTGGTAGGCATGCGCCAGTTCGTGGAGCGCGAAGTTCGGCATCCGCGCGGTTTCGGCCGCGAAGATCCGCACGTTCGTGAACTCGACCGCCCGCGCCATTCCCGGATCGCGGCCGTGCTCCCGCAGCCAGCCGGCGTCGGGGTGATACTCCGCCCGCGGTGACACGCCGGGATACTCGGGGCTGAAGTAGAGCGGCACCTCGCGGAGCCGGGCCACGGCGGCGGCGGGCACCACCCGCTCGATCTCGGCAAGTTGGCGGTCGAGCAACGCCAGGGCCTGCTCCGTGCCCTGGCCGTCGGCGTCGAGCAGGCCGCGGCTAACGTGCACCCGCCAGCCACGGACCTGCCGCTCTTCGCGGTCCGCGACGCCGGAGGCCTGCTCAGCCGCGTCCGCCGTCGCCAGCAACGCGCCGGCGAGGCACACGGCGACGACGAGACGCACGACGGGCATGGTGCCCGAGAGTGTAGCGGCCCACCCGCCGCGCGGCTCCGCCAGGAAGCCCAATCGCGTAAGCGATGGGGATCGCCTCCAGGAAGCCCAATCGCGTAAGCGATGGGGATCGCCTCCATGAAGCCCAATCGCGTAAGCGATGGGGATAGCCTCCAGGAAGCCCAATCGCGTAAGCGATGGGGACGGTTGTACGCCGCCGCTCGGGACTGCCCACGCCCGTCGCCGGACGCTCACTCCGGGCATCCTGCCCTCCGTTCGCTCGGTGGGTTCTCCGCTTCGCCTTCCAGGCTACGCGGAGAAACCAAACGCCGGCTCCCGGGCACGGGCAGCCCCGAGCTCGCCCTTTCGTGCCCCAACGTGGCACAGGCTTTCAACCTGTGCGCCTGACGTGGCCGTAGGTTTTCACGTGGCATAGGTTTTCAACCTGTGTGCCTGACGTGGCCGCAGGTTTTCACGTGGCACAGGTTTTCAACCTGTGTGTCTGACGTGGCCGCAGGTTTTCTCGTGGCACAGGTTTTCAACCTGTGTGTCTGAAGTGGCCGCAGGTTTTCTCGTGGCACAGGTTTTCAACCTGTGTGTCTGAAGTGGCC
>JBBAVS010000188.1:0-5885 GCA_040397585.1 Pirellulales bacterium
CGCGTCAGCGGTACGATCGCGTCCACGATCCGCGTCGATCTCGACCGCCGGTCCCGATCGCGCACGCGATCGGGATTCCTGCCGCGGCTACGTGCCGGGCAGGCGGGGCGGCGTGAGTGGCCGCGGCCCGGCACCGCCGCCGGGAAAGCCGGCCGGCGGCTTCGCGGCGGCGCCACCACCACCGCCGTTGAGCTGATCGAGATCGAGGAACCGCGCGTCCTCCACGTCCACGCGATTGAGCCCGCGCCAGTAGAGGATCTTGCCGGCCGACGCGGTCGAGGGCTGCGAGCCGGCCTTGAGCTGGCGGAAGAGCTGCGCGTCGCTGCGGCCGTCGCCCTCGAACACGAGCAGGTCCTTCGCCTCGCTCCAGGTGAGCCGCGCGCTCCGCGCGGTGAACGATTCGCCCTCGACGAGCACGTTGCCGCCGGCGCCGAGCTCGATGCTCGACCGCTGGCGGCCAGGCATCGGGGGCGCCTGGCCGACGCCGAGCACGTCGCAGTCGATCGTCACCGCCCCCTCCGGCAGGCCGCCGGCCGCATGGGGATCGAGCCGGTCGCCGCGGCGGGCGATCGGTCCCCAGATGGCCTCGACCCGCTGATGAAACTCCATCGTCCGCCGGTGGAGATTGCCCCGCAGCCCGCGCTGGAAGTCCACGCCGAGGTACGTCAGCTCGCGACCGCGCGGGGTGGCCGCGACGGGCTGCGCCGCCACCGCCTGCCCCTGCGGCCCCGCCGGCAGCGACATCTGCGGCGGCTGTCCGGCCCGGGTGCTGGTGAGCCGACCGGGGCCCGATCCGGTCACGTCCCCGCTCACGCGATCGATCACCAGATCGCGGACGAAGAGCTGCTCGGTGGACTTCTCGCCCACGTCATCCACCGACTCGCTCTCGAGCTTCACGCCGGCACCGCAGGCGATGCGGGCCACGTCGGGCTGCTTGCCGCCGCGGGGCGAATCGCCCGCCGCGAACTCGAACGGTCGGTCGAAGATCACGTCGAGCGAGCCGGAGCGGAGCTCGGCCGACGCCCCCTTCGCGATCACGGTGTCGATGAACCGGGCCTTCTGGCCGTCGAAGTCGAGCCGGCCCTGCCAGGTCACGTCGAGCCGGCCGGGCTCGCCGGGCGGCGCGGCCGGTGCCGAGCCGCCGGTCATGCTGAACGACTCGAGCGCACCGGCGCCCGCGGCCATCGGCAGCGACAGCCGCCCGGCACCGTCCACGGCGAGCCGGTTGTGGCCGCGGTCAAACTCCACCATCGGGCCTTCGAGGTCGATGCCCCTGCCCTTCACCACGGCCGGCCGGCCCGAGACGATCGCCTTGGCGTCGGGCCCCGTGGCGCGAGAGAGCTGCATCTGGTCGCCGCGAATCTCGATGCCCGGCTCCGCCACGGCTCCGGCCGCCGGCGGCGCGAGCGGCTGCTCGACGAGGTGCACCTGGCCCTCCATCGACATCTCGTCCACCTCGTTGCCCTTGGGAGCGAGCGTCACCTGCCCGCGCACGAGCGCGGCGCTGGCGATCATCTTGCCGCGGGTCCGCGGCGGAGGCGGTGGCGGCGCGGCGACCGGGGCCGGAGCCGGGGCGGCGGCCGGCACGGGAGGCGGCGGCGCGGCCGGCGAACTCGGTGCGGGGGCGGCCGCCACGGCGGCGGGCGGCGGGGCGGGAGCGGGGGCGGGCGGAGGCGGCGGCTCGATCGTCCGAAACCAGAGCTCCAGCCGGTCGGTCCGCGCGGCCACTTCTTCCGCATCGGCTTCCACCATGCCGCGGGCGAGCAGCCGCGAGGGCCGCACGCCGGAGAGATCGGGGCCGGCCGCGGGATCAGCCGGCGCGGGCCGCGATCCCTTCACCACGTCGAGCCAGAGGTGCATCTCGGCGGCCGACAGCCGGCCTTGCGTCTCCACGGTCACATCGGCGTCGCCCGCCAGCGACACCACGTGGCCCGCGCCGTCGGGCCGCATCCGCAGCCACTGCTGCCACCGCGCCTGGGCCGGCGGCGACTTCTCCGACCGCATGCGGATCCAGCCGGGCCCGATGGCCATCAGCGTGCCCGGTTCACCGGCGGCGCCGGGCATGTAGTCGATCTTGCGGGCCTCCATCTCGGAGCCCCGGGCGACGAGCGACACCGGCTCCTCGCCGTCGAGGAGGATGCGCCGCGTGGCGATCTCGTAGCCGAGGCGGGCGGCCCGGGCTTCGAGCTGGCCGCCGGTCGAGCGGGCCACCACGGGCGTGCCCTTGGCCTGGATCTCCACCGGCTCGAGGCCGCCGCGGGCCGCGGCCGGGCCCTGGTCGGCCGTCTTCGGCTTTCGCGCGAGCACGATCGCGAGCAGATCGCACGAGAGCTGCTCGGTGGCGCCGTCGGCCGCCGCACGGATCACGTCCACGTGGTCTTCCAGCGTGATCACGTTGGCCGACACGTTGAGGCACATCGCGCCGCGGCAGGTGACGAGCACGGGAGGCGCGGCAGGCTGGTCCGCGGCCGCGGCTGGCGGCGGTGCGACGGCCGGCGGCGCGGCGCCGGGCAGCATGCCCCCGGCGACGCCCTCGATCCGCATCTTCACGTCGCGGTCGAGACGGATCGAGTCCACGCCGCCGATGTTCGGTCCTTTGTCGGGCCCGGGGCCAGGCCCGGCGGAGGGACCGGTCCCGCCCGGACGCGGCCGCAGCCGGGCCGCGAGCCCGCGGCCGCTGCCGCTCGACCGGCCATAGCGAAACTGCACCATCTCGCCCGTGCGGACCTCGAGTTCGTCGAGTTCGATATCGCGGGTCACGATCTCCACGTCGTCCTCGGCGCCGGCCGCCGTGGGTGTGCCCCGAATGGTCACTTGGCCGCGGAGGCTGCCGCCGATCAGCCGGGCGAGCCGCCCCTGCCGGAGATCGAGCGGCTCGTCGAACTCGAGCACCGCCCCCTGCGGAGCGCGGAGCACGAGCGTGCGGCCGGGCTGGCCATCGGCGGCCACGCGGTTGCGGTCGGGCAGCACGACGAGCGTGCAGGGCACCAGGTTCACGCGGCCATCGGGGAGCGAGTGGTAGTCCTTGAAGAGCAGCCGCATCTGCCGGCTCTCGAGCATGATCGGATTCTCGCGCTCCCACGAGCCGGGCGGAAACACGTCGCCGAGCGCCGCGAGCCGCTGGTCGGCGCGGGCGCGGATCGCCGCCGCCTCCTCGGGCGTCATCTCCAGGGCGGTCGCCGTGTCGCGGACCCGCGGCTCCACGACCGGCACGACGGCGAGCCGGTAGAACCCCGCCGCCGCCAGGGCGACGAGGAACACCCGCAGCGTTCGTCCGAGTCGATGTTCCATCGCCGTGTCACCGCCGCGTGGTCGAGGCCTGCCGGGCCGTGTAGCCGGCCACGACGGCGTCCCAGCCGCCGCGCGCCCCGAGCAGCCGCTCGATCAGTTCGCGGACCGCCCCGCAGCCGCCGGGCAGCGTGGTGACCACCGCCGCGGCGCGGCGGAGCTCCGCGCAGGCGTCGGCCACCGCCGCCCCCACGCCGCACCGCATCACGACGGGGAGATCGGGCAGGTCGTCGCCGAGGAACGCCGTCTCCTCCCAGGTGAGCCCGCATTCCGCGATCACCTCGGTCGCGGCGGCGAGCTTGTCGTCGATCCCCTGGCGGAGGATCTCGATGCCCAGCTCCGCGGCCCGGCGTTCGACCACCGCGCTCGAGCGGCCGGTGATGATCCCCGCGCGATAGCCCGCCCGCCGCCAGGCGCGGAGGGCCAGGCCGTCGCGGATGTGGAAGGTCTTCGTCTCGCCCCCGCGGTCGTCGTAGGTCACGCCGCCGTCGGTGAGCACACCATCCACGTCGAGCAGCAGGAGCTGCACACGGGCCAGGCGGCGGTCGAGATCGGCGGCGGTCATGCGGGTGTTCCGGGCGGGCTCAGGCGGCGGCCGAACGCGGCGCGGCGAGCAGTTCGGGGGGGACGAGGCCCACGAGATCGACGATGTCCACCAGTCCGACGGGCCGGCCCGTCGGATCGAGCACGGGCAGTTCGCTGAGCCGGCGCGACTCCAGGATCGCGACCGCGTCGCGGAGCCGCGTGCCGATCGGCAGCGTGGTCGGCCGCGCGGTCATCACCCGGCCGATCGGCTCGTCGAGCGCCGCATCGTGCCGCCGCTCGAAGAGCCGCGCCAGGTCGCTGTCGGTGAAGATGCCGGCGAGCGACCCGGCCTCGTCGAGGATCATCACGGCGCCGGTCCGGCGGGCCGGCAGCGGCCTGACGAACACCGCGCGGACGGTGTCGAGGGGGCGGGCGATCCGGCAGTCCGCGAGCGGCCGCATCACGTCCTCCACGAGCATCAGCTGCCGACCCAGGCTGCCGCCGGGATGGCGGGCGGCGAAGTCTTCCGCGGTGAACTGCCGCAGGCTGCTGGTGACGAGGGCGAGGGCGTCGCCGAGGGCGAGCATCAGCGACGTGCTCGTGCTCGGCGCGAGGCCGAGGGCGCAGGCCTCGCGGAGAGCGCCCGTGGCCACCACCACGTCGGCGGCACGGCCCAGCGCGCTGTCGCCGCGGCCGGTGAGCGCCACGATGCCCACGCGGCGGGCGGCGAGGTGGGGCAGGAGGCGGGTGATCTCCTCCGTCTCCCCCGACTGCGAGAGGGCGAGCACGACGTCGTCGGCCCGCAGCGCTCCGAGGTCGCCGTGCAGCGCCTCGGCGGGGTGGAGGAAGTGGCTCGGCGTGCCGGTGGAGGCGAGCGTGGCCGAGATCTTCCGGGCCACGAGGCCCGCCTTGCCGATCCCGGTCACGACCACGCTGCCGGTGCAGCCGAGGATCATCTTCACGCCGCGACAGAAGGAGGCGTCGAGCGCGTCGGCGGAGCGGAGCACCGCCGCGCCCTCGGCGCGGAGGATCTCACGGCCGTGCGCGAGAATGCCGTCGTCGATGTCTTCCATGTTCGCACCACGGCCGGGGAGTCCGCGCGGACCTCCCGCGCGGGGCGGGATGGTAGGCCGACTGCGCAAGCCACGCAACGCAGTTTTTCTGCCGGATCTCGTCAGGTACCAGCCGGGCAGAGCCGAGCGAGGCGCGACCCGGGAGATCCGCAGGTTGAAAACCTGCGGCCACTTTCGGAGCCTGCGGGCACTTTCGGGGCCAGGACCACTTTCGGAGTCATGGCCACGGTTGAAAACCTGCGGCCACTTCAGGCGCCGGCGGCCGTCAGCCGCCCACGTAGCGCTTCGCCATGTCGGCGAGCGTGATGCACTTGATCTTGCCGGCGTTGCCGGCCTGGCCAAACTGCACCATTCGCTCGGCGCACACCTTCTTCATCGCCTCGCGGGAGGGCTTGAGGTAGTCGCGGGGGTCGAACTTCTCCGGCGTCTCGGCGAGCACCTTGCGGATCGCGCCGGTGATCGCCATCCGGCAGTCGGTGTCCACGTTGATCTTGCGAACGCCGTGCTTGATCCCCTTCTGGATCTCCTCCACGGGCACGCCCCAGGTCTGCGGCATCTTCCCGCCGAACTTGTTGATGATGTCCTGGAGCTCCTGCGGCACGCTCGACGAGCCGTGCATCACGAGGTGGCAGTTGGGGAGCTTGGCGTGGATCTCCTCGATCCGCTTCATCGCCAGCACGTCGCCGTCGGGCTTGCGGGTGAACTTGTAGGCCCCGTGGCTCGTGCCGATCGCCACGGCGAGCGCATCGACGCCGGTCGCCGCCACGAACCGCGCCGCCTCGTCGGGGTCGGTGAGCAGCTGATCGTGCGAGAGCTTGCCGGTGGCGCCGTGGCCGTCTTCGGCCTCACCCTCGCCGCTCTCCAGCGACCCCAGGCAGCCAAGCTCCCCCTCCACCGACACGCCCTGCCGATGGGCGAGCGTGACGACCTCCTTGGTGACCTTGACGTTGTAGTCGAAGTCGGCCGGGCTCTTGCCGTCTTCCTTGAGCGAGCCGTCCA
>JBBAVS010000189.1:0-5842 GCA_040397585.1 Pirellulales bacterium
CCGTCGCCACCTCCAGGGCATCCGGGAGGCACATGTCGGTGACCACGGAGATGCCCAACACCTGCATCCCCCCGTGCACCGCCACGAGCACCTCGGGGACCGTTGACATCCCCACCACGTCGGCGCCGATCGTGCGCAGGAATCGATACTCCGCCCGCGTCTCCAGGTTTGGCCCGGTCACGGCGACGTACACGCCGCGGTGGGCGACGAAGTTCTCCCGCCGGGCCACGGCCAGGGCCCCGTCCACGAGCCCCGCGGGATAGGGCGCCGACATGTCGGGAAACCGCGGGCCGAGCCGCTCGTCGTTGATCCCGATCAGCGGATTGTCGCCCAGCAGATTGATGTGGTCCTCGATCACCATCAGATCGCCCGCACGATACTGCGGGTTGAGGCCGCCGCAGGCGTTGGTGACGATCAAGAGCCCGGCACCGAGCCGCTGGAGCACACGGACAGGGAAGGTGATCTGCTGGAGCGGGTAGCCCTCGTAGGCATGCTGCCGCCCCTCCATGACCACGACCGGAATGCCCTCGAGCAGGCCGCAGACCAGCTGGCCCGAGTGGCCGTGGGCCGTCGAGCGGGCGAAGTGCGGGATCTGGTCGTACGGAATCGTGACCTTCTCGGTGATCGCCGCCGCGGCTCCGCCCAGGCCGCTGCCGAGAATGATGCCGACCCGCGGCGTGAGCGTCCATTTCGACGAGATGAACGTGGCCGCTTCGGTGATCTTGTCGTACTGGTCGAGCATGCGTGCTCCCTCGGGGCAGATTGGCCCGCGGATTCTAGCAGCAGCCGACCGGAAGCGGTCTAGCGGACCTCACTCGCCGAGCAGGGCGAGAAAGTCCGGATGGGTGCGGAGCGACTCGAGGTCGGGATCCGTCTCCATGTGGTCGAGGTCGTCGTAGCCGAGGAGGATCGCCCGCGAGAGGGCGTCGATCGCCTCGTCGGGGCATCCCGCCCGGGCCAGCGAGCAGGCGAGGTTGTAGCGGGCGAGAAAGTCGTCGGGCAGCAGGCGGACGATCCGGCGGTCAAGGTCCACGGCCCGGGTCACGAGCCCCTTCTTGCTGACCAGCTCAGCGAGCACCCGCAGCACCTCGATCGACTCGGGTGCCCGGGCGAGCAGCTTCTCGAAGAAGTCGATGTCGAAGTCGAGCTGGCCGAGCGTGCCGAACCAGGCCGGTGGCTGCTGCCGCGCACGGCTGCGGCCGCGGCCCTGCCCGGAACCCGTACCGGAACCGGCGTTGGGGTCGTCGGGAGCCGAGTGCGGTTTGTCGAGAGCGGACATCGGTCGAACCCTCCAGGCGCGCGAACTGCTACTTCTTCCGGCCGGGAGCCTTGCCGGGAGGCGGCGGGGCGTCGCCCTCGTCGGGATGATCCCAGTCGGGGTCGTTCTCCTCCTCCTCGAAATCGTCGTCGAACTCGTCGTCGAAGTCGTCGAACGTCGAGTCCTCGTCGGCGAGCGGCTGGGCGACCGACAAATCCTCCTCGTCCCCGAGTTCCTCCTCCTCGTCGCCATCGGGGTCACCGGCAGCCGAGAGCTCGCCCCGGCGGGGAAGGCCGAGCTTTGACCGCTGCGCGGGGAGGTTCGCCGGCACGACGCCGCCGACCAGCGGCACCAGGGGATCGGTCGGGGCGGAGGGCGGCGAAGGGGCGGGCATCGGCTGGCACTCAGGGGCATGGGGAGACTGCGAAGAGCAAACCGTTTCGGTGCGGCTGCGTCAAGCCGGGAGATTCTAGGCGAATCGCGGCCGGAAATCGCGGCGGCGCCGCGGGGC
Organism: Pirellulales bacterium; assembly: GCA_040397585.1. GTDB lineage: Bacteria > Planctomycetota > Planctomycetia > Pirellulales > UBA1268 > QWPN01. The sequence continues at coordinate 1,770 of JBBAVS010000189.1, forward strand.
GATCCTGAGGGGCCTGGCGCTGCGGCCGGGGGGCAGCGCAGGACGCCGCGGTCGGCCGGGCCGGAGGGCACCGCCGGACCCCCGTTCGCTCGCAGACTGTGGAACAAGTCTGCCGCCGCACGATGCGGCGACCAAGTGAAAAAAGGCCATGGAGGGCTTTTTCCACGGGCCGCTAGGTGTGGTAATCCGCGTTGAGGTGGACGTAGTCGGCCGTCAGGTCGCTGGAATAGAAGCGAATCCGGCCGGGTCCGGCCCCGACGACGAGTTCGATGAGCGTCTCGCGGTGCGCCTTGATCGCGGCCGACACGGCGTCGGCGTCGAACGGCACGGGCGAGCCGGCCTCGAACAGGAGCGTGCCGTTCACCCGGAGCACGACCTGGGCCGGGTCGAAGGCCACCCCCGAGTAGCCGGCGGCCGACACGATCCGCCCCCAGTTGGGGTCGGCGCCGTGCACGGCGGTCTTGACCAGCGGGCTGTCGGCGATCGTGCGGGCGATCTGCCGCGCGGCATCGCGGCTGACGGCGCCGCGCACCTCGATCCGCATGACGTGGGTGGCGCCTTCGCCGTCGTCGGCCATCTCGCGGGCCAGAAACCCGCAGACGTCGTGGAGCGTGCGGCCAAACGCCTCCAGGCCGGCGCCGCTGAGGGGTGGGCCGCCCGCGGCCCCGTTGGCCAGGAGGAGCACGGTGTCGTTGGTGCTCATGTGCCCGTCCACGCTCACGCAGTTGAACGTCTCCTCGGCGGCTGCGGCCAGCAGCCGTTGGGCGTCGGCCGGCTCGATCGCGGCATCGGTCACCACCACCCCGAGCATCGTGGCGAGCTTCGGCCCGATCATCGCGGCACCCTTCGCCATGCCGTAGACCGTGCAGGCGACGCCGTCGGCCGTGAAGGTGCCGCCGGCCATCTTCGGGCGGGTGTCGGTGGTCATCATCCCGCGTGCCGCCGTGAGGACCGCCCGCTCGTCGCTGGCAAGCGCGGCGGCGGCGGCGCGGATGCCCTTCTCGACCGTCGCCAGCGGCAGAAACTCGCCGATGATCCCCGTGGAGAGCACGAGCATCTGCGTCCCTTCGGCCCCGAGCTCGCGGGCCGCGAGGGCGGCCATCTGCCGGGCGTCGTCGAGGCCGCGGCTGCCCGTGCAGGCGTTGGCATTGCCGGAGTTGATCACCACGCCGCGGAAGCCGGTGCCGGGCGTCCGCCCGCGATCGAGGGCCACCGGAGCCGCGAACACCAGGTTGGTGGTGTACACGCCGGCCGCCACGGCGGGGCGATCACTGGCCACCAGGGTGACGTCTTCTCGGGTGGCGTTGCGCTTGATGCCGGCGTGCACGGCGGCCATCCGCCAGCCGCGGGGCAGGGGGGGAATCGGGTAGGTGACGGGCGTGTCGGCGATCGACATGGTCAGAGCAGTCCCATGGTCTCGGGGAGGTCGAAGAGGACGTTGAAGTTCTGCACCGCCGCACCCGCCGCCCCCTTGACGAGGTTGTCGAGGCAGCTGATGAGCAGCACGCGGTCGCGGACCACGCGGGCGGTGATGTCGCAGAAGTTGGTGTCGACCGTGTCCTTGGTGCCGGGGAGGTGGTCCACCACGCGGACGAACCGCTCGCCGGCATACGCCTGCCGCAGGAGCCCGAGCACGTCTGCTTCGGCGAGCGGCTGCTTCGGCCGGATGTAGATCGTGGAGAGGATCCCCCGATCCATCGGGGCGAGCTGGGGGGTGAAGATCACGGCGGGCCGGTCGCCGGCGTGCCGCGCGATCACCTGCTCGATCTCGGGCGTGTGCCGGTGGCGGCCCACGTTGTAGGCCGACATGCTCTCGTTGCACTCCGGAAAGTGCGTCATCAGCTTCGGCTGCCGCCCGGCGCCGCTCACGCCGCTCTTGGAATCGATGATGATGTCGTCGAGCTGGAACAGGCCGCTCTTCACCAGCGGGGCGAGCGGCAGGATTGCCGACGTCGAATAGCAGCCGGGGTTCGCGACCAGCGGCTGCCGGCGAATCCGCTCGCGGAACAGCTCGGGCAGGCCGTAGACGGTGGCCCCGAGCCGGGCGGGGTCGGGATGCTCGTGGCCATACCACTCGAGGTAGGTCGCCGCGTCGTCGAGCCGGTAGTCGGCGCTGAAGTCGACCACCTTCGCGCCGGCGGCGAGCACCCGGGGCAGGATCTCGGCGCTGGCGCAGTGCGGCAGGCAGCCGAACACGCAGTCGGCCCGCTTGCCCACCTCCTCGGGCGTCAGGTCTTCGAGGGGCAGGTCGAGCCGGCCGACGAGGCTTGGATGAACGCTGGAGACCGGGGTCTTGCCCTCCTGGCGGCTCGTCACCGCGACGATCTCGGCCTGGGGATGCCGGAGCAGGATCTTGAGCGCCTCGAGGGCGGTGTAACCGGTGGCACCGAGGACGGCGACCTTGACCATGGCAGACTCCGCGAGCGGGAAGGAACCGGGCGATTTTATAGGGGGACCACCCGGCGGGCTGCTAGCCCGGGAGTCGGGCGACTAGTCCATGAGCCGCGTGGCGAACAGGCGGACGAGCCACGCCGCCACCGCCCGTTTCGTGCCGGCCTTGGAGCCCAGCGCGGCGTGGCTGCGGTCGTAGACGGTCACCGCGGTCCGGGTGCCCTCGAGCGCCGTGACGTCGTTGACCACGATCAGGTCGCACCGCTTGGCCTCGATCTTCTCGAAGGCCCGCCGCGGATCGGCGCCCGGCTCCAGGGCGAAGGCGACGAACCACTGCCGCGACACCGACCGCCGCGCCAGCGTGGCGATCACGTCGCGGGTGGGAACGAGCCGGAGCGTGAGGCCGTCGCCCTGCCGTGGGATCTTGCCGTCCACGCGGTCCACCGGTTCGAAGTCGCAGGGGGCGGCGGTGGCCACCACGCCATCCACGCCCGGCAGTTCGCCGAGTGCCGCGTCGAGCATTTCCTGCGTGGTCACGACCGGAATCACCCGGGCCCCACGCGGATAGCGGACGTGCACGGGACCGCTGACGATCGTCACCTCGTGGCCGGCGGCCAGCGCGGCCTGGGCGATCGCGGCCGCCATCCGCCCGCTCGAGGCGTTGGTCAGATACCGCACGTCGTCGAGGTAGGCACGCGTGGGGCCGGCGGTGAGCAGGATCCGCGCCATGGCTGCGAGCTCAGCTCCGCCGCGGCGCGGCCGCCAGCGCCGCCTCGATCGCCGCCAGGATCTCGCTCGGCTCGGCCATCCGGCCGGTGCCCTGCTGCCGGCACGACAGCCAGCCCGTCCCGGGCGGCACGACCGTCATGCCGTCCGCCTCGACCTGGCGGACGTTTCGCTGCACCACGGCCTTGCCCCACATGGCCGCGTTCATCGCCGGGGCCACGAGCACGCGACACTCGGCGCAGAGCACGAGCGTGGAGAGGAGGTCGTCGGCGCTGCCATGGGCCGCCTTGGCGAGGAAGTCGGCGGTGGCCGGGGCCACCACGAGGAGATCGGCCCGGGCCGCCAGTTCGATGTGGCCGCCGAGCGGGTGGACCGCCGGATCGAAGGTCCGGCTGGCCACCGGGCGGCCGGTGAGCGCGGCGAACGTGGCCGCGCCGACGAACCGCCGCGCGGCCCGCGTGAGCACGGCCGTGACCCCGGCGCCGCCTTGCACGAGCAGGCTGGCCAGCGCCGCGGACTTGTAGGCCGCGACCCCGCCCGACACGCCGAGGACGATCTCGCGTCCCACCAGGCTCGACGGAACGGGGCTCGCAGGGAGGGGGCTCACAGGATCGTCGGGTCGAAGTCGAGCGGCCCGCCGGCTTCCGTGGACGCACCGGTGATCCGCAGGTTGAGCGAGGTGTCGAGGAAGATCTTGTCCTGCTTGATCTCCTCGATGACGATCTGCATCTTGTCGTCGGTGTCGACGTCCACGAGCGGACGGCCGCCGGCGTTGAGCGCCACGAGCCGCTTCTGGATCAGCGTGGACAGCTTGAACCGCCCGCCGACCTTGTTGACGATCTCTTCTTCGCGCAGGTCATCGATCATGGACTGGTCTCCTCGGTGAGTCGGGGCAGGGGGTTGGTCAGGGGGCGCTGGTCAGGGGGCGTGGCTCGGGCTGGGACGGCTGACGTGCG
>JBBAVS010000190.1:0-5620 GCA_040397585.1 Pirellulales bacterium
TTCGGAACCTGCACCCACTCAGGGGGCAGCCGTCCTCAGATGCCTGCGTCAGAACGTGACCACGGGCCCGGCGGCGGGGGCGTCGTGCGGCGCGGGCGGGGCCGCCTGCCGGGCGACTTCGTCGTCGAGTGCCGCCACGAGGTCGCCCCGGTGCGGGATGCCCGCCGCGGCGAGGAAGTTGGCCAGCAGCCGGAAGCCGTGCCGCGTGAGGATGCTCTCGGGATGAAACTGCACGCCGTAGCCGCACCGCGCCTCGTCGGCGATCGCCATGATCGTGCCCTCGGCATCACGGGCCACGGCCACCAGCCCGGCCGGCAGGCTCTCGGCCTCGACCACCAGCGAGTGGTAGCGGCAGGCGGTCATCGGGCTGGGGATGCCGGCGAACAGGTTCACGCCGTCGTGATGCACCGCGCTCGTCCGGCCGTGCGTGGGCTGGGCCGCCCGCACGATCCGCCCGCCCCCCGCCGCGGCGAGCACCTGGTGGCCGAGGCACACCCCGAAGAGCGGCACGTGGCCGAGCGCCAGCCGCACGAGGTCGAGCGAGCAGCCCGCCTCGGCCGGCGTGCACGGCCCCGGCGAGATCACGATGGCTGCCGGCCGCGCGGCGAGGATCGCCGCCGCCGACGTCGCGTGGCTCGCCACCACCGCCGTCTCCACGCCCAAGAGCTGGAAGTGCCGGGCGAGGTTGAACACGAAGCTGTCGCGGTTGTCGATGACGACGATCATGGCGCGGCCTGCCGATCGTCGCGCGGGCCGTTGGCGAGCGCGTCGAGCACCCGCAGCATGCCCTCCGCCTTGGCGAGCGACTCGGCGTATTCGGCGGCGGGGTCGCTGGCCGCGGTGATCCCGCCGCCCGCCGCGAACGCGATCGAGCCGGGCGCCACCACGAGCGTGCGGATCAGGAGGTTGAAGTCGGCGGTGCCGTCGAAGCCCACATAGCCGAGCGAGCCGCAGTAGCAGCCCCGGCTCACCTGCTCGACGGCGGAGATGATCTCGCAGGCCCGATGCTTGGGGGCGCCCGAGATGCTGCCCCCCGGAATCGCGGCCTCGAGGGCGTCGATCGCGCCGAGGCCGGGGCGGAGCCGGCCCGACACCACCGACACGAGGTGCTGCACGTAGCGATAGCGCTCGAGCCGGCAGAGGGCCTCCACCCGCACGCTCTCCGCCGTGCAGACCCGGGCGAGGTCGTTCCGCAGGAGGTCCACGATCATCACGTTCTCCGCCCGGTCCTTCTCGCTCGCCTCGAGGTCGGCCGAGGCGTAGAGGTCGGCCTCCGGGCTGGCCGTCACCCGCCGCGTGCCCTTGATGGGATGGGTGCGGACGACGCCGCGGCAGACCTGCAGAAACCGCTCGGGCGACATGCTCGCCACCTGCACGCTCCCCGCGTCGAGATAGCCGGCGAACGGGGCGGGGTTTACCTCGCGGGCCCGCAGGTAGACCGCCACGGGATCGAGGTCCATCGGGGTCTCGAACCGCTGGGCGAGGTTGGCCTGAAAGATGTCGCCCGCATGCACGAGCTCGATCCCGGCCCGCACCATCTCGAGGTAGCGGTCGCGGGAGTGCGTGGAGCAGACATGGGGCCGGTCGGGCAGCGGATGGCTGGCGGCGGTCGGCGCGGTGGCCGGCGCCGCGTCGCGGGCCGCCGCCGCCGGCGGCTCGGCAAGGAAGGCCATGAGCCGTTCGCGTCCGCGCCGCGCCCGCTCCACCGGTCCGCGGGCGGGCACACCCTGCGCGAGGAACCAGCCGCGGTCGAGATCGTGGTCGTAGGCGAACACCACGTCGTAGGCGTGGAGCGAGAGCAGCGGATCGGGGCCGGCGGCGGGCGGCGGCTCGAGGCCCAGGCGGGCCAGGCCGCACTCATAGGCCACGAGTCCGGCCACGCCTCCCTGGAAGGGCGGCAGGCCGGGCACTGTGATGCAGGCGAGGTCGGCGAGCACCGCGCGGATGCCGGCGAATGCGGCGGCGATCTCACGGCACGAGGTCTCCCAGTCGGCGCCGCGGGGCACGTGCCAGGAGCGGATCGGATCGGCCGCCACGAACGACGAGCGGCCCAGCCGCACCGCCGGTTCGTCGGTCGGCGCGCCGGGGCGATCGACGACGGCGCTATCGAAGAAGATCGCGTGCGGCAGCCGGCTGGCATGGCGAAACACGGTCGGCGGATCGATGCCGGGGGCCGCCTCCGCGACGACACACCCCGACGGCGTGATCCACGAGCGGGCGATCCACGGATGCTCGGGGCGGGGAGGCGCGGCGGCGGGGGCGGGGGCGGGCGCGGTCATGAGGCGGTGGTGGGCGCAGGCGCCGCGGGGCCCTCGTCGCGGCGGCGGGAGGTCTCGGCCGCGCGGGCGGCGGCCCGCGACGGGCCGTGCCCGATCTCGTCGCGGGTGAGGTGGCCCCAGTCGAGCGGCTGGTCCTGGCGATAATCCTTGCCGAGTGTGAGCGCCGTGACGGCCTTCGCCATCTCGTAGCCCAGGTAGAAGGCGTGGCCGGGATCGACGTCGTCGCGGCCCGCGGCGGCGAGCTCCGCGAAGAGCGCGAACGGGTCGGGCGATGCCAGGTGCAGCCCGGCGCCCACGAGGTGCACTTCGTCGCCCTCGGCGAAGATCCGGAAGTTGGGGTCGCGGATCGCCGCGGCGAGCCGGTCGAGCGTGTCGCGGCCGTGGGCGTGCGGCTTGCCGCCGCGGAGCGTGATCAGCCGCGGCTCGACGTGCTTGGGAAGCGTGTGATGGGTGACCGAGTGCCAGACGAGGTCGCGGGCCAGGGCGCACTCCCGCACGCTGCTCCGCGCCCAGTGGATCACCTCGGTGGTGAGCACCGAGCGGATCCCCGTCTCCTGGCAGAAGCCGAGCAGCAGCACGTTCACACCGGCGGAATCGACGTCGGTGAGTTCGGTGAGGTTGCCGATCCCCATCATGATCTCGGCGGCCGGATGGCGGCGGCGGACGTCGAGGTAGCGGCCGAGGCTCGCGGCGAAGCCGAAGCCGATCGGCTCGAGCACCGGATCGAGGCGGTGCTTCACGCCGGCCGCGGCCAGGGCCTCGACCGTGGCGTCGAAGCCTTCCAGCGTGGCGGGCACGTCGGGCACCACCACCACCTCGCAGCCCCAGTCGGGGGCGGCGGCCACGCTCGTCGAGTTGACCGAGAGCACGAGATCGGCGCCGGCCCGCGCGGCGGCCGCCACCTCGACGGGATCGAAGCTGTCGATCGACACCCGGAAGCCCTCGGCCACGAGCATCCGCACGGCATCGGCCACCCCGGCCCAGCGTTCGCCCGGGTCGCAGCCCACGTCGATGCGGTCGGCGCCGGCGGCCGCGAGCCGGCGGGCCTCGGCGAGCAGGTCGGCGGCCGTGAGCCGCGGGGCGTGGTTGATCTCGGCGATGATCTCGATGTCGTGCCGGCCGTAGTCGGAGAGGTCGCGCGACTTCTGGCCGAAGAACTCGTCGAGGGCCCGGAGGTCGGCCGGGCCGCGGTCCACCGGCACGGAGGTGACCTCGGCGAACGCCTCGAGCGGGCCGCGGCAGGCGCCCGGAATCTGCACCCGGGTGGTGCCAGGGGGCACCTCGAGCCGCCGGGCGATCCAGGGCGTGGTCATGAGAGCGGCCACGGTGATCGGCATCACCTGCACGGTCCAGTCGAATCCGGCCCGCGGCGCGAGCCGTTCGAGGACCTGCCGCAGCGAGTGCTCGGCGAGCCGGCCGGTGACGAAATGGATGCGGGGACGGGCGGCTGACAAGGACGGGCTCGCGAGGCGACGGTGCCGAGAGTTTATCATGCGGGCTGTCGTTTCCCGCTGTCTCCCGCCGCCGCAGGGCTACCGATGATCCTCGAAGGAATCGTGACCACGACGGCCGCCGACGGCCGGCTGCACGTCGCCGCGATGGGGCCGTGGATCGACCCCGAGGAGCGGTCGGCCGGGCGGCTCACGCGGCTCGTGCTCCGGCCGTTCGCCACGAGCCAGACGGCGACGAACCTCGTGCGGGACCGGTGCGGCGTGTTTCACGTCAGCGACGACGTGCTCCTGCTCGCCCGGGTCGTGGCTGGCCGCCTCGATGGCCCGCCGCCGGCGCGGCCCGCCACCGCCGTGGGCGGCCGGGTGCTCCGCGACGCCTGCCATGCCTGGGAGTTTGCCGTAGACACGATCGACGACTCGCGGGAGCGGCTGGAGCTCACGGCGCGGGTGGTGGCCGAGCATGCCGGCCGGCCGTTTCTCGGGTTTCACCGTGCGGCCCATGCGGTGGTGGAGGCGGCGATCCTGGTGACGCGGGTCCACCTCCTCGGCCGCGGGGAGGTGGGCCGGAGGATCGAAGACCTGCGGATCCTCGTCGAGAAGACGGGCGGGCCGCGGGAGGCGGAAGCCTTCGCGCTGCTGGCCGCGGCGGCCGCCGCCGCGGATTAGCCCTGCGGCGTGCGGTTCGGCGGTCTGCGGGTATGCTTGGGGCGATGACTCCCCCAGCCATCCCAGGAACGCCGTCGCCCCCGCAGGCCGTCGAGATTCGGGCCCCCGCGCGGCTGCACCTCGGGATGATGTCGTTCGGCCACGCCGATGCCCGCTCGTTCGGCGGCGTGGGGGTGATGCTCGACCGGCCGCCGCTGCAGGTGCGACTCCGCCGGGCCGGCCGGCTGGAGGCCCGCGGCCTGCATGCCGAACGGGCCCTCGGCTACGCGAAGGCCTGCGTTGACACCTGGCGGTTGGGCGACGTCGGCTGTGCGATCGAGGTGGTGACGGCGCCCGCCGCCCACGTCGGCCTCGGCACCGGCACCCAGCTCGGCCTGGCCGTCGCGGCCGGCATGCGGCATCTCTTCGCGCTCGGCGCCGAGGCCCACGTGCCGCCGGCCACGCCCCATCCGATGCAGGAGGAGCTCCAGCCCACCGAACACGACTGGCTCTTCGACACCCACGACGCCCTGGAACTCGCCCGCGTGGTCGGCCGCGGCCGGCGGTCGTGCGTGGGGGTGTATGGGTTCAGCCGCGGCGGCCTGATCATCGAGGCCGGCCGGATGATCCGCGACGAGGCCGACGTCGACGACAACGTGACCCGGTCGTTTTCGCCGATGGTGGCCCGCGTGCGGCTGCCGCAGACCTGGCGGTGCGTGCTCCTCGTGGCCCGCGATGCGGCCGGGATGTCCGGCGCGGCCGAGCGGGAGGCGTTTGCCCGCCTGCCCCCGGTGCCCCGCGAGATCACGGCGGAGCTCTCGCGGATCGCGCTGTTGGAGCTCTTGCCGGCGGCGGTGGAGGGGAAGTTCATCGAGTTCTCGCTCGCGGTGCGGAGCTATGGCGCGCTGGCGGGCAAGCCGTTCGAGTCGGAGTCGTCGAAGCTGTCCCACGGCAAGGCCACGGCCGACCTCATCGAACTGCTCGCCGAGCTCGGCACGCCGGGCTGCACGCAGTCGAGCTGGGGGCCGGCGGTGATGGCCGTCTGCGAGACGCTCGACAAGGCGGGCGGGCTCGTCGATCGCCTCGAGTCGCTGGGCCTCGGCCGGCACCACGACATCGTGATCACGAAGTTCGACACGCAGGGTGGCGTGCTCCGCGTGATCGAATGAGCCAGGAAGCGTAACCGCGTAAGCGGTACGATCGATCCCCATCGCTTACGCGATTGGGCTTCCTGATTGAGCCGGT
>JBBAVS010000191.1:0-5617 GCA_040397585.1 Pirellulales bacterium
GCGAAGCAGAGGTCGCCGAGCGAGGCGAAGCTCGCGGCCACGCCGCCCATCGTGGGATTCGTGAGCACCGAGATGAAGAGGCCGCCGGCCTGCGAGTAGCGGGCCAGCGCCGCCGACACCTTCGCCATCTGCATCAGCGAGAGGATGCCCTCGTGCATCCGGGCACCGCCGCCCGACGCGCTGATGATGATCAGCGGCAGCTTGCCGGCCGTCGCCCGCTCCACGAGCCGCGTGAGCCGTTCGCCCACCACGCTCCCCATGCTGCCCATGATGAAGGAGGAGTCGGTCACGCCGCAGGCCACCCGCCGGGCCCGGATCATCCCCGTGCCCGTGAGGGCCGCGTCTTTGAGGCCCGTCCGCTTCTGCTCCGCCACGATCCGCTCCGCGTAGGGCTTCTTGTCGCGGAAGCCGAGCGGATCGGCGGGCCTGAGGTCGGCGTCCCACTCCTCGAAGGTGCCCGCGTCGAGCAGCTGCTCCATCCGCTTCGCCGCCGACACATACCAGTGAAACCCGCACTGCGGACAGACGTTGAGGAGCTCCTCGGCCTCCTTGCGGTAGATCGTGGCGCCGCAGCCGTCGCACTTGAGCCACAGCCCCTCGGGCACGCCCCGCTTGGGCCGCGGCCCGCGGCTCGCAGGCTCACCGGCCGCCGCCACAGCCGGCTTCGTCGGCTCGCCCGGCAACGCCGTCGGCACGGGAGAGTCGGTGGCGGTCGCTGACGCCTTGCGGGTGCGTTCCATGCTGATGACCGAAGCGGCGAGGGCGTGTTGAAGGCTTGTCGAGGCGAGGCCGGCGCGAGCGGCACCCGTCCTGTGCGAGAGGCCAGAGTTTATCGCGGCGCCGGCCGACGGTGCTGCGCCGCTTTCAGCGGGAAACGAACGGCTGCGACGGAGCCGACTCCATCCGACTGGCGGGGGCGATCGCGACGCCCGGCCGCGGCGGCTGCCACTGCGCGGCCACCGGCAAGACGTCCATCAACTCGGCGTCGGCGTCGAACCGCCACAGGTCGCCCATCGAACGGCCCGACACGAGCCAGGTCACGATCGCGTCGAGCGGCCGCGGCACCACCACGGCGATGCTGCCGCCGGGATGCCGCTTGAAGATCTTCTCGAGCACCGCCTCCACCCGCTCGCACGCCTCTTCGAGCAGTTCGCCCTCGGGCGGTGCCACCGACCACGGGTTGTCTTGCCACTGGCGGTGCAGCCGCGGCTGGGTGTCGCGAATCTCGTCCACGAGCCGTCCCTGCCAGAGCCCCATGTCCACGTTGCCGAGGTTCGGGAGTTGCTTCGGCCTCACGCCGCAGGCGAAGGCGATGATCCGAGCCGTCTCTTCCGCGGTCTCATCGGCCGAGGCGTAGATGGCTGCCGGCGGGGCGGTCGCGAGCCGCTCGCCGGCACGGGCCGCCGCGGCGGCGCCCGCCGCCGAAAGCGGCATGTCGAGCGTGCCGCGGATGCGTTCCTGAAGGTCGTAGTCGGTGGCACCGGCTCGGATCACGATCAGATGGTCAGGCACGGAAGGAGTGGTCTCCAGGAGGAACGATCTAGGCCGCGGCGCGAGCCAGGGCCTCGAGGTCCGCGATCGCGCGTCCGTAGTCAGACGCACGCATCACGGCACTCCCCGCCACGATCAACTCGGCGCCGGCGGCGGCCACCGGGCCGATTGTGTCGGATGCGATTCCGCCGTCGAGGCCGAGGCGGAACGACGCATTGAGCCGGCTGCGGGCGGCCGCGAGCCAGGCGAGCTTGTCGAGGGCGGAGGGGATGAACTTCTGCCCGCCATACCCGGGCTCCACCCCCATCACGAGCACGCCGTCGCACGACCCGAGCCAGGGCTCCAGGGTCTCGACCGGCGTGTTCGGGCTGATCGCGAGGTGTGCCCGGCTGCCGAGCGCCGCGATCGTTTCGAGCGTGGCCCGCGGATCGTCGAGGGCCTCGATGTGGACGGTGATGATGTCGGAGCCGAGCTTCGCGTAGGTCTCCACCGACGCCTCGGGCTCCTCGATCATGAGGTGCGTTTCGATCGGCACCTTCGCTGCCCGCCGCACGGCCTCCACCACCACGGGCCCGTAGGTGAGCTGCGGCACGAACCGGCCGTCCATCACGTCGAGATGCAGGGCCTTCGCCCCGGCCGCCTCGAGCCGCTCGACCTCGCGGGCCAGATGCCCGTAATCGCAGAGCAGCAAGGCGGGCAGCACGACGGGACCGTGGGCGTCGAGGGTCGCCGCGAGTCGGTCGGTGGCCTGGCCTGCCTGGTGGGACACGGGCTCGTGATGCGGGGAGCGGCGGGCCTCCGATGGCCCGCGCGTTGGTTCGGATTCTACCAAGTGCCCACCGCGGCGCGGCCTGTGGGCCTCGGAAACCGGCTCCCTCTCGCGTCGCAACCTCCCGTCACCGATAGACTTGCATCAAAAGGGGGACTCGCCATGACGACCACGCGCACGCCTCCCGCAGCCGACCGCGTCGAAGGCCACGAAGCGCTCCTGCCCACCCGGCTCAGCCCCGCCGACCGCGAGCGGATCGAGGCCCGCGTGCAGGCGATCGGCCGTGACCTGCTCGCCGCCGCCCTCGCCGCACGGCCCTCGGTGATGTCGCCCGATTACTGGGCCGAACAGGCCGGCGAGTGGGCCACCGCCGACGACGATCTGAAGGTCCGCCTCTTCCGGCTCGTGGACTGCATGCCGATGCTCGACGACCCCGCCGCCGTCGATCGCCACCTCCGCGAATACATCGACGACGCCACGATCGACCGCCTCCCGCCCGCGATCGGGATGACGTTCAAGGCCGCCCGCACCGGCATCCTCTCCCCGCTCGCCGCCCGCGCGGTGCGGGCCGCGATGCTCGCGCAGGCCCGCCGCTTCATCGCCGGCACCACTCCGACCGAAGCCGCGAAGGCCGCGGTCGCCGAGCGCCGCCGCCACCGGGGCTTCACGCTCGACCTCTTGGGCGAGACGGTCACGAGCGAGGCCGAGGCCGACGCCTACGCCGCCGCCTACACGCGGCTGCTCACCGAACTTCCGCCACAGGCCGCCCGCTGGCCGCACGATCCGCTCGTGGACGACGGCCCCGCCACGAATGGCCGGCCGCACGAGCTGCCGCGGGTGAACGTGTCGCTCAAGCTCTCGGCGCTCGACAGCCGGTTCGACGCCATCGATCCCGTGGGCACGTCCCACCGCGTGCTCGCGCGGTTGCGTCCCCTCTGGCGGCTCGCCCGCGATGCCGGGGCCCAGGTCCACGTCGACATGGAGAGCCACGCGGCGAAGGATCTCACCCTCGAGATCTTCAAGCAGATCGCGATGGAGGCGGAGTTTCGCGACTGGCCGCACTGCGGCATCGTGGTGCAGTGCTACCTCCACGAGTCGCCCCGCGACCTCGCCGCGCTCGCCGCCTGGGCGCGGCACCGCGGCACGCCCGTGTGGGTCCGGCTCGTGAAGGGCGCCTACTGGGACTACGAGACGATCCACGCCGAGTCCGCCGGCTGGCCGATCCCGGTGTGGCAGGAGAAGTGGCAGACCGACGCCTGCTACGAGGCCGCCACCACCTTCGTGATGGAGCATGCCGACGTGCTGCGGCCGGCGCTCGGCAGCCACAACCTCCGCTCGCTCGCCCACGGCATGGCCGTGGCCGAACACCTCGGCCTCGATCGCCGCGCGGTCGAGATGCAGATGCTCTTCGGCATGGGCGACGCCGAGAAGGAGGCCGTCACGAAGGCCGGCTGGCGGATGCGGGTCTACATGCCCTACGGCGAGCTCGTGCCCGGCATGGCGTATCTCGTGCGCCGCCTGCTCGAAAACTCCTCGAACGACTCCTTCCTCCGCGCGGGCTTCATCAAGCACGTTCCAGCAGACGCGCTGCTCGCGCCGCCGCGACCGCCGGCGGGCGAGCACCGCGAGCCGGAGGCGGCGCACCACGCGGCGCACGATCCGCACGCCTTCGCGAACGAACCGCTCGCCGACTTCGCGATCGAGGCCAACCGCCGCGCGATGCAGCACGCGGTCGATCGGCTGGCTGGATCGCTCGCGAAGGGGCCGGTGCGGGTGCCGGTGGTGATCGCCGGCGCCGAGGTCGCCACCGCCGACACGCTCGTCCGCGAGAACCCGTCGGATCGCCGGCAGCCGGTGGCGGAGGTGTCGCTCGCGGGCGTGGCCGACGCCGAGCGGGCGGTGGCCGTGGCCCAGGCGGCGCTTCCTGCCTGGCGGGCGGTGGACGTCCGCCGCCGCGCCGACATGTTGCACGCGGCGGCCTCCATCATGCGGGCCCGCCGCTACGAGCTCGCCGCGACGATGGTGCTCGAGGTCGGCAAACCCTGGCGGGAGGCCGACGCCGACGTCGCCGAGGCGATCGACTTCTGCGACTACTACGCCCGGCAGGCGGTGGACCTCTTCGCGGCCCGCCGCGTGGACGTGCCCGGCGAGGAAAACGCCACCAGCTTCCTGCCGCGGGGCGTGAGCGTGGTGATCGCGCCCTGGAACTTTCCGCTCGCGATCCTCGCCGGGATGACGACCGCCGCGCTCGTCACCGGCAACACGGTGGTGATGAAGCCGGCGGAGCAGTCGTCGCTCGTCGCCAAGAAGCTCCACGACATCCTCGTGGAGGCCGGCACGCCGCCGGCGGCCCTCGCCTTCCTGCCCGGCCGCGGCGAGCTGATCGGTCCCACGCTCGTGGCCCATCCCGACACGGCGCTCGTCGCCTTCACCGGCTCGCGGGACGTGGGCCTGGCGATCAACCGGCTCGCCGCGGAGGCGTCGGCCGCCGGCGACGCGCGGCTGGTGAAGCGGGTGATTGCGGAGATGGGGGGCAAGAACTCGATCATCGTGGATGACGACGCCGACCTCGACGAGGCGGTCGTGGCGGTGGCCCAGAGCGCGTTTGGCTTCCAGGGCCAGAAGTGCTCCGCGTGCTCGCGGGTGATCGTGCTCGACCACGTGCACGACGCCTTCGTGGCCCGGCTCGCAGGCGCCGTGCGGAGCCTGCATGTGGGCCCCGCGGCCGATCCGGCCAGCCGCCTCGGGCCGCTCGTGGACGAGGAGGCCCGCGACCGCGTGCGGCGGTTCATCGACATCGGCCGCCGCACCGCGCGGGAGGTCGTGGCGGCAGACGTCGGCGACCTCGCCGACCGCGGCTGGTTCGTGGGGCCGCACGTGTTCGCCGACGTCGACCCCGCCGGGCCGCTGGGCCAAGACGAGATCTTCGGGCCGGTGCTCGCCGTGTTTCGGGCCCGCGACTTCGACCACGCCATCGAGCTCGCCAACGGCACGCGCTACGCCCTCACGGCCGGCGTGTTTTCCCGCAGCCCGGCCCGACTGGCGAAGGCCCGCGACCTGCTCGAGGCGGGCAACATCTACATGAACCGCGGCATCACCGGGGCGCTCGTGCAGCGGCAGCCCTTCGGCGGCTACCGGATGTCGGGCATCGGCAGCAAGACCGGCGGCCCCGACTATCTGCTCCAGTTCGTAGTGCCGCGGACGGTCACGGAAAACACCATGCGCCGCGGCTTCGCCCCGACGCATCCCGCGCGACCGCCGCACCCCTGACGCTCGTCAGAAGTGGGTGCAGGTTTTCAACAAAGTGGGTGCAGGTTTTCAACAAGTGGGTGCAGGTTTTCAACAAGTGGGTGCAGG
>JBBAVS010000192.1:0-5482 GCA_040397585.1 Pirellulales bacterium
GTTGAAAACCTGCGGCCACTTGTTGAAAACCTGCGGCCACGTGCCGAAAACCTGCACAGGTATCACGGCCGGCGTCAGCCCTCATCCCGCCCCTCGAGATCCCGCAGGATCGCGATCGCCTCGTCGAGCGTCGGCGTCGGATAGCTCCGCTCATGGGCCCGCCGGTCGGCCTCGGCGAGCAGGATCACGTCGAGAAAGTCGGGGTGCGCCTCCAGCCGCCTGCGGCCGCGGTGGCCGAGCGTCCGCTCGACGTGCCCGCGGGCCGCCGGCAGCATCTCGACCAGCCAGCGGGTCCGCTCGGTCACCAGGTCGGCGATCGCCGCCAGCGTCGCCGCCACCGGATCGGCCCGATCGAGCGCGCGGCCCACATCGTGCACGAGCGCCGCGGTGAGCAGCTCCTCGTCGAACGGCCGCTCGCGGTGCACGAGGTCGAACACCTGCAGCGAGTGCTCGAGCGCGTCGCCCTCGGGGCACTTCCGCGGATCCTGCTTCACCGTGGCCAGCACCGACACCTCCGCGGCGAGGGCGTCGAAGCGATCGCCGACGAGCGGCCGCAGGGCCGCCGTGGCGTCGAGTTCCCGCCGCACCTCGTCGCACACCTCCCGCGGCTCCGGCAGGCGGTCGTCGGGCACCCAGCCGCGGGCCACCCGCCGCGCCGCCCGGAAGGTCGCCCGCCGGGCGTCGCTGCCTCGGCTCATGCCCCGTGCCGCCTCCTCGGCGATCCGTTGCCGGAGCCGATCGCGGTCTGCGTCCGGGGTTCCACTCGGGTCGGGCTCGTGGCGGGTCATGGCTGAGGCAGCGGCCTCCAGCGGATCGTCCGCGCCTCACCGGTCGTGGCGTAGGTGGCGATGCCGAGGGGCTGGCTGGGAGTCACCTCCGCGCGGACGGTGATCCGGCGGTTCTCGATGTCCTGCTCGACGATCGCTTCATCGTCCACGAAGCACTCGATCCGCTCCGGAGTCACCCGCACCCGCACGCGATACCAGCGGCCCTGCTCGAACGTCATCGTGTCGGTGGTCTCGTTGTCGCCGGCGTCCCGGCCGTCGATGCAGGATAGTCCGGTGAGCGAACCTCCCCAGCCGCCGAGCACGAGGGTGCAGCAGGCGTCGCCCACGGGAAACGTCAGGCCGCAGAAGAAGTCGTGGCCGTCCACCCGACGGGCCTCGAGCTCGAGCTCATACCGCTGTCGCGGCACCTCGCCGGTCCACGTGACCCCGTTGAGATCGGCACCGGGCGGGATCCGGATCGCCCCGTCCACCACCGTCGGGGCCTCGCCGCCGCCGAACGACGTCGGCTGCCAGTCGCCCAGCGACTTCCCGTCGAACAGCGACCGCCACTCCGGGCCTGCCGCGCCGGCCACCGCCGCCACCAGCGTCACCACAACGAGGCTCATTCCCACGATGCACGTCTTCATCACGGCTCCTCCAGGCCCAGTTCCGTCGCGATCTCGTCGGCCCGCGTCGCCGCCGTCGACCCGGGGCTCAGCCGCCGTATCGAGGCGACGAGGTCGAGCAGCTGCTTCCGGAGCGACTCCGGCACCCGCGCTACAAGCTGCGGCGTGATCGTTTCGGGATCGCCGAGCGCGTGCCCGATCCGCGCCCGCGTGGCCTCCAGCTGGCGGCACTGGCGGGCCGCCTTGACCGCATCCTGAAACCGCCGGTCCTGCTTCCATTCCTTGAGGAGCGCGGCCGCCTCCACGCCCGTGTCGGTGCCGCGAAACGCCGCGGCGCACCGCTGGGCGAGGTGCACCGCCCGCAGCGGGTCGTCGGTCTGCGCCTCACGGGCCCCGGCGAGCAGCCGCGTGCCATAGGCCTCGAGCTTCTCCGCCACGTAGGCCGCCTCGCGCGCCGTGGCGGCGTCGCCGGACCGGGCGAGCCCCTGGGCCTTCTTGAGCACGGTGGCAAACGCCGACTCATCCCGGAGCTGCCGCGACAACGCGGCGAGCTTGACGAGCTCCTTGCCCTCGAGCACGGCGGCGGGGGAGGAGCGGACTGCCGCCACGATCAGGTCGTGCGCCCGGAGAGGATGCCCGCGGTAGATGCAGACGCCGGTGTGGTCGAACACCATGCAATGGGGAATGCCGCTGAAGTCCATGCCCCCCTCCACCTGGGCCCGCTCGACGATGGTGAAGCTCACCCCCAGATCGTCCACCACCTCCTTGATCTCAGCCGGTGTGGCGTCTTGGGCATGCGCACCGATCACGACCAGGCCCCCGGGCCCGAGCTGCCGATGGAGCGATTCCAGCGCCGGCATGCTCTTGATGCAGGGGGGGCAGTTCACGCCCCAGAACTCGAGCACCACGACACGGTGGGCGAGCGACTCGGGAGTCCGGGCCGGTCCGGAGACGAGCGAGCCGAGCGTGATCCCGGCGACCGAGATGGCGGGAGGGTCGTCGGCGGCATCCGCCCGCGCCGACCGGTGCGTCGCGAGCGCGGCACCAGCGGCCGCGAGCACCACCGCCAGGGCGTGCCGCCAGGCTCCGGTCGTGATCCGCCCGCCAGGACATCGATTGATCATGCCGACTCCGGACGCAGGCCGCGACGAGACTGAACCAGCGGCCACAGTTTACCGCGGCCCGGCCCCGGCCGTCAGCAGCTCCTCGAGCAGCGCGTCGGCGGCATACACCTTCGCGAGGGCCGCGACCACGCCGGCGGCATCGACCGCCACCGCCCGGGCCCGCCGGTCGTCGTAGGCCACGTTGAGCACGAGCGAATCGATGTTGCCATCGAAGATCACCCCCACGAGTTCTCCCGCCGCATTCACGACCGGGCTGCCGGAGTTGCCGCCGATGATGTCGGCCGTGCTGGCGAAGTTGAAGCCGGTGGCGAGGAAGGCGGCATCGGCCGCGAGCCCGGCGCGGGCCTCCCGCCATCGGGGCGGCAGGTCGAACGGAGGCGTCTCCCGCTTCTCGGCGGCGCGGGCGAACAGGCCCCCGAAGGTCGTGATCGCCGGATACGCCACGCCCGCCTGCGTGCCTCCCGTCACCACGCCGTAGGCGAGCCGGAGCGTGAAGGTGGCGTCGGGCGGGAGCCCGAGCCCCTCGCGGGCGAACCGCGCCCGGACGATCTCCGCGTGCGCCTGCTTCTTCTCCTCGTCGGCCGCGTCGGCGATCGAGCGCAGCCGCCGCGATTCGCCGTCCACGAGCCTGGCCAGCGCGAGCATCGGATCGGCGGAGGCCGTCACGGCCGCCGCGCCACCGTCGAAGAGCTCTCGGCGACGATCAACGCGGCGGCTCGGCGGCGGCCGCCGGCCCAGCTCGGTGCCCGCGACCAGTTCGGCGGCCCGTTCCGCGGGCGCCTTCCCCGCGAGCACCTTCCCCACGAGCTCGTCGTCGCCGCCGAGCGCCGTCGCCAGAAACGTGAGCGAGTCGGCGAGCTTCACGGTTTCGTAGGCGTCGTAGAGCGGCTCGGCCGAAAACAGCTGATGCTCGAGCGACTCGCGGTTGGAGTCGCGAAACTCGCGGAGCCGCGAGCCGTTCGGCTTGGCTTGCTCCTCCACGGCCCGCAGGATCGTCCGCGCGGTCCGGAAATACTCGCTGTTGAAGCCCGCCGCGGCCTCGAGGAGCCGGTGGCGTTCGGCGCTGCCGTCGAGCAACCGCTGCGCCCGTTCGATCCGCGCGAAGGGCGACTCGCGTCCCCGGAGATCGGCTTCGATCTCGCGCCGCAGCCGCGACTCCGCCTCCCGCTTCGCTCCCATCACCGCGGGATCGAGCAGCCCGGCGAGGAGGCCCGACCGTGCCTTGCGGCCGTTCTCCACGCCGTGCAGGTCCTGCACCGCCTGCCGCCGTTCCTCGGGGCCACGTGCGGCATACGCGCCGATCATCGCCTCGAGCCGGTTGAGGATCCGCAGGTCGAGCGGCAGCCGCCGGTCGCGAAGCGACACGAGTTCCGCCACCGTGGCGTCGCGATCGGTGTGTCCGGGATGCCCCGACACGAACACCACGTCGCCGGGGGCGACCGGTCGCATCGCCCAGGCGAGGTGGTGATCCACGCGGGCGGGCCGGCCATGCTCGTACACGCGGAACAGGCAGATGTCGAGGTTGTAGCGCGGAAACTCGAAGTTGTCGGCATCCCCTCCGAAGAAGGCGATCTGCTGCTCGGGGGCGAACACGAGCCGCACATCCACATACTTCTTCGCGCGATAGAGGTGATACGCGCCGCCCTGCCAGAGCGTCACCACGTCGCTCCGCAGTCCCGTGGCCGCAAGCGACTCCTTCTCGATCTCGGCCATCGCGGCGCGACGGGCCGCGAAGGCCTCGTCGGCCGTCAGTGCCGGCGTGACGGCCGCCTGCACGCGGGCCGTGACGTCCTCGATCGACACGAGCACGTTGAGCTCCAGATCGTGGCAGGGGAGTTCGTCGGCCCGCGTCGCGGCGGCGAACCCCTCAGCGAGCAGGTCGCGGGAGGCGTCGCCCAGCTTGTGGATCGCGTCGGCGCCGACGTGATGGTTGGTGAGCACGAGGCCGTCCGCCGACACCAGCGCGCCGGAGCCTCCGGAACTGAACCGCACGCTCGACCGCTGGACGTGCGACAGCCACGCGGCGTCCAGCCGGACGCCGTGCGCCTGCTCGATCTGCTGCAGGGGTGGGGCCGAAAAGAGCCACATGCCCTCGTCCGCGCGAGCGGCCGCCCCCAGCCAGGCGAGGCCGGCCGCGGCCACGGCCCGACACGGCCGGGTTGACAGAATACTGTACATCCATACACTCCCTCTGGTTCTCATGCGTTTCCCGGCTCCAAGGAGAAAGCCATGCTCGCCCGGCTGCAGACCTATTCATTGTTCGGGATCGAGGCCGTTCCTGTCGACGTCGAAGTGGACGTGTCGGGCGGCGCCCTCCCCTCCACCGTGCTCGTCGGCATGCCCGACACGGCCATCCGCGAGAGCACGCACCGCGTGGCCCGCGCGATGGTCAACTCCGGATTCAACCGCCCCAACGACCGGATCGTCGTGAATCTCGCCCCGGCGGAGCTGCCCAAGCAGGCGGCCACGTTCGATCTGCCGATCACCCTCGGCATCCTCGCCGGGAGCGGGCAGGTCTCGTCGGAGCGGCTGGCCGACTATGCCGTCGTGGGAGAGCTCTCGCTCGAGGGCTCTACGCGGCCCACCCGCGGCGCCCTCTCGATCGCGATGGCAGCCGCGCGGCAGAAGCGCGACGGCTCCCGCGAGGGCCGGCGGCTCAAGGGCGTGGTGGTGCCGGCCGCGAGCGCCATGGAAGCCGCCGTCGTCGCCGACATCGACGTGATCCCGGTGGCATCGCTCACCGAGGCCGTGCGGTTCTTCGCGGGAGAGCTCGAGATTCTGCCGGCCCCGCCCCGCGTGGACGAGTGGTTCGACCGGTTCGCGACCTACGACATCGACTTCGCCGACGTGCGCGGCCAGGAGGCGGCGAAGCGGGCGATCTGCGTGGCCGCGGCGGGCGGCCACAACATCGCGATGGTCGGCCCGCCCGGCGGCGGCAAGACGATGCTCGCCAAGCGGATCCCCA
>JBBAVS010000193.1:0-5469 GCA_040397585.1 Pirellulales bacterium
AAACCTGCGGCCACTTTGAAAACCTGCGGCCACTTTGAAAACCTGCGGCCACTTTCCGGCATCGCGGGCTGCAATCCTCTGCCACCTGCAGACGAGCTCGGGGCTGCCCGTGCCCCGAGAGCCGGCGTTGCTGACCGAGCGCAGCCAGGATGGCGAAGCGAGGTCAGCATCGAGTGAGCGCAGGGCAGGATGCCCAGAGCGAACGTCCGGCGACGGGGCATGGGCAGCCCCGAGCGGCGCGGCCAGAAAGTCCCCATCGCTTACGCGATTGGGCTTCCTGATCGCGGGCGTCAGCGGAGCCAGATCGTCGGCACGGCGGCGAGATCTTCGACCGGCGGCGGCTCGCGCGGGCCCGCCCGCTCCGGCTCGAGGGGCTCGAAACCGAGCTTCCGCGCCGCTGAAGTCGCGGCGAGCGTGAAATCGCCGTGCGCGGGATCGGCGAACTCGGGATCGGCCACGATCGAGCCGGCGTCGTGCCCCGCCTCCTGCCAGGCCGCGAGATTCCGTTCGCCGGGAAAGACGACCGGGCCAGCGGCGTTCCAGTAGCAGTTGTCGCGGAGGTCGATCCGCTGCGACCAGTCGCCCTGCATCAGGGGCGCGGCCGAGTCCCACCAGACGATGTTGCGGGCGAACGTGAAGCTGGTGTGATCCTCGACCTTGGTCCGCTGGAGCTGCCAGTCACGGGCCGCGGCGAAGACGTTGTTCTCGATGAGGTTGTCGCGGCCGTAGTGCTGGTGAAAGCCGCCCGAGGTGGTGCGGAAGACGAGGTTGCCCCGGAGCACGATGCCCGTGGAGCCCTCGTCGGTGTAGAGGCCCCAGCCGCCGTAGTCGTGGCTGGCGACGTCGTGGATCACGTTGCCCTCCACGACGGTGCCGGGAGAGACGCCGAGCGTGTACACGCCCCCCAGGTCGGAGAGCACGCCCTGGCCGAGGTGATGGAGGCGATTGCGGACGACACGATTGTGGTGGGTGCGGCTCTCGCCGTAGCCCCAGGTCCAGCCCACGGAGACACCCGTGTAGGTGAGGTCGTGGATGTCGCAGTGCTCCACGGTGCACGCGGAGGCGTGGCCGATCCACACCCCGACGGCCGCCGAGTGGATCCGGCCGCCGTGGCGGATCGTCGAGTCGCGGACGGCGATCCGCTCCACCGCCGCGGCCGGCGGTGCGGTCCCTCCCCACGAGCCCGGCCCGCCGCTCGTGCCGATCAGCACCCCGCCGCCCCCGAGATCGGCGAGGTCGCAGCGAGCCACCTCGCAGTCGGCGCAGCCGGCCCCGAACTCGAACGCGTAGCGGCCGACGTGTCGCACGCGGCAGTCGGCGAACGCCACGTGCCTGGCGGCCGTGGCCGCGATGGCTGCGCCGACGTTCACCTCCGCCTGCGGAAACGACTGCCCTGCGGCGGCGACGTTCCAGTTGCCGTGGGCGAATGACAGTCCCTCGAACCGGACATGCTCCACGAACCGGCCGGCCCCGGCATCGCCTTGGAGCACCACGAGTCGATCGAGCCGCGGCGCGATCACCTCGGTCGTCTCGGGCCGCTCGCCCGGCCGCGGCGAATACAGCAGGATGCCGTCGGCGCGATCGAGATACCACGATCCCGGCGGGCCGAGCGCCTCGCGGACGTTCTCCACCAGAAACCGATTGCCCTTCGGGAAGGTGCACCAGACGGCCGGCGCCGGCGTCCGTCCGGTGAAGGTCACGGCGTCTCCCGCGCCGGCCGGGGCGCCCGTCGGCCCCTGCACCGGCCCGATCCCCGCGATCCGCATCCGCGACATCGTCCAGCGGTGGACGGCCACCAGCTCGACGTCGCCCATGTTGATCCAGTCGGTGCGGAGGTCGTCGCCCGCGAAGGCGAAGCGGTCGTGCCCCTTGCCGGCCGACGCGGCCGTGGGCTCGAGCGTGCCCGCGATCGTGTGCCAGCCGGCGACGGGCAGCACCGGCCGAAACCGCCGCTGGCCGTTCACGAACAGCTGCGAGAAGTTCCATTCGCCGAGGGGCACCGTCGGCAGCCGGGCCATCCACTGGCCGCTACCGTCGTCGGCCGGCTCCCAGGCGTGGATCACGCGGCCGCCGCTGATCACCGGCCGCCCGCCGGCCGCCGCCCGCACGATCGTGGGCGACCGCTCCGTCCCCGAGTCTTCGGGGCCGAGCACGAGCGTGTCGGGGAGTTCGTGACGGCCCGGACCGACCTCGATCACCAGCGGTCGGTCGAGGCCGGCCGACTGCCGGCGCCGTTCCCGCACGAGGTCGAACGCCCGCCGGAGCGACGCGACGGGGCGGGCCGCCGAGCCATCGGCGGCGTCGCGGCCATCGACCGCCACGACCACGTCGGCCGCCACCACGATTCGCGTCACCGCGGCCACCAGCACGACAGCGGCGGCGAGCGTTCGGCTGAACTGCGGCGCGATCATGGGCCCGCCGACCCGGTCGTCTCCTTCTGCCGCTGCTCCTTCTTGGCGGGGAACTCCACCACCACGAGCTTCTTCGACGCTGGATCGAACGCATACTCCTGGTAGTAGGGCAGCATCGGCAGCGAGACCTCGTCGGGCGTGCCCGGGGCGATGATCTTCGCCATGAAGTCCTGGTGCGTGGCGGGCACCTTGTTGTGCTCCGCCTGGTAGAGCTTCATCTTCTGCTCCACCGCGAGGCCGCCGATCGTCGCCACACTGTGACGGTAGGCCTGCGAGTAGGCGCCGAGCCCTCCTTCTTCAGCCTCCGCGGCGTTGTCCACCACGACACCCCCCTGGTTCTTCGCCGCGGAGAGGTCGAGCACGTTCTGCGTGGTCTTGCCGACGGTCTTGCGCGTCTGGATGGGGGCTGCGGCCGGCGCGGGCGGCGCCGCCGGCGGCTTCTGCTCGGCCGGCCCGGAGAGCACGAGGAGTCCGACCACGAGCGCGAGCCCTGCCAGAATCACCTTCCACGCATGCTTCGCCATTGATCATGTCTCCTGTGACGATGCCGACATGATAGCCGACCCGCGTGCGTCACCGCAGCGGCGGCCCGACCGCCCGCGCGGGGGCCGGTCTGGCGGCGGCGGCGCCGGCTCGCTGACGACTGCCGCTGCTACACTTTCGTCGGCGGTCCGCCGCCGACCGCCCCAGTGGCCCGAGGGATCCCGCCCATGCCGCGCACGCGTGATGACCACGACCGGCCGCGTCCACGCTCCCCGGGGGGCCGCGGCCGCGACGACGGCGTGGTGGGCGTGTTTCGGCGGGCGGCCGCCGGCTACGGCTTCGTCCGGCCGCTCGACGCCCCCGCCGGCGACCGCTCGGCCGATGTGCACATTCCCGTGATCGCCGCGCTCGACGCCGTCTCCGGTGACACCGTCCGCGTGCGGCTCGCGCGGTCGCGCGACGCGGGTCGCCCGGGGCTCGCCGGCGAGATCGTCGAGGTGGTCAAGCGGCGGACCACGCGGTTCGTCGGCTCCTACTTCGAGGCGGCCGGCCTGGGCTGGGTGCAGGTCGATGGCACGGCGGTGGCGCGGCCGATCGCGGTGGGCGATCCCGGCGCCAAGGGCGTGCACCCGCACGACAAGGTCGTGGTGGAGATGGTGCGGTTTCCCACGCACCTCCGCGACGGCGAGGGCGTGGTGATGGAGGTGCTCGGGAAGGCGGGCGACGTGGGCGTGGACACGCAGACGGTGATCCACGAGTTCGGCTTGCCCGGACCGTTCCCCGAAGAGGCGCTCGACGACGCGCGGGCCCAGGCCGATCGGTTCGACGAGTCGATCCCGGTCGCCCGCCGCGACCTCACTGACCGCGTGATCGTGACGATCGATCCCGTCGATGCCCGCGACTTCGACGACGCGATCTCGCTGGAGCGGGTCGAGCGGGACCACTGGCTGCTCGGCGTGCACATCGCCGACGTCTCGCACTTCGTCCGCGACGGCTCGCCGCTCGACCAGGAGGCGCGGAACCGCGGCACGAGCGTCTACCTGCCCGATCGCGTGATCCCGATGATCCCGGAGATCGTGTCCAACAACCTGGCGAGCCTGCAGCCGGGCAAGGTCCGCTACGCCCGCACCTGCTGGATCGAGTTCTCGCCCGACGGCGTCCCGGTGCACGCCGCGATGGAGTCGACCGCGATCAAGAGCCGCCGGCGGTTCACCTACGAGGAGGTGGACATGTTCCTCGCCGACCCCGACACGCCGGCCGTGGAGATGACGCCGGAGGTGCGGGCCCTGCTGGGGAGGATGCGCGACCTGGCCCGGATTCTCCGCGCCCGGCGGATGGCCCGCGGGGCCCTCCAGCTCGAGATGCCCGAGGTGAAAATCGACCTCGATCGCGACGGCCGCGTGGCAGGCGCCCACGTGGTGGAGAACACCGAGAGCCACCAGATCATCGAGGAGTTCATGCTCTCGGCCAACGAGGCGGTGGCCGAGGCGCTGCGGGCCGCCGAGGCGCCGTTCCTGCGGCGGATCCATCCGGCCCCCGATCCCCGCAAGCTCCGCCAGCTCACGGAGTTCGTCTCGGAGCTCGGATTCGAGGTCGATTCGCTGGAGAGCCGGTTCGAGCTCCAGCGGCTCCTCGACCTGGCCCGCGGCAAGCCGGAGGAGCACGCCGTGCACTACGCCGTGCTCCGCAGCCTGACCCGGGCCGCCTACGGACCGCAGGAGGATGGCCACTACGCCCTGGCGAGCGACTGCTACTGCCACTT
This sequence comes from Pirellulales bacterium, assembly GCA_040397585.1. Lineage (GTDB taxonomy): Bacteria > Planctomycetota > Planctomycetia > Pirellulales > UBA1268 > QWPN01. The sequence continues at coordinate 4,657 of JBBAVS010000193.1, forward strand.
CACCTCGCCGATCCGCCGGTATCCAGACCTCACGGTGCACCGGGCGCTCGACGCGATCGCTCGCGGCCGCCGCCCGCCCGCCGACGGCCTCGTCCAGCTCGGCGGCGAATGCTCCGACCTGGAGCGGCGGGCCGAGACCGCGGAGCGCGAGCTCGTGAAGCTGAAGCTGCTGAACTTTCTGAAGTCGCGGGTCGGCGAGGAGATGGACGCGGTGGTGACGGGCGTGGAGCCCTTCGGCCTGTTCGTGCAGGGGCTCGCGCTGCCCGCCGAGGGTCTCGTGCCGCTCGACACGCTCCCCGACGACACCTACCGCTACGACCGTGCCAGCCACACGCTCTCGGGCCGCCGTCCGGGGCAGACCTTCCGGCTGGGCGATCGCGTCCGCGTGGCGGTGGCCCGCGTCGACACCGACCGCCGCGAGCTCAACTTCCGCCTCGTGGGCCGCGGCCGGCGGCCCAAGGCGGGCATGCGCGACCGCCGCGCGCCGCCGCGTGGCAAGGGCCGCCGCGACCAGCCGCCGCGGAAGCCGAAGGGCAAGCCGTCGAAGCGTCGCCGGGGGCGATGAACGCGGGGTGCGTATGTCGGCGAGGCGAACGCATTGAGCGCCGCGCCGCAGCGGGTCGGAGGCATGCTCGGCGCCGGCGGCACTTGTGAGTTCAAGGCTCGGTCGGAATGTCGATGCCCTGCGTTCACAAGTGTCACCGGCTTCTGGAATGGCAGGAAGTTAGCGCGTAAAGCGTTACGAGCCGTGGAGATGGCGATGCTGGCAGTACACGCTGTCAGCAGCACTGCTAGCGCGCACAAAAAAAGAAG
>JBBAVS010000194.1:0-5467 GCA_040397585.1 Pirellulales bacterium
GGTGGTATCCTGGCCCGCCGCATGTCCGCCGACCGCACGCCCACCAGTCGCGGCAGGCCGTCGCCGCGGCCGCGCTTGTGCCCGTTTGCCCCGTCGATGCCGCCGGCACCGGCTTCGATCCCCGAGTGATCACCTTCGGGGAGACCCGCCAGCAGATCCAGAGCACGCCGGTGCTCGAGCGTCCCTACCGGCCGCTCCACGTGTACGGCAACACGGTCCGCCGCCGGCACAGCCGCGGCGTGACGAAGGCCGTCAACTGACCCGCGGCCCGCAGCCGTGGCCGTCCGCGGCTCGCACGCGGTATGATCTCCCCCGGGTGGCGGCCGCTTGGGCTGCCGCCATTCGCGGGGAGGATCGCAATGTCTCGCACACTCCTGCCCTGGCTCGCCGTGGCCTTCCTGGTGTGCGGCATCGACGCCCGGGCGAATGATGCCCCCGGCGAGCCCGCCGACCGGGCAGCCACCGTAGCCGATCAGCCTGCCGACGGGACTCCGGCAGAGGAGGAGTCGGAAGAGGATGCCGAGGAACGGCGGATCCTCGAGCAGGTGATGAAGGAACACGCCGCCGAGCAGGCGAGCGTCGCCTCGATCCGTGAGACCGCCGACTTCCAGGAATGTCGCGCGATCGAACCGCCCACCGGCTCGGGCAAGGTGCTCGCCTTCCATCCGCTCTCCGACGGCGGGCTCGTGATCGCGACGGGGGCAGGCCAGGGCTACGGCGAACAGTCGGTGGCCGGCGTCCTGGCGTCGATCGTCGGACTCGCAGGCGGAGACCAGCCGAAGCCACCCACCAACGCGCTCATGTGGCTCGATGCCGATGGAGGGCAGACCCGGTCGGCGCCGCTCCCGTTTGCCGCGAAGGGCGTGACGATCGCTCCCGACGGCGCGGTGATCGCGGTCGGCGACGATCGCGCGGTGGTCCTCTCCGCCGCGGGGGAGCAGCTGGCCGAGGCGGCAGCTCCGCACTTCACGCCCACCGAGGACGAACTCGCGACCCTTCGCGAGGAGATCGCCGAGCAGCACCGCGAGCAGCTCGAGGCGTTGCGGCGGAACCACGACGGGCTCGTCGCGGCGAAGGCCGAACTGGAAAAGGTGCCCGAGGAGCAGCGGACCCAGCGGCAGAAGAAGGAGCTCGCGCGGTCCGACGCCATGATCCAGTCGACGGAGGCCTACATCGCCAGCCTGGGCGATTCACCGGATGGCGCGGTCGCCAGCGGACTGGCCAACGCCCGCACGATCCACCGCGTGGCGGCGTCGCGGGAGCATCTGTTCCTCGTCGCCCACGAGCCCGTGGGCCATGCCTTCGGCGTGTGGCGGTGCGGCCGCGACTTCGCCGATCCCGAGAAGATCATCGGCGGCCTGAGCGGCTGCTGCGGCCAGATGGACGTGCAGGTGATCGGCGACGAGCTGGTGATCGCCGAAAATGCCCGGCATCACGTGGCGGTGTATTCCTTCGACGGCGAGCCGCTGCGGGCGTTTGGCGAGGGCAGCCGCACCGATGTCCGCAAGGGCTTCGGCGGCTGCTGCAACCCCATGAACGCCTGCGCCGGCCCCGACGGCACGCTGCTGCTCTCGGAGTCGAACGGGCTCGTGAAGCGGTTTTCCGCCGACGGCACGCTCGTGGACATCCTCGGCGCGGCAAACGTCGAGCCGGGCTGCAAGAACTCGTCGATCGGCATCTCGGGCGATGGCACCCGGCTCTTCTACCTCGACAGCGCGAAGGGGCGGGTGCTCGTGATGGAGCGGAAGTCGTGACCCGCGGCCGCCGCCGCATCCCCCGAGGAGAACGATCATGCCTCGCCTGTCTTCGCCGTGGCTCGTCGCGGCGGCCGTCCTGACGGCGGCCCCCGTCCAGGCTGCCGACTCCGCCGCCGCGTCGCCTGACCGGCCCACGGCCCGGTCCATCGCGCCGGCCGACGCAGCCGCCGACGAGATGGAGACGGCCCAGGCCGCGGACCAGCGTCGACTCATCGCAGAGGTCCGAAAGGAGCAGGCCTTCGAACGCGGCTTGTTCGACCTCCCCGGCGTCCGCCGCCACGCGGCCTTTCAGGACGCTGGCGTGATCACCGCCCCGCAGGGCGCAGGCGCGATCCTCGCCTTTCACCCCCTGGCCGAGGGCGGCATCGTGATCGCGACGGGCGCGAACGAGCGGTACGGCGAACAGACGCTCACCGGCGCGCTCGCCTCGATCCTCGGCCTCGCGTCGTCGAGCGCGAAGCAGCCGCCCACCAACCGGCTGCTCTGGCTCGACGCCTCCGGCGCGGAGATCCGCTCGGCACCGCTGCCGTTCCCAGCCAAGGGGGTGACGATCGCGCCCGACGGCGCGGTGATCGCGGTCGGCGGCGATCGCGTGGTCGTGTTCTCCCCCGCGGGCGAGCAGGTGGCCGAGTCCACCGCACCGCACGTCGACCTCTCCGCCGACGAACTGGCACGGCTTCGCGAGGAGATCGCCGAGCAGCACCGCGAGGAGCTCGCGGCCCGTCGGGAGCAGCTGGAGCGGCTCGTGGCGTCGAAGGCCGAACTCGAGGCGGTTTCTGAAGACGACCGCACGCCGCGGCAGAAGGCCGAGCTGGCCCGGGCGACGATGATGGTGAAGTCCTATGAGGCGATGCTCGGCCGCCTGGAGAAGACGACCGGGGGCGCCGTCGACACGGGACTCGCCAAGGCGAGGGCGATCCACCGCGTGGCCGCCTCGCGAGACCACCTCTTCCTCGTCGCCCACGAGCCGGCCGGCTACGGATTCGGCGTCTGGCGGTGCGGCCGCGACTTCGCCGATCCCGAGAAGATCATCGACGGCCTGAGCGGCTGCTGCGGCCAGATGGACGTGCAGGTGATCGGCAACGAGCTCGTGATCGCCGAGAACTCCCGCAATCGCGTCGCCGTCTACGGCCTCGATGGCGAGCCGCTGCGGACGTTCGGCGAGGCCAGCCGCGCCGACATCCGCAAGGGCTTCGGCGGCTGCTGCAATCCGATGAATGCCTGCGCCGGGCCCGACGGCAGCCTGCTGCTCGCCGAGTCGAACGGCCTCGTAAAGCAGTTCGCCCCCGACGGCACGCTCACGGAGATCCTCGGCGTGGCCGACGTCCAGTCGGGCTGCAAGAACTCCTCGATCGGCCTGTCCGCCGACGGCAGCAGGCTCTACTACCTCGACATCCAGAAGGGCCGGGTCCTCGTCATGGAGAAGAAGTCATGAGTCGTCGGAAGATCCTTTCGATCGCGGCGGTGCTCGCCTGCATGCCGGCGATCCTCGCCGCGGCACCGCTGCGGGTCGCCGTGATGGACCCGCTCGCGAAGCAGCTCTCCTGCCCGTGCGTGAAGGGCTATGCCCAGCGCGACTACGAGGAGCTCGGCTCGTTCCTGGGCGAAGCGCTCGGTCGCGAGGTGACGGTGCGGTTCGGCGAGTCGCTCGATGCCTTCCGCGACGACGGCTTCGACGTCGTGATCGGCAAGCGGTCGGTGGTCGAGTCGGACGCCGGCCGGCTCGGTCTCGACGTCGTGGCGATCGCCGCGCTCGCCGGACGGGACGGCCTGACCACGCAGCGGGGGCTGGTGATCGTCCGGGGCGACGATCCGGCAAAGACGGTCGCCGACCTCGAGGACCACCGGATCGTGCTCGGCCCCGCCGACTGCGCCGAGAAGCACGCGGCCGCCCGCACGCTCTTCGCCTCGCACGGCATCGCGATCCCGGCCGACGGCCCCACGGTGCCGTCCTGCACCGACGGTGCGGCGGCTGTGGTGGAGGCGGCATCGAAGGGGGCCCCGCCCACGGCCACCGTGATCTCCAGCTACGCGGCACCGCTGCTGGAGGGCTGCGGCACGATCAAGAAGGGCGACATCCGCGTGGTCGGCGAGACCGGCGAGGTGCCGTTCATCACCGCCTTCTTGTCGGCGAAGGTCGCACCGGCCGACCGCGACCGGATCCTCGCGGCGTTCCTGGAGACGAAGTCGCTGCCCCTGCTGCAGCTCGCGATCGAGTCGCAGGGGGGCTTCCAGCCGCTGCCCCGCGACGGCGACGCGGCGCCCGCGAAGGCCGATCAGCCCGGTGAGGCCAGCCCTCCCCGTGCCGACTGGCCGGGCTGGCGGGGCCGGCACCGCGACGCCCTCGTCCCCTGGCTTCCCGACACGCTGCCCGACGCGCCGGTGGTCGTGTGGAAGCGGCCGATGTTCAACGAGGGCCTCGGCGGCGTGGCGGTGGCGGAGGGCGTGGTGCTGCTCGGCGACCGCGACATGGAGGATCACCGCGACGTGTTCCACGCGATCGACGCCGCCTCGGGCGAGCGGCTCTGGACGCTGCAGTACCCGGCCGAGGGCCGGCTCGACTACGGCAACTCGCCGCGGGCCACGCCCCTGGTGCATGACGGCCGCGGATATCTGCTGGGTGCCTTCGGGCACCTCCACTGCGTCGACCTCGCCGACGGCCGCGTGGTCTGGGAGCGGCACCTGCGGCGCGACTTTGCCGCGACGTCGGAGCTCGTGTGGGGGGTCTGCTCGTCGCCGCTCGTCGTCGACGGCAAACTGATCGTGAACCCGGGCGGGCCCGAGGCGTCGGTGGTGGCGCTCGATCCGGCGACCGGCGACGTGCTCTGGAAAACGCCGGGGGCTGCCGCCGCGTTCTCGTCGTTCGTCCCGTGCACGCTCGGCGGCCGCCGCCAGCTGGTGGGCTTCGACGCGGCGAGCCTCGGCGGCTGGGATATCGCCACCGGCGCGCGGCTCTGGACCCTCGACCCGAAGGTCGCCGGCGACTTCAACGTGCCCACGCCGCTCGTGCTCGACGAGGGCGTGGTGGTCGCCACCGAGAACAACGGCACGCGGTTCGTCGGCGGCGACGGTGTCCGCGGGGCGACCTACGCCGGCCTCGCGCCCGACATGCACACGCCCGTGACGTGCGGCGACCGCATCGTGGGGATCGTCAAGGGCAAGGTGCACTGCGTGTCGACACGGGATCTCGCGCCCCTGTGGACGAAGTTCGACCGCTCGCTCGCCGGCCACGTGTCGCTCGTCGCCTCGGCCGACCGCGTGCTGGCCTTCACCGAGAAGGGCGAGCTCGTCCTCATCGACCCGCGCGGCGACGCGATCCAGATCCTCGACCGGCTGCAGGTGCTGCCGGCGGGCCAGTCCACCTACGCCCATCCGGCCGTCGTGGGCACGAGGATCTTCATTCGCGGCCCGCGGCGGCTCTCGTGTCTGGCCCTTGTGGACCGTTGATGTCTTTTCCAGGAAGCGTCAAGGATAGCCCGGTCAATGGCACTTGCGCAACGGTCTTCCGGCTGACGGACTTCCCTTGAGCGGCGAAATTGGGCGTGTCTGCCATTCGACGGCGGTTCGCCAAAACGCCGCGCATCCCCCTGCGGTGGCGTTTTTCTCGCGTCGGCGCAGACCGTGTCTTCGTCGGCCGTTTCAGGGGCTGAGGTGGAAAGGATAGGTCGGCCAATGGCACTTCGGCAAGCGTCGGCCGAGCAGCGAGGATC
>JBBAVS010000195.1:0-5320 GCA_040397585.1 Pirellulales bacterium
TTGAAAACCTGCACCCACTTTTGAAAACCTGCACCCACTCTCAGGCAGGGCTTGTGCAGGTTGAAAACCGGCACCCACTCAAGAACCGGCGGCGGTCGCCAGGCGGAGCGCCACGCGGCAGGCGTTCTCGAAGGCCGCGAGGTCGAGCTTCTCGTCGGTGGTGTGGATGTCCATCTGGCCGCAGCCGAGCGTGACCGTGGGCACGCCGTTGGCCGCCATCCAGTTGGCGTCGAGGCCGCCGTTGGAGATGTCGAGCCGGGGCGCGAGGCCGATCGCCGCCACCGCCTCGCGGGCCGCCGCCACGCAGGGCTCGTCGTCGGCCAGCCGGAAGGCCTCGTAGTCGAGCCGCCCCACCACCGTCGCCTTGCCCGTGCGGCCGTCGGCGCTCTTCACCTGCTTGGCGGCGTCGGCGAAGGCCTTCTCGATCGCCTTGACGATCTTGCCGCGGAAGGCGGTGTCGTGGCCGCGGGCCTCGGCCCGGAGCGTGGCCGACTCGGCCACCACGTTGGTCGCCGCGCCGGCGTGGATCACGCCCACGTTGCTCGTGCCCCGCTTGCCGTCCTTCTCCACGAGCCCGTGCCAGCCGTCCTTCACGAGCGCCGCGATCGCCAGTGCCGCGATCGCGATCGCCGACACGCCCTTCTCGGGGGCCACGCCGGCATGGCTCGGAATCCCCTCGACGGCAATGTCCATCCGGTAGCCGCCGGTGGCGCCCACCGTGATCTTCTCGACGGCGCCGCCGTCGAAGTTGAACGCCAGCTTCGGCCGGCCCAGGTCGGCGGCCTTCACGTAGCGGGCACCGTAGAGCCCGACCTCCTCCTGGATCGCGAACAAGAGCGTGAGCGGGGGATGCGGCAGCTTCGAAGTGAGGATCCGGACGGCGGTGGCCAGCACGACCGACACGCCCGCGCGGTCGTCGCCGCCGAGGCCGGTCTTCGGGTCGGCGCTCTTGATCACCTTGCCCGCCACCACGGGCTTCGCGCCGAGGCACACGGGCACCGTGTCCATGTGGGCCATGAGGAGCCGCCGCGGACCGGGGAGCGTGCCGGGGAGCTGCACGATCAGGTTGCCGACGTTTCCCTTCACGGGCGTCTTCGTGTGGGCGGAGTCGAAGGAGATCGCCGAGCGGGGGCAGCCGGCATCGACGAGCCACTTCACGATCCGCTCGGCCACGGCCTTCTCGTCGCCCGACACGCCGGGGATCGCGAGCAGGTCGAGCACGATCTTCCGGGCCGTCGCCAGGTCGGCCGCGTGCGCAGCGGCAGAAACCGCCGCGCGCTGCGGGCGGCCGGCGGCACGGCGTACACTGGCCGCCGTGGACGAGACACCGGACTTGGACGAGCGGGCGGAGACGCGGGGCATGCGGCTGGTTCCGAGGGTGGACGGGCACACTGGCCGACGGTGGCCGACGACGTGCGGAGTCTACGGTGCTGGCCGACGAGGTTCCACGCCGCCGCGGCCCCGGCCCCAGGACGGCCGCGGATGATCGCCGCCGACGACGTGCCGCTGCGGCTGGAGGGCATCGTGAAGCGGTACGGCCGCCGCACGGTGCTCGACCGCGTTACCTGCGAGGTACTTCCGGGCATTACCGGGCTCGTCGGCCCCAACGGCGCCGGCAAGAGCACGCTCGTGCGGGCGCTGCTCGGGCTGGTGCGGCTCGCGGCCGGTGAGGTGCGCATCTACGGCCACGATCCCACCCGCGACGCCCGCACGGTGCGGCAGCTCGTGGGCGTGGTGCCCGAAGACGAGTGCACGGTGCCGGGCCTCGCCGCGGTGGAGATGGTCCGCTACGCAGCCCGCCTCTCCGGCCTCCCGGGCACCGAGGCCCTCCGCCGGGCCCACGAGGTGCTCGACTGGTGCGACGCCGGCCAGGAACGCTACCGACCCGTCGAGACGCTCTCGGTGGGGATGCGGCAGAAGGTCGCGTTCGCCGCCGCGATCGTCCACGATCCACGGATGGTGATCCTCGACGAGCCGACCAACGGCCTCGACCCGATCGAACGCCGGGCGATGCTCGGCCGGCTGACGACGCTCGCCCACGACCACGGCAAGACGGTGTTCGTGTCGACGCACGTGCTCCCCGACGTGCAGGCGATCTGCGACCGCGTGATCGTCCTCGCCGCGGGCCGCGTGCGGCTCGAAGGACGGCTCGACGAGCTGACGCGGCCGATTGCCCCGCTCCTGCGGCTCGAGATCACGGGCTCCGTCGCCGCCTGCGTGGACCGGCTCGCGGCGGTCGGCATCCGCGGCCAGCGGATCGACGACGACACACTTCATCTGCCCGTCCAAGACGCGGCCGGCCTCGAACGCGTCTGGCAGGCAACCCGCGCCGCGGGCGTGGTGGTGCGGGCGCTCACGCCGGTGCAGGAGCGGTTTGAAGACGTGTTTCTCCGGGCGATCGCCCAGCCGCAGGAGGCCGCGCATGCCGCTTCATGACGTGGGCTATCGCGCGTGGCAGGGCCGCCGCCGGGGCCCCTGGTCGGCGGCGGTGGCGATCGCCACCACCGGCACGAAGCTCGTCTGGACGAGCCGCTGGCTGAGGCGGGCGGTGTTCTTCGCCTGGAGCCCGGCGCTGTTCTTCGCCGCGAGCTTCTTCGCCTTCGAGCAGGCGATCGACGAAGGCCGGATCACGTCGCTCCAGGAGCGGGCCGCCCGCGGCGGCGACCTCGACGGGATCGGGCTCCTCGGCACGATCCTCGCCGACACGCTCGGCCGGTCCGACGCGGCCGAGACGCACGTGAACCGCGACGCGGAACTGGTCGCCACGCGGCGGCTGGTCTGGTCGCGGCTCCTGCTCGCCTTCATGCGCGCCCCGCAGGCGGTGCTCCTGGCGGTGGTGGTGGGGCTCGTGGCCCCGGCGCTCATCTCCCGCGACCTGCGGGCCAAGGCCTGGCTCGTCTACTTCACGCGGCCCCTTTCCGGCATCCACTACATCGCCGGCAAGATCGCGGTGCTGACTACCGTGGTGGCGGCCGTGACGGTGCTGCCGGCGCTCGCGCTGTGGTTCGCGGGCGTGCTCGTGAGCCCGAGCGTGTGGGTGGTCGTGGAGACCTGGGACCTGCCGCTGCGGATCATCGCGGCGAGCGTCGCGCTGGCCATCCCCACCGTGCTCCTGGCGCTCGCCTACTCGTCGCTGACCGCGGAGAGCCGGATCGCGAGCTTCGCCTGGTTTGCCACCTGGGCCGCCTGCTGGATCGCCCACTCGTCTCTGGCCACGGCCGACTTCGTGGCGGCGATGGATGCCCATGCGACCGCGGTCGCCGATGGCCTCGAGTCGGACGACGACCAGTGGCGGCCGCCGCCGCGGAAGGTGAACTGGGTGGCGCGGGCGGCGGGCGTCGACACCACGATCGACCGCTGGTCGTGGGTCTCGCCCTACCATGCGATCGGCGTGATCCAGGCCTGGATCTTCGGCATGGAGACGCGGCCGGAGGCCTACGTGCCCCCTGTGATCGCGATGATCGTGGTGTCGCTCGTGTCGATCGTCGTGCTCGCATGGCGGGTGGCCGCCCCGCTGAGGGCCTGACCATGATCGAGATCCGCAACCTCACGAAGCTCTACGGGTCGGTGATCGGCGTCAACGACGTGTCGGTCGATCTCGCGCCGGGCGCGCACGGCCTGCTCGGCCCCAACGGCGCCGGCAAGACCACGTTCCTCGGGCTCGTCACCGGCCAGCTGCGGCCAACGATGGGCCGCGTGCTCGTGTTCGGCGAGCGGCCGTTCGGCAATCCGCGGGTGCTGCGGCGGATCGGCTTCTGCCCCGCCGCCGATCTCGGCGACCGCAGCTCGACGCCGCGGGAGTGGGTGATCTATCTCGTGCGGCTCTCGGGCTTCACGGCGGCCGCCGCCGCGGCCCGCGCCGACTCGGCGCTCGAGCAGGTGGGCCTCGCCGACGCGGCGCGGCGGCCGCTCGGGTCGCTCTCCAAGGGGATGCGGCAGCGGGCCAAGCTCGCCGGCGCCATCGCCCACGACCCCGATCTGCTCGTGCTCGACGAGCCCTTCGTGGGGCTCGACCCCGTAGCCCGCCACGATCTCGTGGAGCTCGTGCGGGCGTGGGCCACGACCGGCAGCCTGATCGTCGCCAGCCACCTGCTCCATGAAGTCGAAGCGCTCGACGCGGGGCTGGCCGTGATCCTCGGCGGACGGCTCGTCGCCAGCGGCACCGCGGCCGAGATCCGCAGCCTCGTGGATGCACTGCCCGCGGAGGTGAAGGTCCGCTGCCGGGCGCCGCGGCGGTTTGCAGAGATCGCCTGCGGCATCGAGGGCGTGGAAGGCGTGCGGATCGAAGACGGCCTGGTGGTGGTAGCCACCCGGCAGCCGTCGGCGGTGCTGGAGCGGGCGGTGCCGCAGGCGGTGGACGAGCGGCTCGGCATCAGCGAGGTGGTGCCGGCCGACCGCTCGCTCGAGGGCATCTTCGGCCAGCTCGTGCGGCTGCATCGCGGGGTGAAGGCATGACCACGGGTTCATCCCGCGAGGCCGTCGCCCTGCCGGACCCGGTCACCGCCGCGGTGTCGGGCGTCTGGACCGTGGCGGCGTTTCAGCTTCGCCGCCTGCTCACCCGGCCGCGGCTCGCGCTGGCCGCAGTCGGCGCTCTCTTCCCGGCGGCCGTGATGATCGCCGCCGACCGCGCCGCCCGCGGCCGGCTCGACGGCGACCTGATGGTGGCGATGCTCTTCGCGCTCATCCCCGAGGCCGTCTGCATGCTCGGCCTCTTGGTCACGATGTGCCCGGCGGTGGCCGACGAGCTCGAGCGGGGCACGTGGGTGCACGTGGCGGTGCGGCCCGGCGGCCGCCGCTCGCTCCTGCTGGGCACCTACGTCGCCGCGGTGATCTGGACGTCGGCGGTGGCGATCGTGGCCACGTTCGTCGCGCTGGCCGTGACGCCGGTCGTGGACCCGTGGCCGGTCGGCCGGATCCTCGTGGCGCTCGTGCTGGTGTCGTGCGCGGGCCGGGCGGCGCTGTTCGCGCTGCCGGCGGTGATCATGCCGAAGCGGGCCCTCGTGGCGAGCGTGGGCGTGGCGCTCGTGGTGGAGTATCTCGCCGGCGTGATTCCGGCGATCGTGAACCAGGCGACGGTGAGCCTCCGGCTCCGCAGCCTGCTCGTGGAGTGGATGGGCTGGGAGCGGAAGCTCCCCACGGAGGTGCAGCTCCTTATCGATCCGCAGCCGCCCTGGGTGCAGCTGCTGGCGGTGGCGATCCTCGTGGTGGTGTTGCTCAGCGTGGCGGTGGCGATTCTCGATCGTCGGCAGTTTCCGCCGAGTGACGAGGTGTGAGGGTGGCCAAGAAAAGTGGCCGCAGGTTCCGAAAAAGTGGCCGCAGG
>JBBAVS010000196.1:0-5260 GCA_040397585.1 Pirellulales bacterium
GCGATCGAGCCGCCAGGAAGCGTAACCGCGTAAGCGGTACGATCGTCCGGCGTGGAACGCCGTCCCCATCGCTCACGCGATTGGGCTGCCCGCCACCCGAACTCAGCGAGGGGCTGCCCGTGCCCGAGAGCCGGCGTTTGCTGACGAGTGCAGGCGGGATGCCGAAGCGAGTCAGCACCGAGCGAGCGGAGGGCGGAGCCCGCAGCGAGCGTCCGGCGACGGGCACGGGCAGCCCCGAGCGGCCTCCAAACGGGGCCACCCCCGGGGTTTTCCCGGGCTGGACACTGGCGGTCGGGAACGGGTATATCTTCCCCGACAACCCAGGCAAGGTGCGCAGCCTCGGAGGGCTGCCGCCGTTTTTCGTCAGACCGCCCTGCCCCGCTCGCCGCCCGACCGCGGCCGGCAGCCGGGCCTCAGGAGGATTCACAAGGTGGCTTCAGTTCAAGAGCGCGTGATCGACATCGTCGCGTCCCAACTCGGTGTGAGCAAGGAACAGATCACGCCCGAGACTTCGTTCATCAAGGACCTGGGTGCCGACTCGCTCGATACGGTCGAGCTGGTGATGGAGCTCGAGGAAGAGTTCGAGATCAACATCCCGGACGACGCCGCCGAGAAGATCCAGACGGTCGGCCAGGCGGTGGAGTTCATCGAGAAGAACCAGTCGTGATCGGCTGATCGCGAAGCACGGACGGCGGAGCGACGGAATGAAGCGACGGGCTGTGGTGACCGGCGTGGGAGTGGTGACCTCCCTGGGCCGGAACGTGGACCTCTTCTGGGATCGGATCGTGCGCGGCGAGAGCGGCGTCGGCCCGATCACGCTGTTCGACGTCTCTGGCTACCGAGTCCAGTTCGGCGGGCAGGTGCCCTGGGATCCCGAGATCGAGGACATCGCCAGCACGAAGGATCTCAAGCGGCTCGACCGCTTCACGCAGTTTGCGATCGGTGCCGCCAAGGATGCCGCTGCCGACTCGGGGATCGACTTCTCGAAGGAGGAGCCTTACCGCTGCGGCGTGGTGATCGGCTCCGGCATCGGCGGCCTCTGGGAGTTCGAGACCCAGGAGGAGCGAATGCTCCACAAGGGCATCGACAAGGTCTCGCCGTTCACCATCCCGAAGCTGATGGTCAACTCCGCGAGCGGCCATGTCTCCGCTCTCTACGGGGCCAAGGGCCCCAACTTCGCGGTCGCCACCGCCTGCGCCAGCGCCGCCAACTCGATCGGCAGCGCCCTGCGGGCGATCCAATACGGCGACGCCGACGTGATGATCACCGGGGCCAGCGAGGCCGCGCTCACGCCGATCGGCCTTGCGGGCTTCCAGAACATGCGGGCCCTCTCGTTCCGGGGCGACGCGCCGCAGCAGGCCAGCCGGCCGTTCGACGCGGACCGCGACGGCTTCGTCCTCGCCGAAGGAGCCGGCGTGATCGTCGTCGAGGAACTCGAGCACGCCCGCCGGCGCGGTGCCCGGATCTACGCGGAGCTCAAGGGCTACGGGGCCAGCGGTGACGCCGGCCACATCACGCAGCCCGACGAGGAGGGCCGCGGCGGCGCGCACGCGATGACGATGGCCCTCGTCGATTCGGGCCTCGGCCCCGAGGCCGTGCACTACATCAACGCCCACGGCACGAGCACGCCGCTCGGCGACGTGGCCGAGACCAAGGCCGTGAAGCGGGTGTTCGGCGGCCACGCGAAGCGGCTGGCGATCTCCAGCACCAAGAGCAACCTCGGCCACACGCTGGGCGCCAGCGGGGGCATCGAGGCCGTGGTCTGCGCCCTGACGATCGACCGCGGCGTGATCACGCCCACGATCAACCTCGACACGCCCGATCCCGAGTGCGACCTCGACTACGTGCCGAAGGTCGCCCGCGACGCCCGGGTGGACGTGGCGATGAGCAACTCGTTCGGATTCGGCGGCCACAACGCCAGCCTGGTGTTCGCCCGCCTCTGACCCAAGCGGCGGGCGGCGGCGGCTCAGGCGAGAGGAATCCCCATGGATCGATCGCCGCTCGGGAAGCACGTGCTGCGAGGCCTGTTCGTGGTCGGCCTGCTCGCCTTGCCCACGGCCACGCGTGCCCAGATGCCGGCCACGGCGGGCCAGGTCTGGAAGACCTACGACATCTCGGCGTATGTCAAGCAGGCGGGCGAGGGCAGTCAGCGGCACGTGGTCGACTGGATCCTCCAGGAAACCGGCTATCCCGCCTGGCACGGCGACAACCCCGCGTCGCTCTCCGCCGACGGGCAGAGCCTGGCCTGCTTCCACGGCCCGGAGATGCAGGCCCGGGTGGAGGAGATCGTGGGCCGGTTCGTGGACGAAGCCGCCACTCCGCACCGATTCAGCGTGCGGGTGCTCGGGCTCGACGGTCCCGGCTGGCGATCCGAGGCCCGACCGGCGCTGGTCGCCATCCCGGCCGCCACGCCCGGCGTGCAGGCATGGATCGCCCCGCGCGAGACCGCCGCCGCGATCCTCGCGCGGCTCCGCGCCCGGTCGGACTGCCACGAGCTGCCGACCGGCCCCGTGCTCGCGGCGAACGGCCTTCCCGCCACGCTCGCCGGCGGTCGCCGGCAGCCCTACGTGCAAGACATCGCCCCGCGGCCCGACGTCTGGCCCGGCTGGCAGATGCAGTCGTCCACCTGCGACGAGGGCCTCGCGATCGACCTCCAGCCGCTCCTGACCCGCGACCGCACGGCGGTGGAGGCGGTCGTCCGCTGTCGCATCGACCAGCTCGAACGGATGGCCCAGGTGTCGCTCGCCTCCCCGGTGAACCAGCAACGCGTGCAGGTCGAGGTGCCGCAGGTGGCGGCCGTGCGGGTGGGCGAGCGGTTTCGTTGGCCGGCCAATCAGACGCTGTTCATCGGGCTCGGGTTGGTGCCGTGGCCGGTGCCCGCGCAGAATGTGGCGGCCGTGTCGCTCTTGACCGACGACAAGCGGTGCGACGTGGTGATCGTCGTCGAACCCCGGCTGGCCGGCGGCCAGTGAACGCCGAGTGGCAACGACCGAGGCCCTCGGGGCCGGAACCTCACAGGATGAGCGCATGAGCGGAGCTGGTGAACGGCGGGTGGTGATCACGGGCCTGGGCGTCGTCTGCCCGCTCGGGCTGTCGCTCGACGACTATTGGACGGCGCTCGTCGAGGGCCGCAGCGGCATCGGCCCCCTTGATGCCTTCGACGCCCGCGGCATCCCGCTCCGCCACGCCGCCCAGGCCCGGGCGTTCACCGGCGAGATCGACAACTTCGGTCCCCTCGAAGGGGAGAAGAAGAAGGCGATCCGCAAGGGCTGCAAGGTGATGTGCCGCGAGAGCCAGATGGCCGTGGCCGCGGCCCAGCGGGCCCTGCACCACTGCGGCGATGCCGCCGCCCACCATCCCCCCGAACGGTTCGGCTGCGTGTTCGGGTCCGACTACATGCTCACGATGCCGGAAGACTTCACCTCCGCGGTCGCCACCTGCCGGGGTCCGGACGGCCTGTTCGACTTCCAGCGCTGGGGCACCGACGGCATGGGGAAGATCACGCCGCTGTGGCTGCTCAAGTATCTCCCCAACATGCCCGCGAGCCACATCGCCATCTACAACGACCTGCGGGGCCCGAGCAACTCGCTGACGCTCCGCGAGGCCAGCGGTCACCTCGCCGTGGGCGAAGCCGCCGTGACCATCAAGCGCGGCGCTGCCGACATCATGGTGGTCGGGGCGACGGGCACCCGCGTGCATCCGATGAAGACCGTGCATGCGATCCAGAGTGAGCAGGTGGCGCTGGGCGACGACGATCCCGCCACCTGGAGCCGTCCCTTCGACCGCCGGCGGCGCGGGATGGTGCTCGGCGAGGGGGCGGCGGTGCTCGTGCTCGAGGAACTGTCGCACGCCCTCGCCCGCGGCGCCACGATCCACGGCGAGGTCGTCGGCCACGCGGCGCGGTGCTCGACGGATCGCGCCGCCCTGGGCCGCCGCCGCGAGGCGGTGGCGCTCGCCATGGGCAGGGCGCTCGAGATGGCCGGCGTGCGTCCGGCCGACCTCGGCCACGTGCACGCGTCGGCGGCGAGCACGCTCACCGGCGACCGCGAGGAGGCGGAGGGCATCCGCGACGTGCTCGGCTCCGCGGCCCGGGAGGTGCCCACGGTGGCGGCCAAGAGCCACTTCGGCAATCTTGGTGGCGGCAGCGGACTCGCCGAATGCGTCGCGAGCATCCTGGCGCTCCGGCACGGCGAGCTGTTCCCGATTCTCAACCACGAGACCGACGACGAGGCCTGCGGCATCCGGGCGGCACGGCGGGGCGACCCGGCGGGCGACGTCTTTATCTCCACATCGGTCACTCCGCAGGGCCAGTCGGGCTCGGTGGTCGTCCGCACCTGGCGGGCATCCGCCTGAGGCCGGGAAAGACGGCCGCTCCTTGACAGTCCCCCGTAAACGGCTTAATTTTCCCGGGTTGCTCCTCGTGAGGATGGCTGCTGGTTCGCGGATACGCTTCCAAATGCCCGGCGCATGAACGCATGCGGGGTGTTTCGGCGCCCATGTCGTGATATGGCGTCGGCCGTGCCGGCACCGCCATTTCACGGTTGGCATCCGAGAACCCCATGAAGCCCGAAGAAATCCTCCGCATCGTCGACGCGATCCATCGCGACAAGAACATCGACAAGGAGATCGTGTTCCAGGCGATCGAGGCCGCGCTGATCACGGCCCTGTCGAGGCAGTTCGGCGAGACGTCCGTCGTCACGATCGAGATCGACCGCGAGAGCGGCAAGGTCACCGGCACGCACGACGGCCAGCCGCTCGACACCGCGGAACTCTCCGGCCGGATCGGCGCCCAAACGGCCAAGCAGGTGATCATCCAGAAGATCCGTGAAGCCGAGCGCGACGCCATCCACGACGAGTTCGAGGAGCAGGTCGGCCAGATGGTGTCGGGCGTGGTGACCCGCTTCGAGGGGGCCACCGCCACGGTTCAGGTCGGCACCCAGGAGGCGATCCTGCCGCGGAGCGAGCAGATCCCCGGCGAGTCGTACCACGCCAACGAGCGGATCCGGGGCACGATCTTCGAGGTCCGCAAGGTCGGCAGCCGGGTGAAGATCATCCTCTCGCGGATCCGCCCGCAGCTCGTGCAGCGGCTGTTCGAGCAGGAGATCCCCGAGATCGCCGACGGGGTGATCGAGATCCGGGCGATCGCCCGCGAGCCCGGCTACCGCAGCAAGGTGGCGGTGATCAGCTCCGACAACCGGATCGACTGCGTCGGTGCCTGCGTCGGCGTCCGCGGCAACCGCATCAAGAACATCGTCGAGGA
>JBBAVS010000197.1:0-205 GCA_040397585.1 Pirellulales bacterium
CTCGCCCTTCGCACCAGCAGCCCCCTGCGCTCCAGGCTTCCCGTCCTTGCCGGCCGCGCCAGCCGGGCCAGCCGCGCCAGGAAGGCCACGCTCACCCTTCGCACCGGCGGGGCCCTGCAGCCCCGGCTTGCCGTCCTTCCCGGCCACGCCAGCCGGGCCAGGGAGTCCGCGCTCGCCGGCGGGCCCACGCTCGCCGGGCTTGCCG
>JBBAVS010000197.1:305-5208 GCA_040397585.1 Pirellulales bacterium
TTCACGCCGTCCTTCCCGGCCGCTCCCGCAGGACCAGCGAGGCCACGCTCGCCCGCCGGGCCGGCCGGGCCGCGGTCACCCGGCTTCCCGGGCGCACCGTCCTTGCCGTTCACGCCGTCCTTCCCGGCCGCTCCCGCAGGACCAGCGAGGCCACGCTCGCCCGGCTCCCCTTTCGGCCCCATGGGCCCAACGCCGCCCGTGGCCAAGCCAGCTGAGGCAGCAGAGCCCCCTCCGAATCCAAACGCCTCAGAGAGGCTGGAAATCAGCCCCGGCGACGCGGAGTGGAAGCGTCCCACGTCCACCCAGGTGTGGTTCTCATGGTCCCAAATCCAGAGGACTCCGGCCCCCTCGTCGTACCACGCATCTCCCAGATCGGCCTTCTTCGGGAGACTATCGGCGTGATCGACGACGCCAAGGACACGGGAAACCGGCGGAATAGTGCGGCGAGCCACTGGAGACCTCCCTTGATGGATGATTGGGCGAAGAACGACCTGGATGGACGGACACCCGGGGGTCGTGCTCTGCGGAGAGACACCCCAGAGCCCCCGGCTTGCGCGATCTGCGCAGGCGGAAGACTAGCATCCGCACTTTCAAGTTCAACCCTCGCCCCCCGCCCCCGCTCAAGCGGACGATCCACCACGCCAATGGAGGATGTCCACGAAAAAAGCCGCGCTGGCGGATGCCAGCGCGGCCTTCGTTCGTTCGTTGATCAACCAATCAGCCAACCGCAATCCCGGCCGAGGGGTCGTTCGGCCTTCGGCCGGAAGAAATCGTGTGCCGGGGCCGGGTCACTCGGCCGACGGGGCTCCCGCCTTCAGCACGACGTTCGTGAACACGAGCGACGACGAGGTGGGGGGCACCTGGAGGATCGAGAGCGTCGCCGAGCCCGACGTGGTGGTGGCCCCTGCCGCCGCCTGCGTGAACCGATTGACGAGGTCGTCGCCGGCAGTCTTGCCCGGAGCCGATTCGCTCTCCTTCGACTTCTCGTTCTCGATGATGATGAAGGTGCGAACGACGTTCTCGCCGTTCGGGGCCGCTGCGACCGAGAGGAACGATTCAAACGGCACCCGCTCGAAGCCAAATCCCATGTCGGAAGCATGGCGAACGACCTGCGAGCCGAACGTCTGGTTTCCCAGGCCGGAGTGATAGCCGACCGAGTCGGAGCGGGCGGCCAGCGCACGCATCACGGCGTCCGAAACGGCGGCTGACATCGGGGCGGGACCACTGGGCCCACCCAACGTCTCCACCAAGCCTTGGCCAGCCGGCACGAGGCCGGAAACGGGCGACACCGTCTCGGCTCGAGAAACGGCGGTGCAGCAGGCAACGGCGGCGATCACGGCGACCGCTCCAGAGGCACGAACAGCAATGGTACGGAACATGGGTTGAGTCCTTTCAGAAAGGCGGTCAGGCAGGGACGAACGACCGTTCCCTGCCAGCCCTGGGGTTGGGATTGGTTGACGAACGACAAAACCGAACGAACGAGGCTCTGCCTGGGGGTCCAAGCGGAACCAGTTCCGACCGCGAACGAACGGGCGGAATGTGCGATGGGGCCATCAAGGGCCCGAGGAGGGGCGGCGATGCCCTCCGGACGGCCTGGCGGGCCGAAAAAGGCGTTTTTCCCGGTGTTTTCGCCCGTTTTTGTCTCGCGTCCGGCCTCACCAGGTTGGTGATCACCATCCTGGTGATCGTCTCACCATTTTGGTGAGTCGGTGCCGGGCGAAGGCCGAGGTCCCGGCCGCCCCAGGTGCCCCGGGCTGCACGGGCCAAGGCGGCGGCTTCACGGGCCGATGCGGCGGGCATGGCGCAGGCCATCAGCCTCGTCACCGACACCGCCTCGACGTGGTTGAGGACCAGAAAAAGCACCACAAACTCCGGCAAACAGCCTGCTCAGACCTACGGACGAATCGACCTTTGGCGACCTACGGATCGGGAGTGAACGGATCGTTGAAGGCACGGTAAGCCGCCCAACCCGCGGTACCCCAGCACGCCCCCGCTCGGGGACATCTGCGGCGTCCGCTTGTCAGACCACCGTCGGCACCGGCATTCGGGAAACGTCCGAGTCGGACCGCGTCCGAACCCGCGACGAGACCTGAGAAAGCCGCTTTCCCCGGCGTTCTAAGCCGGAAAAAGCCACGTCTCACGATGCTCGGCCAACGGCATTCACCGTCACGAAACACACCTCCTCATGCGGGTCAGCAAACACCGATCACCGGCAGACAGGTCGCCATGACCCACTCGCCGGCAGCGAAATGAAAAGCACGTCGCGTGCCAAAACCGCCGTCAACCACATTTTCGCGAAAAGTGGCTTGTTTCCTTGGCGTTTCCTGGATCGGGGGTCCAAATCGCCGGTGGCGGACGGCTCACCATCTCGGTGTGGGCCTCAGAAACGCCCGCCAAGGGGTATCCTGCCCGCCGTCGCCGGCCGGCTTCGCCGCCGACGCGTGAATCAACCTGAGCCGGAGGGACCGCAGCGTGACCCCGCATGCCCCGAGCCAGTCATCCCTGCCCGCGTGGCGGCACCTTGCCGCGCACGCGGCAGCCTTCCGCCACACGCATCTCCGCGACCTGTTCGCAGCCGACCCCGGTCGCGGTGACCGACTGGTGCTCGACGCCTGCGGCTTGCACGTCGATTACGCCAAGCAGCGAGTGTCGGCGGAAACGCTCGGCCTCTTGGTGGGGCTGGCCGAGGCCTGCGGCCTCCGCGAGCGGATCGCGGCGATGTTCGCGGGCGAGCGGATCAACGTCACCGAGCATCGCGCCGTGCTGCACGTGGCCCTGCGGACCCCGCGGGGCGAGCGGATCCTCCTCGATGGGCACGATGTCGTGCCCGACGTCCACGAGGTGCTGGAGCGGATGGCGACGTTCTGCCGCCAGGTCCGCGACGGCGGCTGGAGGGGGCACACCGGCCGGCCGATCCGGGCGATCGTCAATGTGGGGATCGGTGGCTCCGACCTCGGCCCCGTGATGGCCTACGAGGCGCTCCGTGCCGAGTCCGACCGCCGGCTCACCTTCCGATTCGTCTCCAACGTCGACGGCACCGACTTCGCGGAGGCCACCCGTGATCTCGATCCAGCCGAGACGCTGTTCGTGATCTCGTCGAAGACCTTCACGACCCAGGAGACCATGGCCAATGCCCGTACCGCGCGGGACTGGCTGCTGGCCTCACTCGGTGATCCGGCCGCGGTGGCCCGGCACTTCGTGGCGGTCTCCACCAACGCCGCCGAGGTGACCGCGTTCGGCATCGACACCGCCGCCATGTTCGGCTTCTGGGACTGGGTCGGGGGCCGCTACTCGATGGACTCGGCGATCGGGCTGTCCACCATGCTCGCGATCGGCCCGGAGCGGTTCGGCGAGCTCCTCGCCGGCTTCCACGCGATGGACGTCCACTTCCGCACCGCCCCGTTGGCGGCCAACCTGCCGGTGCTGCACGGGCTGCTCGCGGTCTGGAACACCTCGTTCCTCGACGCCCATACCATCGCCGTCCTCCCCTACGACCAATACCTGAAGCGGTTCCCGGCCTACCTCCAGCAGCTCACGATGGAGTCCAACGGCAAGCGGGTGACGCTCGACGGCCAGACGATCGACGACTACCAGACGAGCCCGATCTTCTGGGGCGAGCCCGGCACCAACGGGCAGCACTCCTTCTATCAGCTGATCCACCAGGGCACGCGGCTGATCCCCTGCGACTTCATCGGCTTCGCGCGGTCGACCAACCCGCTCGGTCGGCACCACCACCTGCTGATGTCCAACGTGTTCGCGCAGGCGGAGGCGCTGGCGTTCGGGAAAACGGCCGCGGAGGTCCGGGCGGAGGGAGTGCCTGAATGGCTCGTGCCCCACAAGACGTTTCCGGGCAACCGGCCGAGCACCACGATCCTCGCCGAGCGGCTCACGCCCCGCGTGCTCGGCAGTCTCGTGGCCCTCTACGAGCACAGCGTGTTCACCCAGGGCTGCATCTGGGGCGTCAATCCGTTCGACCAGTGGGGCGTGGAGCTCGGGAAGGTGCTCGCCAACCGCATCATCCCGGAGCTCGAGTCGGCAACGGAGCCGACGCTGCACCACGACAGTTCCACCAACGCCCTGATCCGCTGGTATCGAGCCGCCGCCGCGGGCGGCCGCGACGCCGTCACCTGAGCCGAGACATCCCCATGCAGACCGACGTGTTTCCCGACGAGTCTGCGGTGGCCGCCGCCGCCGCTCACCTAATCGCCGTTGCGGCCCGCGACGCGGTGGCCACACGCGGCCGGTTTCTCATGGCGGTGAGCGGCGGCAAAACGCCCTGGGCAATGCTCCGGGCCCTCGCCGCCGAAGACGTTCCCTGGGCGAGTCTGCATGTGTTTCAGGTGGACGAACGGCTCGCGGCCGACGGCGACCCGGACCGCAACCTCACCCACCTGCACGCGAGCCTGGCGGGGAGCGCTCCGATTCCGGCCGACAACATCCACGCCATGCCGGTGACCGCCGCCGACCCCGAGGAGGCAGCGCGGGAGTACGAGCGGACGCTCGCAGCCTGGTGCGGGCGCCCCCCGGTGCTCGATCTTGTCCACCTCGGGATCGGCGCGGACGGGCACACGGCCTCGCTCGTGCCCGGCGACCCTGCGGTCGAATGCCGCGACCGCGACGTGGCCATCTGCGGTGTCTACCAGGGAAGGCGGCGGATGACGCTCACGTTTCCAGTCCTCGATCGCGCGCGACGCATCCTCTGGCTGGCGACCGGCGCGGGCAAGGCCCCGATGATCGCCCGGCTCCTCGCGGCCGACGACACGATCCCGGCCGGCCGGGTCGCGCAGGCAAACGCCGTGCTGCTGCTCGATGCGGAGGCCGCAGGCGCCCACGTCGGTGCAGGTTAAAGACCCGCGGCCACTTCGCCCCACGTGGGTGCAGGTTTTCAACCTGCACAGGCAGC
>JBBAVS010000198.1:0-5157 GCA_040397585.1 Pirellulales bacterium
TTTTCAACCTGCGGTGAGGCCGAGCCGAGGGTGGTTCTTGTGCAGGTTGCAAACCGGCACCCATTCCGGACAAGTGGCCGCAGGTTTTCAACCTGCGGGATCCCCCGGGGCCGAGCATTTCCCCCTGCGTGCCTCCCGCATCCCCGCCTGTTTCCCCGCCTTCCCGGCCAGAAAATGACCTTGCGTCGGAGGTGGCCAGCGGACGATTCTTCCGCGTCACACGCGGCCAAGGACTCGGCCATGCATGCACCTCGCTCGATCGTCATCGTCAAGCTCTCCGCCATCGGCGACGTGCTCCACGGAGTGCCCGTGGCCGTGGCGGCCAAGCGAGCCTTTCCCGACAGCCGGATCGGCTGGGTGGTCGAGGGGCGGGCCGCCGATGTGCTGGCCGGCCATCCAGCCATCGATCACCTCTTCCGCATGCCGCGCGGCTGGCTGAAGTCGCCGGCGCAGGTGGTCTCGCTCCAGCGGCAGCTCAGGGCGTTTTCCGCCGATGTGGCCATCGACCTCCAGGGCCTGCTCAAGAGCGGCGTGGCCACGTGGCTCTCCGGCGCCCCGGTGCGGATCGGTCACGCCCGGCCGGCGTCGCGCGAGCATGCCTGGCTGTGCTACACGCACCCCGTCACCACCACGCTCGCCCACGTCGTGGAGCGAAACTGCGACCTGCTCGCGCCGCTCGGCGTGGTCGCCACCATGCCCGCGTTCGGGATGCCGCACTGGCCCGTGAGCCGGCTGCGGATGCAGCAGTGGCTCCAGGCGCAGCGGATCGGCGGCGCTCCGGCGGTGATCAACCCCGGCGCCGGCTGGCGGTCGAAGCTCTGGCCGGCCGAGCGGTTCGCCGCCGTGGCCCGCGGGCTCCACCGGCATAACGGCATGCCGGCGGTGGTCACGTGGGCCGGCGACTCGGAGAAGGCCGCCGCGGAACAGATCGTCGCGGAGTCGCGGGGCGGCGCGATCCTCGCCCCGCAGACCACGCTTCAGGATCTCGGTGAACTCGCCCGGCTCGCGCGGGTGTTCATCTCCAGCGACACCGGCCCGCTCCACCTGGCCGCCGCCGTCGGCACGCCCTGCGTGGGCTTGTTTGGCCCCGTGCCGGGCTCGCGGAACGGCCCCTACGGCCGGCAGCACGTGTGCGTCGAGCCCGCGGCCCCGCTGCGGCCCACGTGGAGCGACCGCAAGACCGACATGCTGGCGATGCACGGCATCGCGGTGGACGACGTGGTGGCTGCGGCGACGAGCCTGCTGGCCCGCGCCCAGGCGGCCTGAAAACCGTCCGGCCGGCGGTGCGGTGCGGTGCACGCCGCTCAAAATCGCCTCATGGTTGCGGCCGCTTCAGCCGCTTCATACCTTGACCGCTCGCTGGATGGATGCGGCCCGCGTGCTGATCCACCGCGCGTCCTGATTTCTCCCGCATGCCATCAAGGAGTTCCCGATGGGAATCGAACAGTTTCCGCCTGTCCGCACGATCATGGGTCTCGTTCACGACCGCCACAGTCTGCCCGCCCGCGCCGAAGCCGGTGAGGCCTATTATGACGCCTCGTCCGGGCACCTCTGGGTGTGGGACGCGGCGCACGGCCGCTGGCACGACCTTCATCTCTGGCAGAAGTTTGGGTCGGCCGCGGGCGCTGCGGCCGTGGCCGGTGCGATCGGCCCACGCGGCGAGGCAGGCCCTGCGGGCTCGAAGGGTGAGCGCGGCGAGCCCGGCCCTGCGGGCTCGAAGGGTGAGCGCGGCGAGGCAGGCCCTGCTGGCCCGAAGGGCGAACGCGGCGAGGCGGGACCTGCGGGCCCGAAGGGCGAGCCCGGCGGGCACGGCAAGGATGGGATTGCGGGCCGTGATGGCCACGAGGGAAAGCCGGGCATCGCGGGGGCCCGCGGCCTGGATGGCGCGCCCGCGAAGCAATCTTTGTTGCCCTGGCTGGCTGCTCCGCTCCTGGGCCTCGCCGGCGGCTGGTTCGGTGGCGGGATGAACCCGAAAGAAGTGGAAACAAAGACCGTTGTCGAAAAAATCATCGAGAAGCCGATGGTGACCCGTGAGGTGGTGATCAAGGAGCCCGCCCCGGTGGTGAAGGAGCCCGCCCCGGTGGTGAAGGAGGAGCGGCGGCGTGAGCCGGTGGTATCGACTGTCGAGAGCCGGACCGCGGTGGTCGATCGTCAGGAGACCGTCGTGACCGACACTCAGAAGCCGGCGGTCATGGAGGAGAAGGCCGTGGTCACGGGTGAGTCCGAGGAAGTGGTCCGATTTCGGGAGGTGGCGACCGGCTGGTTCGGTCGGCTTTCGGAGACCCTGGCGGGTGTGACCGACGCGACGACGGCCAGAGCGGCACTTCCGACGCTGAACGACCTCGGCGACACATTGAAGACCGCGCAGACGACGACCGCATCCTTCTCGCCGGAGCAGAAGGCCGCGGTGCGGACGATGGTGGGGGAAAACCTGCCCGCGGTCCGCTCGACGGCCGACACGGTTCTCGGCCTCGACGGTGTCGGTGACGTGCTCGGGACGATCGTGAGGCCGATGATCGAGACGGTCTCGAGGCTCGGCCAGTAAGGACGCGAGTCGCTTTGTCCGATTGGAAATCCAGGAGCCGACCCGGCGTCAGCCGGGCCGGCTCCTGGTCCAGACGGGCGCGTGCCGGGCCAGCAACGGGCGTCGTCGGGCGGCTCACGTGGAGCGAGAGGAGTGCGGCCAGTCCCTCGCTGCCCCAGCAGGCGTATACTCCGGCGGTTTCTCGGAGCCGCCCATGTCCCGCCCGCGTCGTAACCTCTTCTATCCGCTGCTCGGCATCGTGGGCTTCGCGTTCACGATCACGGCGGCGAGCTTTTGTGTTTCCGTGCTGCGGGGCGTGCGGCCCGAGACCTCGCGGGAGGAGCCGCACCCGCTCCAGCGGCTGATGGATCGCCACGGCACGTCGATCCTCGTGGGCGAGCTGGTGGTGCTCGCGATCGCCACGGTCGGGGCGGTGGGGCTCGACCACATCGAAGGGGAGCGGATTCGTGCCGCCCGCGACGCGGAGCGGAGGGCCGCCGGCCAGTCGGGTGACAGCGGGACGAGCCGGCCGTGACCGCGTCCGCCGCGTCGAGGATCGCGAAGCTCCGCGAGGAGATCCGGCGGCACGACCGGAGGTATTACGTCGAGGCGGCGCCAGAGATCAGCGACCGCGACTACGACCGGCTCGTGGACGAGCTCCGCGACCTCGAGGCGAAGCACCCCGAGCTCGTCACGCCCGACAGCCCCACGCAGCGGGTGGGCGACGAGCCGGTGCCGGAGCTGCAGCCGGTGCGGCACCGGGTGCCGATGATGTCGATCGACAACACCTACGGCGCCGACGATCTGGCCGCCTGGGGCAAGCGGGTCGAGAAGCTGCTCGCCGACGCCGGCCACACCGAGCCCGTCGAGTGGGTGCTCGAGCTCAAGATCGACGGCGTGGCGATGTCGCTGACCTACGGCTCGGGCAGGCTCGCGCTGGCGGCGACGCGGGGCAACGGCGTCACCGGCGACGACGTCACGCACAACGTCCGCACGATCCACGGCGTGCCGCTCGTGCTCGCGCTCTCCGCGCCGCCGGAGTCGATCGAGGTCCGGGGTGAGGTCTACATGACCAACTCCGATCTCGTGGCCCTCAACGAGACGCAGGCGCAGGAGGGCCTGCCGGCGTTCGCCAACACGCGGAACGTGGCGGCGGGCAGCATCCGGCTCCTCGACCCGCGGGAGTGCGCCCGGCGACCGCTGCGGTTCTTCTGCCACGGCGTGGGCGACGCCACCGGCCTCGGTGCGGCCTCGCAGACCGACCTGCTCGCCTGGGCGGTCGAGGCGGGCCTGCCGGTCGCCCCCGGCACGCAGGTGTTCGGATCGCTCGACGCGCTCGTGGAGCGGGGCACCGCGCTCATCGAAGAGCTCCACGATCTCGACTTCGAGGTCGACGGCTTCGTGGTGAAGGTCAACCGCTTCGACCAGCGGCGGATCCTCGGGGCGACGGCCAAGAGCCCGCGGTGGGCGATCGCCTGGAAGTTCGAGAAGTTCGAGGCCACGACCACGCTCGCCGACATCCGCGTGCAGGTGGGCCGCGGCGGCACGATCACGCCGGTGGCCGACCTCGAGCCGGTGGAGCTCGCCGGCACGGTCGTCCGCCGGGCGAGCCTCCACAACGCCGACGAGATCGCCCGCAAGGACATCCGGATCGGCGACGTGCTCGTGGTGGAGAAGGCGGGCAAGGTGATTCCGCACGTGGTCCGCGTGGAGAAACACCTGCGGAAGGGGCGGCTGCGGTCGTGGGAGTTTCCCACGGAGTGCCCCGAGTGCGGCACCGCGGTGGTCAAGGACGAAGACGGCGTCTACATCCGCTGCCCCAACGTGATCTGCCCGGCGCGGTGTCGCGAACGGCTGAGGTTCTTCGCGTCGCGGGGGGCGATGGACATCGAGGGGCTCGGCGACAAGCTCGTGGAGCAGCTCGTCGCGACGGACCTGGTGAAGGACTACGCCGACCTCTACGCGCTCACGGCAGAGCAGCTCGAGCCGCTGGAACGGATGGGGAAGAAGTCGGCCGCCGCCCTCGTGGAGCAGATCGCCGCGAGCCGGTCGCGTGGCCTCGTCCGCGTGCTCAACGCCCTCGGCATCCGGCACGTCGGCCCCCGTGTGGCCACGCTCCTCAGCGAACGGTTTCCGACGATCGAGGCGCTCCAGGCTGCCTCGGCCGAGGAGCTCGCGAGCGTGCCCGAGATCGGCGAGATCATCGCGGCGAGCGTGCACGAGTGGCTGCAGGGCGACTACGGCCGCCGCACGATCGCCGGCCTCCGCGCCGCGGGCGTGCGGCTCGACGTGCCCGAGGCCGATCGCGTGGCGGGCGGGCCGCTCACTGGCAAGACGCTCGTGGTGACCGGCACGCTCGCGGGCTTCTCGCGGCAGGAAGCGGAGCAGGCAATCCGCAAGGCGGGCGGCCGGGCGTCGTCGAGCGTCTCGAAGAAGACCGACTACCTCGTCGCCGGCGAGGAGGCCGGCAGCAAGCTGGCGACGGCGAAGAAGCTGGGCGTGCCCGTGATCGACGAGGCGGAGCTTCGCCGCCTGCTCACCGGCGGGTAAGGGCCCCGGGGTTTGCAATCAGTGGAACGTGGCCGCAGGTTTTTAACCTGCGGTGAGTCCAGGTCTGAAAGTGGCCGCAGGTT
>JBBAVS010000199.1:0-5119 GCA_040397585.1 Pirellulales bacterium
GTGATCCGAAGTGGGTGATCCGAAGTGGGTGATCCGAAGTGGGTGATCCGAAGTGGGTGCAGGTTTTCAACCTGCACAATCAATGATCCGGTGTGTCGCAGCGCGGGGTGGCATCTGCGGCCGGGTGATCGTGCCGCGGATCAGGACGTCGCCGCCGGGAAATGCCACATCCTCGACGGCGAGCCGAGGCACGTCTGCAAGCGCCGGCGGGCCGGCCGCCGTGCCGCCGAGGATCCGCGGCGCGACGAAGACCCAGGCCTCGTCGATCTGATCGGCTGCGAACAGGGAGGCCAGCAGCGTCGGCCCCCCTTCCACGAGTAGGTTCGTCAGCCGGCGGCGGCCCAGCTCGGCGAGCAGCGCGGCGGTGCGGGCCGCCGCGTCGGCGGCTTCGCACGGCCACACCTCGCAGCCCGCGGCGGCGAGCGCCGTGAGCCGGTCGGGCGGCGCCTGCGGGCCCACGGCGACCAGCACGGGCCACTGCCGCGCCGTCCGCACGAGGTGGCTGGTGGGCGGGAGCCGGCCGCCGCCGTCGAGCACGATCCGCAGCGGCTGCCGCGGTCCGGCCGCCGAGCCCGCCGCGGGCCTGGCGGTGAGCAGCGGATCGTCGGCGAGCGCCGTGCCGATGCCGACGGCGATCGCGTCAATGCGGCTCCGCAGGTCGTGGACGAGCTCGCGGGAGGCGGGCGACGAGATCCAGCGGTCCTGCCCCGGCGCGGCCGCGAGCCGGCCGTCGAGGCTCATCGCCCATTTGGCGATCACCCAGGGGCGGCGCTGTGTGACGAGCGTCCGGAACGGGGCCGTGAGCCGTTCGGCCTCGGCCGCCAGCAGACCGATCTCGACCTCGATCCCGGCGGCCCGCAGCGTCTCGATGCCGCGGCCGGCGACCGCTGGAAACGGGTCACCCGCGGCCACCACCACGCGGGCGATCCCCGCGGCCCGGATCGCCTCGGTGCAGGGGGGTGTCTTGCCATGGTGGCAGCAGGGCTCGAGGGTCACGAACAGGGTCGCGCCGCGGGCCGCGGCGCCGGCGTCACACAGCGCCGCGACTTCGGCATGCGGTCCGCCGAATCGCTCGTGCCAGCCCTCGCCGACGATCACGCCGTCCTGCACGACGACCGCGCCGACCTGGGGGTTCGGCTCCACGAAGCCGCGGCCCCGCGCCGCGAGCTCGAGGGCCCGCTGCATCGCCGCGACGTCGGAGGCCGCAGCTCTCATGGGCGGTCAGTTCGGCGTCCAGATGACCTTCTTCTCGCCGCCACCCGCCGCGGACGATTCGCCGCCCGGCGTCCAGAGCTTGCCCGCTTCGGCCGCAGGCGCCGCCGCGGGAATCGCGCCGGCACCAGCGGGACCGGCGGCGCCTGGAGCCGCCCGGCCGGCGAGGGCCGAGAGGTCCACGCCCGCCTCCATCAGCACTTCCGCGAAGGCCTGGATCACCTGCTGGTCGCGGCCGTGCTCGCGGCGCACGTGCTCGAGCAGTCGCACCACGTCGGCCTCGTCGCCCCGCTGCATGCGCACGCGGAGCTCCGCCACGTCGAGCATGCCGTCGTTGGCCTTGAGCGTCTTGGCGATCGTGCGGAGTTCGGCGATCAGCTCCAGCTTGCGGACGCTCGACGGGGCCCGCTCTTCGAGCACGCCCAGCGCCTCCCAGCGATCGGCCGGCGTGGCATCGGGTCGGGCGGCGAGCGCCTCGGCCGCCAGGCCCGCGGCCTTGTCGAAGCCCGCATCGACCGCGGTCACCAGCACGCCGCGGAGATCGTCGATCGGCAGCCGGGCCATGTCGAGCCGATGCCAGCGCAGCGGTGGCACGCCCTCGTCAAACGGTTTCATTGACTCGATCGACGGCGGCGGCTTGATGCCGAGCCGTTCCCGCACGGCTGTCCACGCCGCGGAGGCGTCGGGCCGCCGGGAGGTCGCCTCCCCCTCGTCCACGAGCGCCGCGACCCGGCGGGCTCCCTGGGCGTCGCCGAGCGCCTCTCGGGGCGTCTTGCCGAGGAGCTCCGGGAGGGGTGTGTCGGGCCAGACGGCGAGGAATCGGTCCCAGAGCGCCTCCCGCTGTTCGTCGAGGAACGCGTCGAAGAAGGAAGGCTGCCCGGCCGGCGCGGGGGGCGGCGCCGACGTGGGGGGCTGCATGCGGAACTGCGCGCCCATCAGCCAGTTCGTCGGCGAGACCGCCGGCATCGATTCGGTGGTGACCTCAGCGCCGAACGTGCACCCGAGCGTGGCCTCGACCGCGGGCCTGGCCTGCTCGACGTCGGGCGCGAAGCCTTGGAGCACCGCCTCGGGCTCGCGATCGGTCTGGCGGCCGAAGATCAGCAGCGTGGCCAGCAGCCGGGACGGGGCGGCGTCGTCGTACACCCGCCAGGCCGACCGCGGCGGCGCCGCGCCTCGCGAGACCCACTGACCGCGGTCGAAGGCGGCGTGGTCGAAGCGGCCCGCGTGGCGGAGCTTGTCCTCGAGCAGGTCGATGGCGGCACTTCCCTCCTCCCCCGTCGGCACCGCCAGCGGAGCGATCCGGCTGGCGAACCGCACCAGAGGGGAGCGATCCGGGTCGGCTTCGGTTTCGAGCGCGATCGCCCGGCCGGTCATCTCGACGGCGTCGTCGGCGGAGGTGTCGGCCATCCGCGCCACTTCCAGCCACGCCTCCGACGCCTCGACGGGACGGGCGAGCATCTCGCAGAGCACGGCGATGTTCGTGAACAGCGGTCGGGAGTCGCCCGCCACGCCCTTGAGACTGCGGAATGCCGTGAGCGCCTTCGAGAGCCGCCAGTGCCGGGCGTGATCGAGGGCCATGTCGAACTCGGGCCGCCAAGGGGAGTCGCCCTCGAGCGGCTCCAGCCGCATCCGGGTGCGGAGGGCGGCCGGCACTCCCGACGAGCCCACGATCGCCGCCAGCAGCCGCCGCTCCTCGTCGGTGCCGAGCCCCGAGTCGCCGAGCCAGTCGACGATTCCCTGGGCGAAGCCCACGTGGCCGAGCTGGGCCGCGGCCTGCACGAGCGTGGCGGCGATCCTCACGAGCTCCGCCGCAGCCTCCTGGCCGGCGGCGGCAGCCGCGGCACGGGCCTTGTCGAACGAGGCGGCGGCCTCCTGAACGCGGCCCGCGAGGGCGTCGGTGATCGCGGCGTGGCCGAGGGCCAGCGGATTCTCCGGAAAGGCATCGAGAAACGCCCGGCTGCTCACCGCCGCCTCGGCATACCGCTTCGAGGCCAGTTCGAGCTTCGTTCGCGTCGCCAGCAGGCAGGCCCGGCCGGGATGCTTCTCCTCCAGCCGCTTCACCTGGTCGAGGGCGGCCGAAATCTGATCACCCTCCACGAGCGTGTCGAGCTGCTCGAGGTCACCGACGAGATCGGCGCAGCAGAACTTGATCTTCTTGCCGGTGCCGCCGGGACAGGGAGCGTAGGTATCGATCGCCATGTGCGAGAAGGCTCCGGAGGCCGCGAAAAAAAGCCGAATCAACCCTGGGTCGAATGTACCAGAGCCCCCTGCGGGTGAAAGCCGCGCCGGCGGTTGCCGGGCGCGACGTCCGGTTGCATACTTGGCCC
This sequence comes from Pirellulales bacterium, assembly GCA_040397585.1. Taxonomy (GTDB): domain Bacteria; phylum Planctomycetota; class Planctomycetia; order Pirellulales; family UBA1268; genus QWPN01. Next base: position 3,540 of record JBBAVS010000199.1, read on the forward strand.
GTCAGGCGCGACGGTTGGCGGCCGCAGGCGCCCAAGGCTCGGTTTCGTGCAGCAGCCCCGCATCATCATCGTCGACTCCGCCGGCGCTGCCGCCCTGCCCTATGCGCGGCTGGTGGCTCGGCTGCAGCCGCTCGAGGTGCGGGTGGAGATCTCGCTGGAGGCGGCGCTCGCTACGCTCGCCCGTGACTCTTGGGATCTCGGCGTGGTCACGGCCCGGTCCGGACCGACGGCCGACGTCCTCTACGCGGCGCTCCGCAAGGCCGACCCGCAGCTGCCGATGGTGGTGATCGATCCCAAGCCGAGCGTGGAGACTGCCCGCGCCTGCCTGAATGCGGGCGCCGGCGACTACCTCGACATCGCCCTCGTCGAGAGCGACCTCGAGGACGCGCTCGAGAAGCTGCTCGTGACGTCGCGGCGGCGGGCTCAGGAGGCGGTGCTCCGCCGGGCGGTGGAACGGCCCTATTCGTTCGCCGAGTTTCTCGGCGAGAGCGGGGCGATGCAGCAGGTGTATTCGATCATCGACCGTGTGGCCACCAGTTCCGTCGACGTGCTGGTGACCGGCGAGACGGGCACCGGCAAGGAGCTCGTCGCCCGGGCGATCCATGCCCGCAGCCGCCGGGCGGAGGGGCCGTTCGTGCCCGTGGACTGCGGAGCGATCCCCGACGCCCTGATCGAGAGCGAGCTCTTCGGCCATGAGCGAGGCGCCTTCACGGGGGCCGATGCCCGCCGGATGGGGCTCGTGGAGTTTGCCGACGGTGGCACGCTGTTCCTCGACGAGGTGGGGGAACTGCCGCTGCCGCTGCAGGCGAAGCTGCTGCGCGTGCTCCAGGAGCGGCGGGTGCGGCGGGTGGGGGCCCGGCAGGAGAACCCGGTGGACGTCCGGGTGGTCGCCGCCACCTCCCGCGAGATCGACCAGATGCTGCAGCGCGGCGAGTTTCGCCGCGACCTCTTCTACCGGATCAACGTGGTGCGGATCGACCTGCCGCCGCTGCGGACGCGGGGCGACGACATCGGCCTGCTCGCGGAGCACTTCGCCAACAAGGCGGCGGCGGAGATGGGGCGGCATGTGGGCGGCCTGTCCACCGACGTCTACCAGGTGCTCAAGGGCTACCACTGGCCGGGCAACGTCCGCGAACTGCAGAACGTGGTCCGGAGGGCGATCGCGATGACGCGGTCGCCAGTGGCGGGCATCGATGACCTGCCCGACGAGGTCGTGAGCGCCGCGGGCCGCGCGGTCGGGGCCGAGGCGGGCGCCGTCGGCTTCTTCGCCCAGCGGGCCGAGCACGTGGCCCGGTTCGAGAAGCAGTTCCTCACCGATCTGCTCACGCGGCATCTCGGCGACGTGTCGGCGGCCGCCCGCGAGGCTCGGCTGCCGCGGGGCACGCTCTACCGGCTCATGAAGGGGCACGGCCTCGACGGCGGCCAGTTCCGCAAGTGAACCAGTGGCCGCAGGTTTTCAAGCTGTGGTGCATGGCCCCGACTTGAAGTCCTGTGCAGGTTGAAAACCTGCACCCACTTCGGACAGGTGGCCGCAGGTTTTCAAGCTGTGGTGCATGGCCCCGACTTGAAGTCCTGTGCAG
>JBBAVS010000200.1:0-5088 GCA_040397585.1 Pirellulales bacterium
ATGCCGCCCTGCCGGAACGGCTCTTGCAGCTGCACCTGACGGTCGAACATCTCGCGCTGGAGGCGAGCGGCCTCGGCAGCCGACTGCACCTGCGCGTCGGCCGCGCGGCGCGAGGCGCGCGACTGGTTTGCCGCGCCGATACCGCCCGCGACGGCGGTGCCTACGGTAGCCGTAATCGGATCAGGCATCAGGAAACTCCTCGCGGTAGCGCGCGAACGGCTCACCATACATCAGCATGACGGTGGGGGCCAGACGCAGGGCCTCGGCGTGGCCGTGGCAGAGCAGGACGGCCAGCAGCACCACATCGTAGTAGGCCGCGCGCCAGATGAACGACCGCTCGTCGGCCTTGCCCGCCGCCTCGGCGACGTTGGCGGCGTGCCACTTCAGGATCGCCGTCGCCACGGCCGACTGGAGCGCGGCGGTGTGGGCCGAGAAGAACGGGTTGGACGGCATGGACACGAGCGCCGCCCACAGCGCCGGCATGGCGCTGGCGTAGTCGACCGGGTCCTTGTCCTCGATGTCGTCGAAGACCTGGATGACTTCCCACAGGTCCAGCAGCCAGTCGATCACCGCGTCGGGCAGGTCGAGCTGGTTCACGAAGTGGTCTTTCAGGGTGTTGATCACGAGATGGTCCTCCCGCTGGCGCGGATGTTGATGGCGGTGCTGGCACTGGCCAGCGTCGAGATGGTGCCGCCGTTGAGCAGGACGTGGCCGATCAGCTCGGGGAACAGGTAGGTCTGGCCGGGCTGCAAGGTCACGGTCTTGACGATCAGGTTGGCGTTGCTCGGGTTGTCGAGCGACGCGACGAGGTTGACCGACAGCGTCGCGGCCGACGAACTGTAGTTGGTGGCCGTGAACTTGTCGATGATCGTCGTCACCGCGGTCGACGTGTATTGCGTCGTCTGCGCGCTCTCGGCGGTCTTGGAGGGGATGAGGACGCGAACGTAGACGGCCATGCTGCTTTCCTTATGTCGAGAAGACGAAACGGACGCGGCCGGGTTGGCCAGGGTCGCCCTGCACGCCGCCGACGAAGAAGGCGCTACCGTCCCCGCCGCCGCCGGCGCTCAGGCCCGCGTCGCCCGCGCGGGCAATCGCGCCCTCGGACGTGTAGAGCGCGCTGCCGTTGCCCGTCGTGTTGGTGTCGCCGCCCGAGGCCGTGCCCCCGTCGCCTTGGATTTCGGTGCCGTTGGACGTGCCGCCCATGCCGCCGTTGGCGATCAGCGACGTCAAGATCTTTGTTCCGCTGGACACCGTCGACGTGCCGCCCGTGTTGCCGGGGTCGGTCGTGTTGGACCCGGCGGCGCCCGCGCCGACGCTGTAGAGGATCGTCTTGCCCGTGTCGGCGCCGGTCAAGGCCAGTGTGACCTTGCTGTAGCCGCCACCACCACCGCCGCCACCGTCGACCTCGCCGTCGAACGGCGTGGCCGTGCCGCGCCCGCCGCCGCCGCCGCCGCCCCACGCCTGAATGACGACGCTGGCCTGCCCGGCCGGGATCGTGACCGTGCCGGACCCCGACGAGAAGTCGCGGATCGTGAGGTTGGGCGAGGACTGCGCGCTCAGGCCTGCCATGACGGCGATGATGCCGGTCATCAGGTCACACCGAGCCCGGCGATGATCCACGACGTCGTGCCGACCTTGACCAAGGTGGCCATGCCGTTCTGCGCCACCGTGCGCGTGCCGGTCGTCGTCGAGTTGACCAGCGTCAGGGTGTCGGACGTGATGGCCACGGACAGCGCCGACGAGTTGACGTTGATGACGACGATGGCCGCGCCGATCGGGAACGCCACCGAGGCGTTGGCCGGGATCGTCAGCGTCAGCGACGTGCCGTTCATGACCACGGACTTGCCGCGGTCGGCCAGCACCAGCGCGTAGTTGACGGCCTTCAAATTCTGCGGGACGTCGACGTAGCCTGCCCGGTGCGACGCGGGCGTAGGCGACGCGCCGTCCTGGACCGTCGTCGTGCCCGTCAGCGCCGCGTCGGCGATCGGGGCGTAGGTCGAGGCGGCGACGGTGGTGCTCAGGCCGTTGGTGATGCCGTAGCCCGCCAGCGTGGTCGGCGTGCCGGTGACGTCAACCCACGGCACGTTCGTGGCGCTCACGTCGTTGATGCCGTAGAGGTCGTCGTAGGTGCCGATCAACGCGCCGACGTTGTCGCGCAGCAAGAACTTGTAGGCGACGCCGCCCGTCAGCCAGACCTCGCTCTCGGGCCGCCCCGCCGCGTCTAGGATGATCGGGTTCGAGTGCGGCGTGGTGCCGACCGCTGTCGTGTAGGTGGTCTGCGGCGTCGTCGTGCCCGCCGCGTAGGTGTAGAGCAGCCCGCCGGTCAGCGGGTTGCCGGAGTTGTCAAGGAACTGTTGGCCAGCGCCGGCGAGGGGCGAGAGGAATACGGTCATGGGTCAACCTGTATGATGTTCAAAAGCGCCGACGGGCCAGCAGGCGAATAAGCGGTAGCCGGAGGAGCAAGCAGGATAACATTGACGTCCGTCGTTGCCCACATCAGTTGCAAATAGTCCGTTTGCGCCAACTGGAGCAGGACGCCGGTAGAGAGCAACGCTTCGGCATTGTTGCCCTTGACGTGCCAGTGCGCCGTCGTGTTGGCCAGGTCGACGCCGTTCTTGCGCAGCCACACCCATGCAGGGCTGTCGCCGCCGGACGTCTTGTCGAGCTGCACCCGGTAGTTGACGAGATAGTCGCCAGCTTGCCCGGGCGACACTTGCGAAGATGACGCCAGATCGACGCCGTTCGTAAAGATCGTAGTGTTGAACGTCACCGCCGTAGCTGTGCTGGCTGCCGCAGTTTGCGTGGCGCTGTTGGCAAACGCCGCGCGGCGCGGGACCGGGCGGTAGGTCGGCGGGGCGGACAGCAGGCCCTGCACGTCGGCGCGCAGCAGGTCCAGCGTCGCTTCCGTCTCGGCGTCGCTGAACGGCGCCAGCGCAAGGTCGCTGATGGAGATGTCGGTCGTGCCGCCGCCGGTCTGGCCGAACTGGTTGAACAGGAACCGATACCACTCGCGCGACATGACGCGGCTGTCGGGCTCCAGCAACGGCACCTGCGCGGCGGGGATCGAGGTGATGTCAGCCATTGGTGCCGCTCACCGTCAGCTCGGCCCCCATGATCGCCACCTTGACCGCTGCGGTGCCGGACACCTCGTAGACGCGGTCGCGCAGCTTGTCGGTCATGCCCAGCCGGCGCCAGATGACGCGCGTCTGTGACTGGCCGATCGGCCCCATCGAGCGCCAGTGTTCCGACGACCAGGTGTGGCCGCCGTCGTCGGACCAGCGCAGCATGATCTGCGGATCGGCGTCGGGCACCGTGTCAAGGTTGACGAACAGCGAGACGTTCGTCGACACCAGCAGGTCTATGCCGATCTCGACGAGCAGCGGGACGTCGCTGATGCGGCCGGGCAGGCCCACGCCCGTCTCGCACACCAGCTGGAGCGCGTGGTGCGCCGTGCGCTTGAAGTCGTTGGCCCCGGTCGGCAGCGCGCGCCAACGGCGCAGCCACTTCTGCACCGCGCCGTTGTCGGCGTAGGTGTCAAGGTCCAGCTCGTAGAGGTTGCCGTTTTCGTAGTCGCCGACGATCAGCAAGCCGTTGAAGTTGACGAAGCAGTTGGACCTGTGGCGCGTGAACACCCCGTTGAGCAGCCCACGCCGCTCGTGCCACGCCGCGGTCGAGGCGTCGAAAACCCACGTCGTGTCGGCCAGCGGGAAGTTGAGGACGTAGAACTCGTGGCCGTCCTGTTGGTAGGAGTAGGCCACCGCGTCCGTCATGTCGGCATAGCTTTGGATGGCGAACTCGACGGCGTGCGTCGAGATGCGCTGCGCCCGGTAGCCATTGGCGCGATAGACGATGCCACGACCGCGTGCGTCCTGCCCGAGCCAGACGATGCTGTTGTCCAGCTTGGCGATCGAGTTGGGGGCGACGCAGCCGACCTCGTTGTAGGCCCCCTGGATGCGGGCCAGCGGGAAGTCGGCGTCACCGGAGTTATACCAGACCTCGGTCGAGTTGGTGCCGAAAACCCACACCTCGCGGTGGTTGGCCACCAGACCGACCACGTCGTCCGGCGCGCCCTCGGCGCTGGCAAAGTCGAGCGGGTCGACGCTCTGGCCGTCGAACAGCGTCGTGACCCAAATGCGTTGCGAGTTGGGCTCTGAGAAGACGAAGTAGCCGTCCAGATACGCGACCGTGCTGGATCCGGCGAAGTCCTCGTCGGTAATCTCTGCCAGCACGCCCGTGTCGAAGTTGTAGATGTAGCCCTTCGGGTCGGCCGCGATGAACAGCTGCGTGCCGTTGTCCGCCATGGAGACGGGGCCGGTATTGGTGACGGTGCCGATGAGCGTCGGGACGCCGGCGGCCGTCACCGAATAGAACTGTTGCCCGGAAACCACATAGCCAATGTTGCCGTTTGACCACAGTCCTTGGATGGGGCCGGTGCCGACGGTCGACAAGAACTTCAGCCCCGGCGCGCGCTGGAGATAGGCCGCCTCCAGCCCGCCCTCGGCCACCACCTCGGGGTAGAGGTTGACCATGCGATTGTCAGCCGCGTTCGGGCTGCGGATCACATAGCTGCTTCCTAGAATGGGGCTCTTCACGTCAGTTCGGCTGGTTGGTGTAGATGTTGTAACGGCCGGGCACGCCCATGATGCCGCCCGGCATGGCCATCAAGTCGTTCGGGTTGTTGATCCGCTTCAGGTTGCGCTTGGACGTCATGGCGATGCGCTTGACTTCCGGCGACGCCTCAACGCCAAACTCGGGGGCCAGCTCGCAGGCCAGGTTGTAGCGAAACGCGCGCAAATAGCCGGGCGGGAAGACCAAATCCGTGCCGAGCGACGCCGGCTGCGCCAGCTCCAGCACGGAGATGAAGTGCCACGTCAGCGCCTGCGTCGGCACGGGGTAGACCTTGAACGTCGCGTTGGGGTTCGTCGCCTCGGCGTAGATCACCTGCGGATAGGTGCTCGTCACCGTCTTGAGGACGATGGCGTTGTATTCCGCCTCGTTGATGATCGCGGGCGTGAAAGCCAGCCCCTGCGGGTCGACGTAGAAGGTGCTGTCTTCCAGCTTGACGGGGCGCAGGCCGACGAAGTTGCC
>JBBAVS010000201.1:0-2590 GCA_040397585.1 Pirellulales bacterium
CGGTCGGTGGGCCACGGGCGGGAGAGACGGGCGGTGGTTCGAGCGGTTCGCCGAGGTGTCAGGATCTTCCGGATCGGCCCCGGATCGCGGACAGGAAGTCCGCAGCAACCGGAAGTTGCCAAGAGTGCGAAGGCCAGGGATGGTTTCGCACTCGGAAAGCAGTCTGAACGCGATGAGCCGGATGTCGCCACCACACCCCGGGCACGCAACAGGAAACTCCTCGCCCACCCGAGCAATGAGGTTGGCCTTTGGCGTCGCGAGGTGTCGTGGGAGGGTGGTTTGTCGCATGAGCCGCAGCAGTCGCCGGTGGCATCTCCGCCCGCCGCATGTCCGTTGACCGCATGCCGACCGGTCGCGGCATCGCGCCGCTTGCCGACATTCCCTTTTGTCATGGGCCGTGACGGCGGACCTGAGCTTGTGATTCGGGGCGAACACCCCGTGATAGCGATGCCGGTGCTTCCGCGGCGGCGGCACGAGATCGGCCAGCCGGTCCAAGAAGTCAAACGGCGAGAGTTCGACGACGCCGTTGGCACCCGGGCGTGTGGACTTCCGCCCGCGCCCCGGGCCAATCCAGTTGACCGCCTTGTGTCGGGGAGCACGTAGCGGACGCAGGCGATGCGGCCGTCCTCGCCGCGCATCACGGAGAGCCGTTCCAGTGCGAAGGGCGGCCGGGCACAGTATCGCAGCAGGTGCTCGAGACTCTGAAAATAGCTCGGCACGTCCGCCACGGCACTACTGCAGCTCGGGCATCGGGATCGGTCCGCCCCGCAGTTCCTTCTCGTTGTCGGCCCGATCGTAGGACCCGAAGAAGAGCGCGTTCAGGTCGATCCACGCCGCCACCCGCCGCATCTCGTCGTCGCTGAGTTTCACGTCGTAGTGCCCCTTTTTGAGCAACTGAACCAGCGTGCTCTGCATCGCGCTGATCGGGCCGGCGGGGGGCGAAATCTGGATGCCCGAATTCGTCCGCGGCGCATACCGACCCACCAGTGCCAGGTAGGAGTGCGAGAACCTGCCATGCGGGCCGACCGCCAGGTGCAGGAGAAGCCCGAGGCGTGCCTCATTCCTCGGCGACGAACTGACAAAGGCCGCCGACACCCGGTCGTGGTGGAAACTGCTGATGTATGCGTCGACCTTCGCCGACGGCCCGCGACGTTCGGCGAAGTGGGGCGTCAGCTCAGCCCGCAGTCCGGGCGAGGGCATGGCCAGCCTGACATTCGGAACGGTCCCGGCCGACCAGTTGCCGTATTACCTCTGGTGGTACAACCGCTGCGAGCGGCATGAAGTCGCCGGCGCTGGCGCTGTTGAAGTTCGACTCGCACCGCGGCTGCCTGCCGTACGCGATGCTGTGCTCTCCCGTCGGCGTCGAGGAGAAAGACCCCACGGGCGTGCTACCGCCCTCCTACTACAGCCAGACTCGCGGCCTCGCCTTCTTCCGCAACCGCTGGAAGGACGCCGACGACATCCTCGCGACCATCTCGGCCGACGCCCACAACGCGGGCATCGGCTGGGACTCGTGCGGCACGCTGGGTCTGAACCTGTTGGCGTTCAACACGCGGTTCTTCGGCCAGCCGGAAAAAAGTGGCAACATGCAACCCTACGGCACGCTGCTGGTCGATGGGCGCAATAGCGTGGGCAGCGCGGCCGCCGCGCTGGGCAAGCCCGACAGCTACGAACCGGCGAAGAATGGCGGGTATGCGATTGTCGACGGCGGCGCGGTCTATCAGGGCCTCGGCTGCAAGTCCGTGAAACGCCACCTGTTGGCCCAGTGTGCTTCCGACAAGAGCCAAGCCGTGCTGGCCACTTTCGACCGGTTGGAGAGCATGACGCCGCACGTCTACACCTGGCAGGCGAACCTCGCCCGCCAGGCGGACGACGACGGCATCGTCCCGAGCGGCGGCCAGGAAGGCGGCCGGCCGATGTCTCTGCTCAAGGGCCGTAACGAGGGCTTCGTCAAGGGCTGGGTGGTGCATCCGGCCGACGCGGCGGTCGAGGCCAAGGGCGATCCCCTGCGGATCAACGTCAAGGGCGACAACGTCGACCTCTGGGTGGTGATGCTGGCCGGCCAGGGCGCGCCTCCCGCCGCCACCGTGACTGGAAGCGGGTTGGAGAGCGTGTTGAATGTGGCCGGCAACAAGGTGCGGTTCGACGCGAAGTCCAACCGCGTGACTGCCGAGTGAGCGCCGATAGCAGGAAAGGACTGTAATGGGCCGTGTCCTGATGATCGGCCTCTTGGTTTCCGGCCTTGTCGCCGGCATTGGTTCGCCGGCCGCGGCCGGCGACGCCCAGAAGGCCCCGCAAGGGATCGAACTCGTCGGCGCCGACACCCCCTGGTCGACGTTTCTCGTTGTCGGCCCGACCGTGCGCTGGCAGAACGGCGAAGCGAGCGTCTGGCCCCTCAAAGGTTGCGGTAAGTTGCGGGTGGGGCGGCATGTGCATGACAATTAGCGATAGGAAATTCGATTCCGCCGGGCCGGGTGTTGCGTGGGGTGGGGGTGAGGGGGTTAGCTTTGCTCGCATGCAAGGCTCGATGGCATAATGCCGATCGCACCATGGGCCCCAGGTATGAATCCACAAAGGGAGTTGTTTCATG
>JBBAVS010000201.1:2690-5084 GCA_040397585.1 Pirellulales bacterium
AAAGGGAGTTGTTTCATGCACATCCGGCGGATGGGCGTTGTTCTCGGGGTGATCTGGTCGGTGGCGTCTGTAGGGAGTGCCTGGGCCGCCAGCCCGGAGGCGGATTGCTGGCGGGTCGTCGAGCGCACTTTTACAAGTGACCGCGATTACGCCAGGCCGCTTGACGAGGTCACGGTGAACGCGACGTTCACCCACGCCGACGGCACGAAACTTGTGCGGCCGGTGTTCTGGGACGGCCAGCGGACGTGGCGGGTGCGGTTCGCCCCGACGAAGCCTGGCGTTTGGCAGATGCAGACGACCAGTTCGATCGATGCGGATCGCGGCCTGCATGGCGTGACAGCGCAGATCGACGCCCGCGCATACAGCGGCGACAAGGCGGTGTTCGCGCATGGCTTTCTGAAGCCGTCGCAGAATCGCCGGTACTTCGTGCATGCCGACGGCACGCCGTTTCTGTGGATGAGCGAGGACCACGCATTCATGGATGGCGAGGCGTGGGACCAGAGCAACCGGCCCGGCACGACGTCGCAGTTCAAACACATGGCCGATACGCGATGGAAACAGGGCTTCACCGTGTACCAATCGGTGGTGTGGACCCGCAAAGGCTGGGAAAAGCCGGGCGTGCCGAAGCTCGAGTACTACCGCGATCTGGACCGCAAGTTTGCCTACCTGGCGGATCTGGGATTCGTGCACTCGACGGCAGTGGGCTATCACAAGGATCTCGGAGACGGCGTGCCGGCCCCCGCCGAGCTGCAGGCCATGAAACTTGCGACGCGCTATGTGCAGGCGCGATACGGCGCGTATCCGCTCGCGTTCTACACCTGCGGCGAGTTCAACATCCCCGCGGGCGAGAAGGTGGATCCGAAGCGCGTGGGCAAGGAGAACCTCTACGTGCGTGACTGGTGGGCCCAGATCGCCACCACCTTCCATGCGGAGAACGCGTATGGCCACCCGCAGTCGATCAACTTCTGGCAACCGCTCGGCGACTGGTTCAAGGATGAACCGTTCATGACGTTCTGGTGCCTGCAGGCGTACAGCCTGCGGGACCACAAGTACTACCGTTATTTCTACGACCTTGCGCCCACGCGGCCGATCATCGACCCGTTCTCCGGCATGGATCGCGGCCACCCCCGGAGCCAGGAGGCGCAGCGCGGCATCGCCTACGTGGTCATGCAGAGTGGCGGGGCCGGATGGGGGTTTCTCGTCGAGGGCATCTGGAACAACTGCTACACGAAGGACAGCGGCAACTCTGTGGACACCTGGGGCGGTACGCCCTGGTTCACCACCATCGAATGGCAGGGCGCGACGTACATGACCCATGCGGTCCAATTCTACAAGTCGCTGAAATGGTGGGAGATGATCCCGCGGAACGGCGAGACGGAGTGGGCCAAACTCGACGATGACCTCAGGTCCCCCATCACCGCCGACGGCAAGGGGACGGTCATCGTCTACTTTTATGGGCGCGGCGGGGGCACTTTGGGGAAGTCGGCCGTGACCGGCGGCCAGGTGGCGCGCTGGTATGACCCGCGGACGGGCACGTATCGGGATATAGGGGCGGTGGCACCGGCGGCGGACGGCACGTGGACGATTCCGGGAAGGCCGGATGGGAAGGATTGGGTGCTGCTGGTTCAGAAACGGTGACGCGGTCGTTGCCGTCTGTGGGTCGATGGGAAGAGAAGGGGCTCGTCAGCACAGGTCGCCGGGGAGCGAACCACAAAGCACCTTACTTGGGGCGGTTGGCGGCGCCGTGTTTGGTCCACCAGTCGCGGTAGCCGGAGGGGTTGGCGAATCCGGCGGCGAGTTCGGGGGCTTTTTCGTCGCCGACGAGTCCGAGGGCGTAGATGGCCCAGCCGGCGGGGGAAGGATAGGTCGGCCAATGGCACTTCGGCAAGCGACGGCCGAGCGGGGCGGATCACGAGGAGCAACAGCCGGAACCGATCGGGCTGGATGCGGCCGGATCGTGGAGGTGCCGCGGTGCTTCCTGTCCACGCTCAAGGCCGGATGTGTCTCGTCGGCGCAGACCGGCCTTGAAACCGCTCTTCTCGCGGGCCGTCGGCATCGTGGCATGGAATGCCGTCAGAGGCTGTGGATGTCGATCGCGGGCAGTTCGTCGGGCGACGTCTGAGTCACGTCGCATTCGTTGTGGACCTGCACGAGCTCTCCCCAGTCGGTCGGTGGGCCACGGGCGGGAGAGACGGGCGGTGGTTCGAGCGGTTCGCCGAGATGTGTCAGGATCTTCCGGATCAGCCCCGGATCGCGGACAGGAAGTCCGCAGCAACCGGAGGTTGCCAAGAGTGCGAAGGCCAGGGATGGTTTCGCACTCGGAAAGCAGTCTGAACGCGATGAGCCGGATGTCGCCACCACACCCCGGGCACGCAACAGGAAACTCCTCGCCCA
>JBBAVS010000202.1:0-5024 GCA_040397585.1 Pirellulales bacterium
GGCCGCATCCCCATCGCTTACGCGATTGGGCTTCCTGACGAACCCGGAAGCGTAACCGCGTAAGCGGTACGATTGCCCCGCCCGCAGGCCGCATCCCCATCGCTTACGCGATTGGGCTTCCTGACGAACCCGGAGTAAATCGGGGACGGGAGCCGATTTCGAACAATCGGCTCCCGTCCCCGATTTACCTGTGCCGCAGCTCGTGCCGAGCGCACGGCCGAAACCAAAGCAGAGAATGCCGCACTCCAAATACCTGCGGAGTTCCTTTTCGGCGTAGGGCAGCACGGGCCGACTGGCCGTGGCAAACCCCGCCGCTCACTGACCGTCGCTGCGGCAGGCCTGTCGGCGGTGCACGTCGGCGTCGATGTCGTAGGCCACGTCGCGGACAGAGCCGTCGCAGAACGCCATGCCCAGCCCACCGGGATGGGCGCTGCCGAAGCCGAAGCAGCCGGAGAGCACAGTGGTCATGTCCCGCTCGTCGAGCGGCCGATCCTGGCCCGGCTGATAGGCATCCTCCGGCCAGCGGGAGGCGGGGTTCCAGGCCACGCGGTGGTTGTCCCACTCGAAGCCCGCCCAGGCCGACTGGTTGTCGCTCATCATGGCCGGCGAGTCGGTCACGTTCACGTCGCGATAGAGCCCCGACGACAGCGACTTCTCACCGCAGAGGTAGGTGGTGGAGAGCCCGTCACTCACCTGCCCCGGCCGCACTTCGCTGCGATAGTAGGAGACGCCGGTCTGGTAGAAGGGCTTCTTCGGGTCGTCGGTGCCGGTCCACTCCGCTGGCTTCGATGCCAGCGCCTCGTAGCTGGACGGCACCCACATCTTCCCCTCGGTGTTGAACTGCTCGGCAGCGCTGTAGAGAGCGTCACCCGCGTTGGCGGCGTAGTCCGACTTGGTCACCGCCGGCAGCATGAGCACGGCCTGGGCCTCGGCGAGCCGCCAGGGAGCATTCCCCGAACGCTTGAAGGGATAGGGCTGCGCCGGGCGGCGGCTGGGGCAGTAAAACACCGCCGGCGCGCTCTGGTAGAGCGCCGTGAGTCGCGGTCCGAGTGGAAAGTCTTCGATCCGCTCGCCACCGGCGCTGCGGAGATCGGCTAGTTCCAAGTGATCGAGGATGGCAAACAGCCAGCCGCCGGGCTGATTGCGGCCATAGCCCCGCTTCGGGTCGGCGAGAAACGCGCCCGACCAGCCCCCGGACGGAAAATGCCGCCGGGCCTGCACGTGGGCCTGCGTGGCCAGGCCGATCTGCCGGAGGTGGTTGGAGCAGGCGATCCGCCGGCCGCGTTCCCGCACGCCCTGCACGGCAGGCAGGAGCAGGCCGAGGAGGTTGACCACGATCAGGATCACCACCAGAAGCTCGATGAGCGTGACGCCCGCTCGATTCTCCACCTGTCGCTTCCAGGGCTGCGGTCGCATGGATGGCTCCTCGCATCGGGGCAGTGTATCAGGGGGTCGTCGACTCCGCGGCGGCCGGCGCGGCGGCTGGTCGGGCCGGGACGTGCAACACCTGGCCCGCCACGAGCTTCCGGGTGTCGCGCTTCACCCGCTCGGAGAGCGTGTCGCGGTTGGCCTCGTAGATCAGCGGCCAGAGCTCGCGGTCGCCGTAGCAGCCCTTGGCGATGAAGTGCAGCGAGTCGCCTGGCATCACGATGTAGTCGGCGGGGAGCGACTTGGGAAACACCGACTTGGGGAGCCGGCGGTCGAGCTTGCCATACTCGGGGATGGCGAGCGTCTCGCCGGTCACGAGCCGGAAGCGCGGCCGGGTGCCCACCTGGGGATTCGCATTCAGCAGCGACTGCCAGCAGCTCATGTCGCCGTAGGCCCGTAGAGCGATGTTGCTCAGGTCGTCGCCGGCGAGCACCTTGTAGTCGCCGGGCTGGATCGGTCCCTTGACCGGCGGCGACCGCTTCCCACATCCCGCTGCCAGCGGCAGCGCGAGAACCGCGAGCACGATCCACGCGGGCCGGCGGGCGATCATGGCTGGTCTCCCGCCGTCGCGAGCACCTTCACCCGGAACGGCCAGGGAATGTCGCGATCCTCGCCGTTGGCATCGATGATCCGCAGCGCGATCGCGTGGTCGCCTGCGGGTTTTCCGGTGCTGTCGAACACCGCGTCCACCTCCACGACCGCTCCGGGCTCGATCCGCCGCGGCTTCACGTCGGCCCGAGAGCACGAGCACCCGGCCACGACGTGCTTGACCGTCACCGTCTCCTTCCAAGGCGAGCGAAATATGCCGTGGAGTTTCGCCGTGCCGCCGGCTTCCACCTGCACGACCGAAGGCTCATAGCATGCCTGAACAAAGTCCACTGCCCAGACCGCCCCGAGCGTGAAGGTCCCGACCACCAGAAGCGACCCGAGCACGCCCTCCGGGGTGAGCAGCAAGCCACTCACCCCGTGCGTCGTGGCCCATGCATGCGGCGCTCGCATCGCTCACCTCCGGTCGCTTCGACCTCGCAACGCTCGCTCGCTTCGTCGTGCCAGAACCGCCTTTCGGGCGAACACTCCCAGCAAAGCCAAGAGAACTAGGCCGTTGACTACTGCCAGCCAACTCTTCCAAGAGAAGGACGGCATCGCCCACCGGCGACCCGATGACACCTTCATTCGACGGAGCCCTGGCGACGAAAGATCCACCGAGCCATCCTCCCGAAGAACCAAGTTCTGCGCAGTCGTCGATTTGTAACTCGCAACCGCCGTGTTGCCGTCACCGCCGCGAAAATCAGCCACAGAATCACCCGCCACCACCGGAACGGCAAACGGCCGCGGCGTCGCTTTCTCATTGATGGCGACCTTCTTGATCGCGTACTCCTCCTGCTGATGGACTGCCCCGGATTGATCGAAGTACGTGTCTTTGCACCGTCGCGGAAACCAGAGACCGTCCCCCTCTATCCGATAGTCGGCTGCCTCGAATCGCACGACGAGTTTTCCATCGACGTACTCCTCTTCGAAAGGGCAGACATAGCCCTTGCCGGGCACGATGCCCATGCGGAGCGTCCGCGCAGGCCCCCCAGCCAAACCCTTGACTTTGGTGATCGGCTGACCGCACTGCACGATGGCCATGTCGGCGCCTTCGAAGTTCTCAGTTCCAACCACATGAGGCGCTGCCAGTCGTCCCTGCTTCGCCGCCACTGCACGGAGCGACGTCTTCAGTCGGTTGACCGATGCCTCCGAGAACTCGATACGGCTCGCATCGGCACCTCGCACCGCGAGGAGCCCCGAGACCAACAAGGAGACACTGCCCCGCGGCCGACCGAGATACTCGACTTGGGTCCACCCCCAAGTCAAACCAACCGTGACAGAGCCCCCATCTCCCGGACTGAAGACGAAGGTACGCTTCGCTTCAGGTCCGCTAACAGCCAGATGCTTGATTGACCGGCGATGACCCGGGCTATCGCCAACGTCTTCGGAGGTCTGGATGAAGATGGTCCGAGGATTGTTTCCCTCAAAATAGAGCTCGTTGAGACTTACAAAGGTCCTCGGCGCGGCGCTTGCCCTGGTGGAAGGTTCGAGAATACGAAGCTGATCCTCCCAGTGCTTGCGTTCAGACGGCTGCGCAGACGTGCGAACCTGATCTTCGAGAAACGATCGCGTCGCTGCGATCTCGGCCTGGATCTCCGCCTCCGGCAGGCCTTTGTAATAATCTCGCTCCTCCCAGACGAACTCCCCGCGCTGAATCAACGCCGGATTGCGACCTTGGTTGCGCAGCGCGTTGAGGAGTAGATCGACTGTTCGGTCAACTTCGTCGGACTCCCCGTCCGCACCCAGACCGGTTCCCGGAAGCCCGACAAGCAGCAGCAAGCACATACACAAGATCCGACTCATCCTTAGCCTCCAGGGAGCAACGCTTGGCTAGCATTCAACAACCCTGCCTGGTCCCAACCCGCGTCGCTCTACTCTCATCTGGAACACAGCGAAACACGCAGCAGGCAACGGCTCCCCTAAGCGTTAGTCCGCACTTGAAGCAGTCAATCGCCGTTTCAACGGCTTCAATGTAGACGATAACGGTGCCGACAACGGGAATCCCGGCTCCAAGAACACCAACTACCACATCCACAGCACACCCAAGGCAGTCCGATGCCGCCCCCGCACAGAATATCAATCCAACAACGCTTAGGTTCGTCGCCTCCTTCTTTGGCAAGTAGATCGTTGAGCCGGGTGTTCTTTCCGTAATGCAGCAGCGAACAGCATCCGAGACATCTACACTCGGCTTAGAACACGCTTCGACGCTTTCCCAAATCTGGATTCGGCCACGACACGAAGCTCCTTCACCGCCGACACACCCAGGCGGCGTCCACGTTCCGTCCACGAGGGTCTCCGTCTCGCCGACGACGGAGTTGTCGTGGATCAGCCGCGCTACCCAAGGCTCGAGCCGCACGCAACCCCGCGAACTCGGGCAAGGAGCGAGGAGCCCGGGACTCGAGTGAAACCCGATCCGCCGACGGGCGTCGATCAGCGTCACGTACCGGCAGGCCAACGCGTCGGCCAGATGATCCATGAAGCCCTCGACGCGCCGCAGGCCCTTCGGCGTGCACCGCGAGTCGGGGCAGTTGCTCTCCACCGGGTCGTTGCAGTCGTTGGTGCCCCAGCCCGTGCCCGGCGAGCTGCGAAATGGTCCGGTCGGCTGCCTGGCAGCGTTGGGGCCCCGCCACGTGAGCGTGACCGAGTGATCGGGGCTCGTGAGGTCGAGGTGGATGCGGGCGATGGCGGTTCGCGGGTAGTCGCGGACGCGCAGGCTGCGAACTTCACCCGGCTCGAGCGCCGTGGCCAGACCATACACGCTCCACGCGAGATTCAGCGTGGCGAGCACGGCCGCGATCTCCAGGCCGAATCTGCCGAGCATGCGACGCACGTCGAGCATCGACGGTCCCTCAATGGTCCTACGAAGGGCTCCCCCATCGTAGGCGATCCGCCCACCCGGGGTAAATCAGGGACGGGAGCCGATTTCGAACAATTGGGTCCCGTCCCTGATTTACGGAAGCGTAACCGCGTAAGCGGTACGATTGCCCCGCCCGCAGGCCGCATCCCCA
>JBBAVS010000203.1:0-4906 GCA_040397585.1 Pirellulales bacterium
CAGCCGGGGGAACGCCAAGGGTTCCCGCGGCTGCCAGGCTCGCCGTCCGGGCGAGCCGATTGACACACGTCCGACCCCGAACCGTCGGCCGGTCCGTCACCAGCGGGCCGGCCGACGGCGTGTTCCGGGTATGCTCGCCGCCATGAGCGACGAGGCACCCGGCATCCGGATGATCGACGTGGGCGACAAGCCCGTCACCGCCCGCACGGCCCGGGCGTCGGCCGTGCTCCGGGCCGATCCGCAGACCGTGGCCCGGATCCAGGCCGGCGCGCTCGCCAAAGGAGATGCCATCGCCACCGCCCGGATCGCCGGGATCATGGCCGCGAAGCGGACGAGCGACCTCATTCCCCTCTGCCACCCGCTGCCGCTCGACGGCGTCGAACTCGCCGTCTCCTTTCCCGAGCCCGGCCTGGTGCTTCTCGAGAGCTTTGTCCGCACCACCGCCCGGACCGGCGTCGAGATGGAGGCCCTCGTCGCCGCCTCGGCGGCGGCTCTCGCGATCTACGACATGTGCAAGTCGATCGACCCCCACATGACGATCGAGCGGGTGCGGCTCGAAGCGAAAACCGGCGGCGTCCACGGCGACTACCGGCGGCCCTGAGCCGGCCGGCCGAGTCAGATCGACGCGTCGCGGACCGGATCGTTGAGGATCGGCTCGAGCTCGTCCACGAAGTCGCGGGCGTCTTTGAACTCGCGATACACGCTGGCGAAGCGGACGTAGGCCACCGGGTCGAGGTGGCGGAGGATCTCCATCAGCCGCTCCCCGATCACGCGGCTCGGCACGTCCCCCTCATACATGCCGTAGAGTTCGGCCTCGAGGGCCGACACGGCCTGTTCGATCTCGTCGGCCGTCACCGGCCGCTTCCAGCAGGCCTTCGCGAGTCCGCGCTTGAGCTTGTCGCGATCGAAGGGCTCGCGGTCGCCTCCCTTTTTCACGACCGTGAGCGTCTGCCGCTCGACCCGCTCGTAGGTGGTGAACCGGCGGCGGCAGGCGAGGCACTCCCGCCGGCGGCGGATCGTGGCGCCGTCGTCGCCGGCACGGGAGTCGATCACACGGTCGTTGTCGGCTCGGCAGAAGGGGCAGCGCATCGGCGGCCTCCGGGGCGGCGGGGCCCGTGATCGTACGAGCGGCCGGGAAAAACCGGCAAGAGCGGCTGCCGGGCGCGGCCCCCAGACACGGCCTCTGGTCAGGCGTCGCTGTCGTCCGATTCGTCGTCGGCGGCGGCGGCGGGCGGCGGGCCGACGGCCGACTCCGCCGCGGTGTCCCGCACCAGCTTCCAGTCGCGCCGCTGCCTGGAACTGGGGATCTGCATCGCCTTGCGATACTTGGTCACCGTCCGCCGGGCCACCACGATGCCCTGCTTGGCGAGTCCCTTCACCAGGTCGTCGTCGCTGAGCGGCGCATCCTTCGGCTCGCCATCGACGATCTCCTGGAGCTTGAGCCGCACGGCGTCCCACGCCACCTCCTCGCCGTCCGCGCTGACCGTGCCGCCGACGAAGAACTTGCGGAGCGGATGCAGCCCGCGGGGCGTCTGCAGCCACTTGTCGTCAACCGCCCGGCTGACCGTGGTGACGTGCATGCCGATGCGGTCGGCGATCTGCTGCATCTTGAGCGGCTCGATCGCGTCGGGGCCGTCCGCGAAGAAGCGGGTCTGGTGGTCCACGATCGCCTGCGCCGTCTTGAGGAGCGTGCTCCGCCGCTGCTCGATCGCGTCGATCAGCCACTGTGCCGAGTTGATCTTCCGCTTGATGTACTCGCGGGTCCCGGGGTCGGTGTCGGGCGACATCAGCATGTCGCGATACAGCGGGCTGATCCGCAGGTTGGGGAGGTCGATCTCCTCGAGCCGCACCTTCCACGTTCCGTCGGGCTGCTGATCGACGTAGACGTCGGGCTTCACCGGCACGACGATCGGCGAGCTGAAGATCGCCCCCGGCTTGGGCTTCAGCGTGTGGAGCTGCTCCCGCAGCCGCTCGATCTGCTCGAGCGTGAGCCCGGTCTTCCGCTCGATGACCGGCAGGCGATTACCGGCCAGATCCTCCAGGTGATCCGACACGAGCCGCCGCAGGTTTCGGGCGTTGGGCGTGTCGTGGTGGATCTGGAGCAGCAGGCACTCCTTGAGGTCGCGGGCGCCCACACCCGGCGGATCCATGCTCTGGACGGCGGCCAGCGCCTTGTAGAGGTGGGTGATCTGGTCCGGGGAGCCGTCGGCATCGACGAGATCCTCCAGCGGCATCGGCAGGTAGCCGTTGGCGTCGAGGTTGTAGATCACCTTGTCGGCAGCCACCCGCTCGGCGTCGGAGAGCTCGTAGTTCGAGAGCTGGGCGTGGAGGTGGTCGCAGAGCGTTTCCGGCCGCTCCGCCATGTTGGCCATGACGTCGAGGTAGCGATCGCCCGCCTGCTCGATCTGCGCCGCCGAGGGCCGGCTCCGGTCGTCGTCACTGTCCGGATACTCGGTGGCCCAGTCGTAGGTCCGCTCGAAGTCGGCCTGGTTGGAGTGGTCCTGATCGACGATCAGGGGCTTCTCGTCCACCGTCCGTTCGACCGTGGTCGCGTCCACATCGACGGCGGGCCCGGCCGCGTCGAGCACGGCGGTTTCCTGGCCCGCCTCCTCCATCTCGAGCGTCTCGTTGTTCTGGATTTCCTCCTCGATCCGCTCCTCGAGGGCCATCACCGGCAGCTGCAGGATCTCCATCGACTGGATCATGCGGGGCGCAAGCACCTGCTTCTGCGCCATCCGCATTTCCTGGCCGAACGACATCCGCATGACAGCAATCCTCGTGCCGCTTTCCGTCGCCACCCGACGACCCTGAACCCACCCAAGAATATAGCCCGAATCGGCTCGGTGCGCGGTCTGGCATGAAAAATGCTAGACCGGCGGACGAACCCGACGCCGACACTGCCGGGCTTCGCCCTGCCGGCCGTCAGAACTTCCGTCGGCCGGCGAACGCATCGACGAGCATTTCGCGGTTCGCCTGCTCGAGCGAGGCCCCGACCGTGAGCCCGCGGGCGAGCCGGGTGAGCTCCACGGGCAGCCCTTCGAGCCGCTGGGCCACCACGAGCGCCGTGGCATCCCCCTCCACGTTGGGCGTGGTGCCGAGGATCACCTCGCGAAACTGCCCCTGGGCCACGCGGGCGGCGAGCACATCGAGGGTCAGGCCATCGGCCCCCTTCCCCTCCAAGGGCGCGACCCGCCCCTGGAGCACGTGATACAGGCCGCGGTAGCTGCCCGCCTGCTCGAGCGCGAGCAGGTCGCGAACCTGCTCGACCACGCAGAGCACGGTCCGGTCGCGACGCGGATCGACGCAGATGCTGCACTGCTCCCCCTCGGCGAGGTTGAAGCAGGTGCGGCAGGGCCGCAGATTTTCCTTGACGGCGCGGATCGCGTCGGCGAACGCGAGGGCGTCGTCCTTCGCCATGTAGAGCACGTGATACGCCAGCCGCTCGGCCGTTCGCCGGCCGATGCCGGGCAGGTCGGCGAAGGAGTCGATCAGCCGCGCCACCACACCCCGTTTGTCAGCCATCGTCGTCCCCTCCGGAGCCCGAGTCGTCATCCGCGGCGGAGTCCGCGCCCTCCGCGACGGCCAGCGTGGCCACCGCCGGCACCGGCTGGACGGGCCGCGATTCCCGGGGCCGCGGCGGCTCCACCTTGCGGATCGCGGCGTCGAACAGCGTGCGGGCGTGGGCCACCAGCGGGTGCTCCGCGGCCTCGCGGAGGAGCGCCGCCTGCGTCTGCACCCCCGTCGGCCGGGGCTGCTCGACGAGAGTGGCGACCGCCGGCTCCGCCGCCGCCTCCGCCAACACGATGGCGTGGCGGATCTGGCGTCCCGCCACGGTCTCGAGCGCCCGCATGACGGCCGCCGCCACCTCCGGCCGCCGGAGGAAGGCCGCCGCCGTCGCGGCCTGGGCTGGGAGCGTGATCTCCAGCTGACCGTCGCGCCACGTGGCCCCGGTCGCCTCGGTCGCACAGTCGCCTGCCAGCCCGCCCACCGCGGTCGCGGTGGCCTGCCAGGCCGCCAGCGGGTCGAGCGGCAGGTCCGTCCTCGGCTCGTCGCCACCCGATGCCGGCTCGTCCCCAACACCACGATCGGTCACGGGCTCCACGGGGCTGACGTTGGCCGGGGGCGCCGCGGCCGCCGAGTCCGACCGGGAGGGCTCAGCGGCTGGTGCGGTCAGCTCGGTCGTTTTTTTTTGCGGCGCGGGGGGCGCGACCGCCGTCGCAGACGCCAGCCGATCGACCGCGGCCGAGACGCTCTCCAGGTCTTCGAGGGTCGCCAGCCGGATCACGGCCATCTCCGCCAGGAGCGGGGCGTGGCCGCTCGTCCGCATCCGCGACAGCGACTGGTCGAGGATCTGGAGCATCGCCAGGAGCGTGGCGGTGCCGAGCGTTCGGCCGAGCGCGGCGAGATCAACCCCGAGGCCGGACGAGAGCGTGAGCATCGCCGGATCGCAGCCGACACTCGCCAGCAGGCACTCCCGCAGCGCCGCGAGCAGCTGCTCGAGCACGCCGCCGGGGTCGGCGCCTCCCTGGAGCGCGGTGTCGAGGGCGGCCAGGCCCCGGGCCGGGGCGCGGGCGGCGATCGCCGCCACGAGCTCGCCGATCCGCTCCTCGCGGCCGGTGCCGATCAGGGCGTGCACCTCATCCACGCCGACCGCGCCGTTCGCCGACCCGAGCAGCTGTTCGAGGAGCGACTGGCTGTCGCGCATGCTGCCCGCTGCCCGCCGGGCGATCAGCATGAGCGCCTCCGGCGACACGTCGGCCCCCTCGGCCTCCACGATCTGGGCCAGCCGGCCCGCGATGGAGCCGGTCTCGACCGTGGTGAAGTCGAACCGCTGGCAGCGGGAGAGGATCGTGATCGGGAGCTTCTCGGGCTCGGTCGTGCAGAGCACGAACTTCACGTGCGGCGG
>JBBAVS010000204.1:0-4889 GCA_040397585.1 Pirellulales bacterium
CGGAGGGAGCGTCCGGCGACGGGGCATGGGCAGCCCCGAGCGGTGCGGCCCCACATCCCCATCGCTCACGCGATTGGGCTTCCTGGTCCCGAGCGGGGCGGCAGCGGGACTCCGCAGGTTGAAAACCTGCGGCCACTTGGACAACCTGCGGCCACTTGGAAAACCTGCGGCCACTTTCGGGAAACCGGCGGCCGGTTTCGGCCGTGGTTTGCTGGTTCTGCTCGGCCGTGGTACCGTTCCCCTATTGACAGGGGCGGCTTTCTCACGTGCCGCCAGCCGCTTGCCGGCCCCAGCCGATGGCTGTGGCCGGACTTCCGTCGAGGGCATCAGGACGCCCCACGGAGCGATGCGGACGACGTTCGAGGAAGCAACGAGGCAACGAGTGTTCATCGACAATAGGGCAGGGCACCCGACGGAGTCGGATGCTCCGGCCGGGTCGGATCGCGGCGCGTCCGCTCCGGTTGAGACCGGAAGTTTTCGGGATCTGGGACTCTCCGCGGCGACGCTCGCCGCGGTCGATCGTGCGGGCTACACGACGCCCACGCCCGTGCAGGCGGGACTGATTCCGCGTGCACTCGCCGGCGTGGATGTGCTCGGGCAGGCCCGCACGGGTACCGGCAAGACGGCCTCGTTCGTGCTCCCGATCCTGGAGCGGATGCAGCATCCGGGCCGGGGCGGCGGACCGCGGGCGCTGGTGCTCGTGCCCACCCGCGAACTCGCGGTGCAGGTCAAGGACGAGTTCGAGAAACTCGCCCACGGCTCCAAGACCCACTGTGTGGCCGTCTACGGCGGCAAACCGATCAAGGGGCAGATCGACAAACTCGCGAAGCACCCCGCGGTGGTCGTCGGCACGCCGGGCCGCGTGCTCGACCACATGAGCCGGGGCACGATTTCGTTCTCGGCGCTCGAGATGGTGACGCTCGACGAGGCCGACCGGATGCTCGACATCGGGTTTCGCCCCGACATCGAGAAGATCCTCCGCCGCTGCCCGGAGAGCCGCCAGACGATGCTCCTCTCGGCCACCGTGCCGCCGCCCGTGCAGAAGCTCGCCACCCGCTACATGCGCGACCCGGAGATCATGGACTTCTCGATCAACGAGCTCGCGGTCGAGACGATCGAGCAGCGCTACTTCACCGTCGATCCGACGCGGAAGTTCGATCTCCTCGAGCGGCTCCTGGATCGGGAGAATCCGCGGCAGGTGATCGTCTTCTGCCGCACCAAGCGGGGCACCGACAAGATCCACGAGAGGCTCTCGCGGCGACGGACCCGGAGCCGCGATCATGGGTCGGCCGACGACGTGGCCTGCATCCACGGCGACCTGGCCCAGAGCGTGCGCGACCGGGTGATGCGGCAGTTTCGCGAGGGGAGCACGCGGATCCTCGTGGCCACCGACGTGGTCGGCCGCGGGATCGACGTGTCGAGCGTGTCGCACATCGTCAACTACGACATCCCCGAGTTCTGCGACGACTACGTGCACCGCGTGGGCCGCACCGGCCGCATGGGCCGCGAGGGGATCGCCTTCACGTTCGTGTCGCCGGAGGAGGGGCCGCAGCTGACCCGCATCGAGATCCGGATCGAGCGGCTCCTCAAGCGAGACGAGATCGAGGGCTTCGAGGCCTTCGACCGTCGGCCGAAGCCGGCACCCGTCGAGCACGTGCCGACCGGCGGCTTTCACCGAACCGCCGCCGCGCCTGCGGGCGACGCCGCAGCTCCCGAGCCCGAGGCTCCGAAGAAGCCGCCGGCGTCCACGCTGCTCGGCAAGGGCCGTGGTCCGAAGCGGCATCGCCGGGCGCTATGAACCCGCGGGCCCTGAGGCAGCGGCTGGAGAGCCTCGAGGCGGCGGGTGTGACCCAGATCCCGAAGGCCTCGGGCCGCGGTCTGCGGCCGGAGACCGTCGCGGCGCCTGCGCCGCAGCCGCAGAGGCCGGTCGTCGCGCCGCTGCCGCACACGGAGACCGCCACGAGCGCGGCCGCGAACGTCACCGACAGGGTGCCGGCCCTGAGGGTGTTGGCGGAGCAGGTGAGCGGATGCACTCGCTGCCCGGATCTCGCCGCGGCGCGGACGCACACGGTGTTCGGCGTGGGCCGGCCCGACGCCCGGATCTGCTTCTTCGGCGAGGCTCCGGGTGCCGATGAAGACGCCTCCGGCGAGCCCTTCGTGGGCCGGGCCGGCCAACTGCTCACCAAGATCATCGAGGCCTGCCGGCTGCGTCGCGAAGACGTGTATATCCTCAACGTGCTCAAGTGCCGGCCGCCGGGCAACCGCGCGCCGCTGCCCGACGAGGTGGCCAACTGCCGCGGCTTCTTCGAGCGGCAGTTCGAGCTGATCGCCCCCGAGTACATCTGCTGCCTCGGCACCAGCGCCGCCCAGGCCCTGCTCCAGACCGGCGAGCCGATCGGCCGGCTGCGCAAGCGGTGGTTCAGCTACGGCGCCGCCAAGGTGATCTGCACCTATCACCCCTCCTACCTGCTGCGGAATCCGGCCGCCAAGCGGGATGTCTGGGACGACATGCGGGCCATGATGGCCGACATGGGCGTGGAGCTCTGACCACGGCCCTCCGGCGGTCCGGATTTGCTGAAGATTCGGGTCGTGGCGATCCGATCAACAGGGTGGGTCGTGGGGGAGGGGAACAGCCGCTGACGGCGGGCGGGGTCGAGCCGGGGCAACCCGGCCGGCCCGCTTCGCAGGGAAGGCCCGGTTTCGATGGATCGTCGAGGTCGAACCGCCGCCGTCTGCGGTCGCGCCGTCGTGCTGATGGCCGCGGCGCTGCTCACGGGCTGCACGATGTGCCCGGATCCCTATGACTACACGGGGCCCGTGCCCAACGGTTCGACTCCGCAGAACGACTTCCGGGCCCGCAGCCGCGGTATCATTCCGCTCGGCTCGGCACCGCGCCCCTGGCCGTCGATCGTGAAGCAGGGAGGCGTGAAGGGGGGCGACATCGTCCAGGTGGCCGGCCAGCGTCCTGATGCGGGCCCACGGCGGTCCGCCGAGGCCCGCGGCGAACCCACGCTGGCCGAAACCGACGGCGACATCGGCGGCCAGCCAGACGGCACGGCCACGATCGAACCGACGAGCGTGCTGGTGATCGCGGAGGAGGACGAGCCGGCCGCCCCGGAGCCGACCGCGGCACCGCTCACCCCTGCAGACCCGCCGACGATGGTCGAGGTCACACCGCCGCTCGCCGCCGCGGATCCGGCCGGGGCTGCGTCACCGCCGGCTGTCGATGTTCCGCCGCAGGTCGTCGAACCGCCGCCGCAGGTTGTAGAGACGCCGCCGCCGGCGATCGAGGTGCCGCGGCTCGCCGAAACACCGGGCTGGCGTTCGCGGCAGGCCCGCTGACGCCCGGCGTCAGGTCGGGTGGACGAACGCGGGCTCGGGCACCCAGCCGTCGGGGATGACGGCGTCTTTCGGGACCACCGCCACGCCGTCGCGGATCGTGAACCGGTCGTCGTCGGCGGTATCGACCCAGCCGTGCTCGTTGACGATGCGCACGCGGCGGCCGATGCGGACGTTCTTGTCGATGATCGCCCCGGCGATGATGGAGTCGTCGCCGATGCCCAGCGGCGGCAGGCCCCGGGCCACGTCGTCGGCGAGGCCGTGTTCGCTCTCGTAGTAGTCGTTGCCGAGGATCACCGAATCGCGGATCACGACATTGCGGCCGATCCGGCAGCGCAGCCCGATGACGCTGTTCTCGATCACCGCCCCCGTATCGATCACGCAGCCGTCCGACACCAGGCTGTTGCGGATGCTCGCCCCGCCGAGCCGGGACGGCGGGAGGAACCGGCCGCGGGAGTAGATCGGTGCCTCGGCGTTGACGAGGTCGAAGGGGGGCGCGGCGCCGGCCAGTTCGCGATTGCACTGGAAGTAGGAGCGGATCGTCCCGATGTCCTCCCAGTAGCCGTCGAAGGAGTGGGTCTGGACGTGCTTGGCGCGGATGGCCGCCGGAAACACCTCCTTGCCGAAGTCCTGGTAGTCGGTCTTCGTGAGCAGTTCGAGCAGGCAGTCGCGGTCGAAGAGGTAGATGCCCATGCTCGCCATCAGCGAGCGGCCCTGGGCGGCGATGCCCTGCGACTCGATCCAGGCCGGATCGGTCCGCATCATGTCGAGCTCCTTGGCCGTCTGCGGCTTCTCGAGAAAGCCCGCCACGCGGCCCTCGGCGTCGAGCCGCATGATCCCCAGCGCCGAGGCGGCCTCGTCCTTGACGGGAATGCCGGCGATCGTCACGTCGGCCTTGTGGGCCGTGTGCGTGGCCAGCATGTCGGCGTAGTTCATCCGGTAGAGCTGGTCGCCCGAGAGGATCAGCACGTGCTTGATGTCAGGCTGCTGCAGGTAGCGGATGTTCTGCCGGACCGCATCGGCGGTGCCCTGGTACCAGCCGGCGTTGTCGAGCGTCTGCTGGGCCGCGAGGATCTCGACGAAGCCGCCGCTGAACGGGTCGAACGTGTAGGTCCGCCGGATATGGCGGTGGAGGCTCACCGAGTTGAACTGCGTGAGCACGTAGATCCGCTGCACGCCGCTGTTGATGCAGTTGGAGAGCGGCACGTCGATGATCCGGTACTTGCCGGCCAGCGGCACCGCCGGCTTGGAGCGATCGCGGGTGAGCGGATAGAGACGCGTGCCGCGGCCGCCGCCGAGCACCAGGGCCAACACTCGCTTCACCGCCATGGATCGCTCCTCAGGATTCCCGCCGCCTCACGGGTGCCCCCATGCTACGGGAACCCCTCGCGCGGGAGAAAGACGACTCCGGGCGGGGGCAAAGTGGCCGCAGGTTTTCACGTGGCCGCAGGTTTTGAACCTGCGGTGATCTAGCCGCGCCGCTCGAGGCTGCCCGTGCCCCGTCGCCGGACGTTCGCTCCGTCAGGAAGCCCAATCGCGTGAGCGATGGG
>JBBAVS010000205.1:0-4817 GCA_040397585.1 Pirellulales bacterium
GCCACCTGCCCGACGTGGGTGCAGGTTTTCAACCTGCACAAGCACTACGCCGGACTTGGACTCACCGCAGGTTAAAAACCTGCGGCCACTTCAGAAAACCTCCGGCCACCCTCGTGAGCCCGGCGGCAGACGCCGGCATCGTGGCGGGTCCCCGGGCCCCCCCAGACGCGCCCCGGCCCCGCGGCTTCGCGGCCGAAACAGGTCCGCCTTGCGGAAGTCGCAGCGGATGGCACACTTGTGGGCTTTCCATCGGTTCCCGCCAGCGTTTTCCCCAGAGTTTTCCCATGAGCGACACGGTCGAAGTCTCCCTCCGTACGGGCAAGGGCTCCCGCGAGAGCCGCCGGCTCCGCAAGCAGGGCCATGTGCCCGCCATCCTTTACGGCCACGGTGAAAAGTGCGTCGATCTGTCGGCCACGCGTGAGGCCATCAAGGCCGCCGTCCGGCACGGCAGCCGCGTGGTCAACCTGACCGGCGCCGTGAAGACCGCCGCCCTCGTCCGCGAACTCCAGTGGGACACCTACGGCGTCGAGCCGATCCACATCGACTTCCTCCGCGTCAGCGCCTCCGATCGCATCCGCGTGAAGGTGCCGGTGCATCTCAAGGGCGAGTGCCCGGGCCAGCGGGCCGGCGGCCTCGTGAACCTCGTGCAGCACGAGGTCGACCTGGAATGCACCGCCGATCACGTCCCCGAGTTCGTGGTTGCGAACGTCGGGCACCTCGAACTGGGCCACTCGCTCAAGATCAAGGATCTCGAGCTCGCTCACGGCGCGAAGCCGGGCGGGGATCCCGAAGAGACCGTCGTGACGTGCTTGCTGCCGGGCAAGAAGGCCGAGGAGGCCGCGGCCCCGACGGGTGGCTTGGAGCCCGAGGTCATCGGCCGCAAGGCTGCGGAGGAAGGAGAGGCGGAGGCGGGGAAGGAGTGAGGCTCGCTGCGGCGGCCTGACCGGCCGGCCACGATTCCTCCCCCTCGGCCACACGACCCCCTGGAGACCGCCGATCGATCGTGAAACTCCTCGTCGGCCTCGGCAACCCGGGGCATGCCTACCGGGACACGCGGCACAACGTGGGCTTCGAGGTGCTGGAGGTGCTCGCCAGGCGGGCGGGCTCACCGGGCCGGAAGCAGCGGTTCCAGGGCGAAACGGCCCAGGCCTCCATCCGGGGGGTGCCCGTGCTGTTGCTCTGGCCCCTCACCTGGATGAATCTCAGCGGATCCAGCGTGCTGGCGGCGAGGGACTTCTACAAGATCTCGGATTCTGACATGATCGTGATCTGCGACGACTTCAATCTGCCGCTCGACACCATCCGGCTGCGGCCGGGGGGTTCGGCCGGCGGCCAAAACGGGCTGGCCGACGTGCTCGCCCGGCTCGGCACGACGACGATCCCGCGGCTGCGGCTCGGCATCGGTCCGGTGCCGGTCGGCTGGAAGGCGGCCGACTTCGTGCTCGGCAAGTTTCCGAAGGCCGAGCGGGAACGAGTCGGCGTGGTGATCGAACGGGCGGCCGATGCCGCCGAGGAATGGGCCGCCCTGGGCATCCAGGCGGCGATGAACGCATACAACTGACGCGTCGGGTGCGCGGCAGACGACGCAACACTCGACTCGTAGCAAGCTTTTTCGCAGCAACATCAACAAGCATCAACAAGGAGTCTGACAGTCATGGCGGTGTACGAAGGCATGTTCATCCTCGATCCGGCGAAGTTTTCCCGCGATCCGGGCGCGGCGGCCCAGCAGGTGACCGATCTGATCACCGGCCACGGCGGCACCGTGCTGGCCGCGCGGATCTGGGACGAGCGGAAACTCGCCTACCCGATCAACGGCCACAAGAAGGGTGTGTATTGGCTGACCTATTTCACCATGCCCGGCGGCAACCTCACCGCCCTGGAGCGGCAGTGCGAGATCACCGACGAAATCATCCGCAAGTTGGTCCTCAAGGTGGACGACCGGATCGCCGATGCCCTCGTGCAGCACGCCCTGGCGGGTGACGCAGCCCCGAAGCGCACCCCGACCCCGGCTCCGCCGGCAGCCCCGGCAGCCCCGGCAGCCCCCGCCTGAATATTCCTCGGACCTTGCAGCCTCCGGCAGGGGGGGCTACGATCATGGAAGTGAACGGGCGTTCACATCATTCCTGGAGGCAATGAGCCATGGCGAGTTTCAACAAGGTGGTGTTGCTCGGTAATGTGACCCGTGACCCGGAGCTGCGCTACATCTCCAGCGGCACCGCGGTCACCGAGATCGGACTGGCCGTCAACGACCGCCGCAAGACGGCGTCCGGCGAGTGGGTCGAGGAGACCACCTTCGTCGATGTGACGCTGTGGGGACGGACGGCGGAGATCGCTGGCGAATACGTCACCAAAGGCGCGCCCTTGATGATCGAGGGCCGGCTGAAACTCGACACGTGGGAGAAGGACGGCAAGAAGAACTCCAAGCTCCGCGTCGTCGGCGAAAAGATGGTGCTGCTCGGCTCCAAGGGAGAGGGTTCCCGGGGCGGCGGCGGCGGTCCTGCCCGGGCGCAGCGGCCCGCCGGTGCCGGTCGGGGCCCGGCCTCGGGCGGAGAAGACTACAGCCAGGCGGAGCCCGATTATGATGGGAGCCCTCCGTCGGGCGGCGTGGCCGCCGACGACGACATCCCGTTCTGACCCGCGACCGCCATTCGCTCGCGGTTCAGGCTCACTGCTCACCGTTCATCCAGTTCCATTCTCAGGAGTCGAATCATGCCCACCAAAGAAGCCCCTCTCATCCAGGCCACCGCTCGCCGCCTGCCCAAGGGCAAGCGCGGCGGGGTCGAGTTGCTCCTCGTCCATTCGGTCGAGCACCTCGGCAAGCAGGGCGAGGTCGTCGAGGTGAAGCGCGGCTACGCCTACAACTACCTCCTGCCGCAGGGCCTGGCGACGATCGCCACCGACCACCACAAGCGGATGGTGGAGAAGCACCGCGCCAAGCTCGAGGAGATCGCCCGCGAGCGGCTCGCCGGGCTCCGGACCGTGCTCCAGGAACTGGTCCGCACGAGCGTGACCATCGAGGCCAACGCCAACGACGAAGGCCACCTCTACGGCTCGGTGGGCGCCCCGGAGATCTCCCGCTCGCTGAAGCAGCAGGATCTCATGGTCACGCCGGAGCAGATCATCCTCCAGGGTCCGCTCAAGGAGGTTGGCCTCTACACCGTCAAGGTGAAGCTGGCGCCGGAGGTCGAGGGCGACCTCAAGGTGTGGGTGGTGCCGAGCAGCGGCGACGGCGGCGCGAAGTAGCGGTTCACCGCGGCATCGTGACGTGTGCTCCGGAGCGGTTGCGCCGGAGTCGCGGTTGATATTCGGTTCGGACCCCGAGGTGGCTCGCGAACGGAGGCGCGTCGATGGTGGCACCGACTGACGGCGGCAGGGGCAGTGGCGACCGTGAGCGCCGGCGGCCGCGCCGGGATGGCGACCGCCAGCCGATCGCCACCTCGATCCTCGACCCCCGGGATCGTCCGGCCAACGTCGATGCCGAACGGGCGGTGCTCGGCAGCATCCTCCTCAAGCCCGACGTCTGCGACGACGTCGCACTGCTCGTCCGGGCGGAGGACTTCTCCGACGAGTCGCATCAGCTCCTCTACCGCCACCTCCTCGACCTCCACGACTCCGGCAAGCGGATCGACGCCACCATCGTGGTGGAGCGGCTGAAGACGCAGGGCGACTTCGAGCGAATCGGGGGCGCCGCCGCGCTCGCCGACGTGGTGCAGGCCGTGCCGCACGCCGCCCACGCCACGCACTACGCCGCGATCGTCCGCGACAAGGCGCTCTTGCGGTCGCTGATCGACGCCGGCACCGACATCCTCCGCGATGCCTACGACGCGTCCGACGAACCTCGCCAGCTGCTGGCCCGGGCCGAGGAGAAGATCTTCTCGATCCTCGAACGCCGCAGTTCGGCGGAGGCGAAGCCGATCCAGTCGGTGCTGGAAGAGGTGATGGTGCGGATGGACGCCCGCATGAAGCACGAGCACACGATCGGCGGCGTGGAGACGGGCTTCACCGACCTCGACCAACTCTGCGGCGGCCTGCACAACTCGGAACTGGTGATCCTGGCGGCCCGACCGAGCATGGGCAAGACGGCCTTCGCGATGAACATCGCGGAGCATGCGTCGATCAACCTCAAGCAGCCCGTGCTGTTCGTGAGCCTCGAAATGGCCGCCCTCGAGCTTGCCGACCGCCTCCTCTGTTCCGCCGCGCAGGTCAACGGTCATCGGCTCCGCAACGGGACGATCTCACAGGAGGACCGGCGGCGGCTCGTGCAGAAGTCGTCGGAGATCGGCACGGCGCCGCTGTTCATCGACGACACGCCGAGCCGCACGCTCACGGAGATCGCGGCCGTGGCCCGCCGCCTCAAGCGCAAGCAGGGGCTGTCGATGATCGTGATCGACTACCTGCAGCTGATCGAGCCCGACAATCCGCGGGATCCGCGGCAGGAGCAGGTGGCGAGGATCGCGAGACGGCTGAAGGGGATGTCCCGCGAGCTCGACATTCCCGTGCTCTGCCTGGCGCAGCTCAACCGGCAGGCGGAGGTGTCGCGCGACAACCGTCCGCGGCTCAATCACCTGCGTGAATCGGGCGCCATCGAGCAAGACGCCGACGTGGTGATGTTCGTGCACCGCGAGGAGTATTATCAGACCAACGACGAAGACCGGGAGCGGGTCCGCGGCCAGGCGGAGATCATCATCGCCAAGCAGCGAAACGGCCCGATCGGCGACGTGAAGCTCCTCTGGCAGCACGACTTCACGCGGTTCGTGAGTCTCGAGCACCGGCCGTACGACGAGTTCGAACAGTTCAGCTCCACGGGGTTCTGAATG
>JBBAVS010000206.1:0-4706 GCA_040397585.1 Pirellulales bacterium
GTGATCGACGCCCGCAATCCTGATTTCATCCTCATGCCCGGCGACCTCGTTCAAGGAGGCGGATACCAGCCGGGCTGGGATTCGTTCTTCGAGCACAACGCCGGCTCCCGCGACGACGTCCTCAGCAAGCGTGCGATACTGCCCGCGCTCGGCAACTGGGAGAACTTCGCCGCCTCAGACGGCGGCTACGCCCCGGCGTCCGTCGTCCAGTCGCGGCATCGGTACAAGAGCTACTTCGATGCTCCGCCCAACGGCACGCCCGCGCACCAGGACAACTACTACCGGCAGGACTACGGCCCGATCACCGTCATCACGCTCGACTCCTCCAACGGCACGCCCGACGACACCACGCAGAACTACGCCACGAAGCTCACCGGCCGGCAGTACACGGTCCCGGGGACCGACACGCAGAACAACTTCACCGTCCAGCAGTATCAGGCCGCCTACAACGCCGTCTTCGGGACGACGAATCACGACCTCTCCGACTTCAACCCCGGTTCCGTCCAGTGGAACTGGGCCAAGGCCCAGCTGGAGGACGCCCGCGTTAAAGGGCAGATCATCTTCGTGCAGTTCCACCACGTGCCCTTCAGCGACGGCGAACACGGGCTGCCGATGAACCATGCCGACAGCACCGGCCAGGGCGGCACGCCGATGCGGGCCTATCACCCGCTGTTCGAAGAACACGGCGTCGCCGCGGTGTTCTCCGGCCACTCGGAGATGTTCGAGCGATCCTTCGTCGACGAGGATGCCGACGGCGTCGGCGTTCACTACTACGATGTCGGGATCTCCGGAGACGGCCTCCGAGGCGAGCGACGCCATCCGCTCGGCAGCGGATTCACGTCGAACAACCTCCTCAACTACAACCCCTACAGCCAATGGACCGCCGACCAGTCCGAAGGCGAGCTGTGGGAACTCCTCGGCAATGGGGTCGCCCGCCTCGTGGACGGCGGCAAACACTACGGCCATCTCGAGGTGGAGCTTCATCGTGTCGCCGCGGGCGCGTTGGCGGATCTCGGAGTGGCCGCCACGGTCACGCTCACGCCGGTGTACGTTTTTCCGCTCCTCGATGCGAATCTCGACTACGTAGGATCGGAACGACGCGTGTACGGTGACACGCGCACCCTGTATCTCGACGCCGCCGGAGTCGTCGTGGTTCCCGAGCCGGGCAGCCTCGGCCTGATCGCCCTCGTCGCCGGCGTCGGCATCGTGCGCGGCAGGAGGCGGGCCGGTGCGCTGGGCCGAATCGCAGGGAGCAGCCCCACAAGCGGCCTCATGGCCTGAGACGACCTTCTCGATCACCCAGCTCGGACAGCCAGGGTCGATCGCCGCCGTACGTGCTCCGAGCCCACGACGGCCGGCGGGAAGCTCAGGTTCCGCAGAAGGTGCGGTACGGCCCACACCCCGGCGGTGGGCCGCCTCGGTAGGGCTCGTTGGCCGGTGTGTCCGCAAACGGATTCCTGACCGCCGCCACGAGCCGCTCGAGCACGCCGAGGTCGCCCGCCGCCGCCGCCGCGAGGGCCTCCTCGACGCGGTGGTTCCGCGGAATGACGACGGGATTGGACCGCCTCAGCCTGGCGACGACGGCCTCGCGATCCCCCGGCTCACGGGCGAGCCGCTCGAGCCAGCCGACCTGCCAGCGGCGCAGCCGGGCATCCGCGGCAAGCGGCTCGTCCGGCCGACCTGACTCGGCGATCGCGGCCAGCCCCGCGAACGTGGCCGTGAAGTCGGCCCGCGTCTCGGCCATCGCCGCGAGCAACTCGTCGAACAGGGCGCGGTCGCCAGCCTCTTCGGTGGCGAGCCCGAGCTTCGCCCGGGCGCCCGCGAGGTGGTGCCGCTCATACCGCTTGGGAAACGTGTCGAGCACGCCGCGGACCGCCGCGATCGCCTGCTCCTCGCCGCCGGCCACGAGCGGCAGCAGGCTCTCGGCGAGCCGCGCGAGATTCCAGTGGGCGATTCCCGGCTGGTTGCCGTAGGCGTAGCGGCCCTGCCGGTCGATCGAGCTGAACACGGCCGCGGGATCGTAGGCATCGAGGAACGCACAGGGCCCGTAGTCGATCGTCTCCCCCGACACCGCCATGTTGTCGGTGTTCATCACGCCGTGCACGAAGCCCACGTGCATCCACGTCGCCACGAGCGCCGCCTGCCGCTCCACGACCCGCTCCAGGAAGGCCAGCGCCGGCTCGGGGGCCGCGGCCGCCTCAGGGGCGTGCCGGGCGATGGCGTGGTCGAGGAGTGCCGGCAGCAGGCCATGGTCTTCGACCGCCGCCGCATACTCGAACGTGCCCACGCGAATGTGGCTCGAGGCCACCCGCGTGAGCACCGCGCCCGGCAGCGGCGTGTCGCGCATCACCCACTCCCCCGTCGCCGCCACGGCGAGGCTGCGGGTGGTGGGAATGCCGAGGGCGTGCATCGCCTCGCTGATCACATACTCGCGGAGCATCGGCCCCTCGGCGGCGCGGCCGTCGCCGCCGCGGGAGTATGGGGTGCGCCCCGCCCCCTTGAGCTGGATGTCGAACCGCCGGCCATCGGGCGCGAGCTGCTCCCCGAGCAGGATCGCCCGCCCGTCGCCGAGGTTGGTGAAGTGGCCGAACTGATGGCCGGCATAGGCCTGGGCGATCGGCTCGGCCCCCGGCGGCAGCTCGTTGCCGGCGAACAGCGCCGCAGCGTCGCGGAGCCTATCGGCATCGAGCCCCAGTTCGCCGGCGAGCGCCGCATTGAAGACCAGCGTGGCCGGACGACGGACCGGCGCGGGAACGGCCGGCGCGAACAGCGGCCGCGGCAGTCGGGCATACGAGTTGTCGAACCGCCAGCCGGCGACCACGTTCACGGAATGGCCTGCTCAGTGCTCGATCGAGGCGTCGGGTTCGGGGAGCCAGTGCGTGAGGATCGTCCCCAGCAGGGCATACACCCCGGCCACGATCGCGCCGGCCACGGCGATCCGCACGGGATCGGGGGGCGCGGCGGCGGAGAACGTGAGCGTGAGCCAGGCCGCGGCCGTGCCCAGCACGCGGCCACCGATGTTGGCCGCGAAGCTCTCGCCGGTGCCCCGGAGGTGCGTGGGGAACACGAGCGGGATGTAGTTGCCCCAGAAACTGAACTGCGCCACCGTGAACAGCCCCGCCACGAAGATCCCCGCCTTGATCCAGGGGAGCGAGTCGGCATGGGTGAGCTGCGTGGAGATCCACCAGAAGAGCGCGGGCACGATCAGGAGCGCCGGCCACTGGAAGAGCCGCAGCAGCGTCCGCCGGCCCACGATCCGCAGGGCCGCGAAGGCCAGCAGCACCCGGCCCACGAGGCCGCCGATCTCCTGCCAGATCGTGACCGTGGCCACGGCCTCGTCGGTGGCGTTGCCGGCGATCGCCTTGAGGCGGCCGGGAGGGGGCGCGGGCTTGCCGGCCTGTTCCGCAGCGGCCACGGCC
Organism: Pirellulales bacterium; assembly: GCA_040397585.1. GTDB lineage: Bacteria > Planctomycetota > Planctomycetia > Pirellulales > UBA1268 > QWPN01. The sequence goes on from JBBAVS010000206.1 coordinate 3,420, forward strand.
TCGTCCTGTGCCGCCTTCGCCGTGGCCAGGATCGCGGCATGGCCCTTCGGGCCGCCGAGGATCTGCGGCAGCTGCTGGATCGCGCCGAAGGCGATCCCGTAGCTGGCGGCGAACACGAGCGTGGTCACCACCGTCGTGCGGACGAGGGCCGGGCTGAAGAGTTCGCGGATGCTCGGCCGCTTGAGCGTGCCGGCCCGCTTCTTCTCCGCCCACACCGGGCTCTCCGGCAGGAACGGCCGGATCAGGATCAGCGGCAGCGCGGGGATCACGCCGGAGATCAGCGTGTAGCGCCAGGCCTCGTGCCCTCCCTGGATGGCCGGCAGCGTGTCGGCGTAGCGGGCGGCGAGCACGTTGGCCGCGCCCACGAGCAGGCCGCCGAGCGACGAGAAGGCCTGCGTCCAGCCGAGCACCCGCTCACGCTGCTCGCGGTCGGGAAACAGCTCCGCCAGCCAGGCCACCGCCGCCACGAACTCCACGCACACCCCGATGAACACGAGGCAGCGGAAGAAGAGCAGCCACGGCAGCGACGTGGCGAAGCCCGCGGCGAGCGCCGAGAAGGCGTAGAGCAGGATGCTGTAGGTGAGCACGCGACGGCGGCCGAGGATGTCGGTGAGGTAGCCGCCGAGCAGGCCGAACACGCCGCCCGCCAGCGCCGGCACGAAGAACAGCGCCCGGGCCCATTTCGTGTATTCGGGAGAGCCCGGCACGAGCAGCGGCCCGCCCTCGGGCGAGACCCCGCCGAGCGCCGCCAGGGCCGGCTTGATGACCAGCGGCAGCATCAAGAGCTCGTAGATGTCGAACGCGAACCCGATCGCGGCGATCGCGCACACGAGCCAGGCCGTGACCGTGAGCCGGCCCGACGACGTCATCCCCGACGTGGAATCACCCGCTGCCATGTGCGGCTCCTCGAAACGCGGTCCCCGGAAACGACGCTGCCGGTCAGGCCCGAAAGCCTACCGGCGGGAATCGTCGTCGCCCAACACCGAAGCCGCCTCGGCCGCAGAAAGCGTAACCGCGTCAGCGCTCCGATGCCGGGTTTCCCGCTGCCGGAAAGCGTAACCGCGTAAGCGGTACGATCGCGCCGATCTCGACCGCCGATCCCTATCGCTCACGCGATTGGGCTTCCTGATCCGGAAAGCGTAACCGCGTCAGCGCTCCGATCGCGTCCACCATCCGCGCCGATCTCGACCGCCGATCCCCATCGCTCACGCGATTGGGCTTCCTGATGCAGGAAGCGTAACCGCGTCAGCGCTCCGATCGCGTCCACCATCCGCGCCGATCTCGACC
>JBBAVS010000207.1:0-4623 GCA_040397585.1 Pirellulales bacterium
GCCACCGCCTGCCTCGTGCACCACAACCTCGGCATCCCCGAGGAGTCGCTGGTGCTCGACATCACCAACGCCTGCATCGGGTTCAGCGACGGCATGATCATGCTCGCCCACCTCATCGAGGCGGGCACCGTGAAGGCGGGGATCATCTGCTCGGGAGAGAACATCTCGAAGGTGGTCCACACCACCTGCAGCCAGCTCCTGAGTGACGAGCGGATCACCCGCGAAAAGATCCTGCAGATGCTCCCCACGCTCACGCTCGGCTGCGGAGCCGTGGCGGCGGTGCTCTGCCACGACAGCATCTCCACCCAGGGCCACAAGTTCGTCGGCGGCGTGGCCCGGTCGGCCTCGCAGCACCACCAGCTCTGCATCGGCAACGGCGACTTCAGCGTCGGCCAGGGGGAGGAGATCGCGCCGATCATGACCTCCGACGCGGCGCAGCTGATGATCGCGGCCGCGAAGCTCGGCGGCCGCGCCTTCCCCGACGTCACCGCGGCGCTCGGCTGGTCGAAGGATCATGTCGACCACGTCTTCTGCCACCAGGTGGGCCGGCAGGTCAACGAGGCCTTCTACACCGAGATGGGTCTCGACTTCGACAAGGACTTCGCGATCTACAACCGCTACGGCAACATGGTGTCGGCGGCACTGCCGGCGGCGCTGGCGATCGGGGCAGAGGAGAAGAACATCCAGCCCGGTGAGAAGGTGCTGCTCACCGCGTTCGGCAGCGGGCTCAACACCCGGTTCCTGGGATTCGAGTGGTAGCCTCCGGCACGGTCCCGTGATCTCGCCATGACACCCGCCCCGTCCATCGACCGCGACTCGCTGCGTCCACTCGGACCGCTGTATCCATTCCGATCGCGGTTCGTCACCGTGGGCCGCGGCACGGCTGCCGGCGGCTCGCAGGGCCACCGCATGCACTACGTGGACGAAGGCAGCGGCCCCGTGGTCGTCTGCCTCCACGGCAATCCCACCTGGGGATTCCTGTTCCGCAACCTGATCGCCGCCCTGCGGGACGATTTTCGCGTGATCGTGCCCGATCACGTCGGCTGTGGCCTCTCGGACCAGCCGGCCGACGTCTTGTTCCGGGCAGGTGACCGCATCGGCCACCTCGAAGACCTGCTCACGGAGCTCGGCATCGAGCGGTTTTCGCTGGTGATGCACGACTGGGGGGGCCCGCTCGGCACGGGCCTGGCGGTGCGGCGGCCCGCCGCCGTGGAGCGGCTCGTGTACTTCAACACCACCCTCGCCGAGACGGCGCTGCTCCCCGGCATGATCCGCCGGGCGGCGGCGCCCGTGATCGGCCGGCTGCTCACGCAAGACACGATGCGGTTCGTGAAGCTGCTGACCTCGTTCGGCGTCGTCAACGCGATGCCGGAGGAGATCCGGCAGGGCTATCTCCATCCCTACCACACCCGCACCGGCCGCCGGGCCATCTGGGGCTTCGTCCGCGACATCCCCTTCGCGAGCGATCATTCGACCGCCCCGCTGATGGACGACATGATCGCGCGGCTGCCCGCGCTCGCCACCATTCCCACGAAGATCATCTGGGGGATGAAGGATCCCTGCTTTCATCCGGGGATCCTTCGGCGCTTCGCCGCCCGCTTTCCGCAGGCCGACGTGGTGCGGATCCCGGACGCCTCCCACCTCGTGCTCGAAGACGCGCCCGGCCGGTCGATCGCGGCCGTGCGGGCGTTTCTCCGGCCGCAGCCGCAGGTCGCGGGGGCCGGCGCCGCCGCGGCGGCCGGCCCGCAGCCCGAGGCGGCGCCACGGATGCCTGCCGGTGGCCTCTACGACTCCCTCCGCGCCGCCGCCACGGCGATGCCCTGGGTCTCGGCGGTGACGAAAGTCTCCTTCCCGCGGTGGCGCCGCACGCCACGATACGACACGCTCGACTTCGGGGCGCTCGCCGCCCGGATCGACGCCTACGAGCACGGCCTGATGGAGGCCGGCCTGCGGGCGGCCGAGCGCGTGATCATGCTCGTGACACCCGGCGCCGACTTCCTCGCCCTGAGCTACGCCGTGATGGGCCGCGGCGCGGTGCCGGTGTTCATCGATCCGGGCATGGGCGTGGACGCGGTCGTGGCCTGCATGCGGGAGGCCGAGCCCAGCGGCTTCATCGGCGTGCCCCGGGCCCACCTCCTCCGCCTCAAGGCCGGCGAGCTGTTTCGTTCGCTGCGGTTCTCGGTGGTTGCCGGCCGGTTTCCGCCGTGCGGGGCCCTGCGGCTGTGCGACCTGCGGCGGCCCTCCGCCGCCCCCCCGACCCCGGTTCCCCGCGCCGACGCCGACCCGGCACTCGTCGCCTTCACGTCGGGGGCCACGGGCCGGCCGAAGGGCGTGGTCTTCACCAACCGGATGCTCCGCGAGCAGCTGGCGGTGTTTCGCGGACAGTTCGGCTTCCGCGGCGGCGATCAAGACCTGCCGCTGCTGCCGGTCTTCAGCCTGTTCACCGCGGCGCTGGGCGTGGGCAGCATCTTTCCGCCGCTCGATCCGAGCCGGCCGCTGTCGCTGGTGCCCGCGCAGATCATCCGTGTGATGCGCGACCTCGGCAACCAGACGTCGTTCGGGTCGCCGGCGCTCTGGTCGAAGATCGGCGAATACTGCCGCCAGACTGGCGCGACGCTGCCCCAACTCCGCCGGGTGTTCATGGCGGGGGCCCCCGTGTCACAGACCACGATCGACCTGGTGAAGGCCGCCTGCCCGCAGGCGGAGAGCTTCACGCCCTACGGCGCCACCGAGGCCCTGCCGGTGACGATCGCGTCGGCTCAGGAACTGCGGCTCGAGCGGCCCGTGCTCGCGGTGAGCGGCGACGAGGGAACCCCCGTGGGCCGGGCCATCGAGGGTGTATCGCTCCGCGTGGTCCAGCCGCTCGACGATCCGCAGGCCGCTGTTCTCGTCGATTGTCCGGAGCGGGTCATCGGCGAGATCGTGGTCAGCGGCGACACCGTGAGCCGCGAGTATCTCCGCCGGCCCGAGGCGACGGCGACCAGCAAGATCCACGAGGGCGGCCGCGTCTGGCACCGCATGGGGGACATGGGCTATCTCGACGCCGCCGGCCAGCTCTACTTCTGCGGCCGCAAGGCCCACGTGGTCACCACGTCGGGCCGCACGTTCCATAGCGTGCCGGTGGAGAACGTCTTCAACCGGCATCCGCAGGTCCGGCGCACGGCGCTCATCGAGGTCGATGGCGGCCCAGCCCTCGCGGTCGAGCCGGCCTCGTGGCCGCTCTCGGCGTCCGCCCGGCAGGCGCTCGCCACGCAACTGCGGGCGGTCGCCGCGGACGATCCGGTCACCGCCGCGATCCGGCGGTTCTACTTCCACCAGTCGTTCCCCGTCGATGCCCGGCACAACGCCAAGATCTTCCGCGACCGCCTCGGCGCCTGGGCCGCCACGCAGACGGCCGTCGAAGTGGCGGCCCCGGAGACGCCCCCCGCGGTGACGGCATGAAGGTGGTGGTGACCGGCGGCGGCGGGTTCGTGGGCAGCGGACTCTGCCGGCGGCTCCGCGACCTCGGCCACGATGTCACGGCCCTCGGCCGCAGGCCTGCCGCGGCGCTGGCCGCGGAGGGCATCCGCACGGTGATCCAGGATCTCTCGGCCCCGCAGGCCGAGGCCGCGCTTGCCCGGCTGTTTTCCGGCGCCGAGTGCGTGTTTCACACTGCGGCCCACGTGAAGATGTGGGGACCACGCGAGGCGTTCGTCCGCGGGAATCTCGTCGCCACACGAAACGTGATCGCCGCCTGCCGGGCGGCGGGCGTGGCGAAACTCGTGTTCACCAGTTCGCCGAGCGTGGTCGCCACCGATCACGACCTGCGGGGCATCGACGAGTCGCAGCCGTATCCCGCGACCTACAAGGCGCTCTACCCCGAAACGAAGGCGGCCGCCGAGCGGGAAGTGCTCGCCGCCCACGGCCACGATCTGAAAACGCTCGCCCTGCGGCCGCACCTGATCTTCGGCCCGGGCGACACGAACCTCGTGCCCACGATCCTCCAGCGGGCCCGTGCCGGCCGGCTCGTGCAGGTGGGCGACGGCGCGAACCTCGTCGATCTGACCTTCATCGCTGACTGCGTGTCGGCCCACGTGCGGGCAGCAGAGGCGCTCGACACCCGGCCGACGGCCGGCGGGCGGGCCTACTTCATCAGTCAGGGCACGCCCGTGCGGCTCTGGGAATGGATCGGCCGCGTGCTGGCCCTGCACGGGCTGCCGCCGGTGCGGCGGCGGCTGTCGGCGGCCACGGCCCAGTTCCTGGCGACGGCGGCCGAAGGAGCGTGGCGCACGTTCGGCATCGCCTCGGATCCTCCGCTGACGCGGTTCCTGGCGGAGGAGATGGCGACCGATCATTACTTCGACATCTCCGCCGCGCGGCGCGAACTCGGCTACGCGCCGAGCTGCACGGTGTGGGAGGCGACCGAGCGGACGTTCGCGCCGGCTTCAGGAAGCCCAATCGGGTAAGCGATGTGGACCTGCGTGCCCGAAAGTGGCCGCAGGTTTTCAACCTGCGGTTGCGGGCCTCGTGTTTCCTCTCCGCTCGGGGCTGCCCATGCCCCGTCGCCACGTGGCCGCAGGTTTTCAACCTGCGGGGCGCGAGGTGGCCCCGCCGCTCGGGGCTGCCCATGCCCCGTCGCCGGAC
>JBBAVS010000208.1:0-4527 GCA_040397585.1 Pirellulales bacterium
GGCAGCCCCGAGCTCCTGCCTCAGGAAGCCCAATCGCGTCAGCGATGGGGATGGCAGTGCCCGAACATGGCCTAGGTTTTCAACCTGCGGTGCCCGAAAGTGGCCTAGGTTTTCAACCTGGGCGCTATCGCGGGTGGTGCTGCCCCGCTCGGGGCTGCCCATGCCCGTCGCCGGACGTTCGCCTCGGCCCTCCCGGCCTCGGCTCTCTGCATGTCCGCTGCGCTTCGCCATCCTGGCTTCGCTTGCTTCCATAGCCCGGCTCTCGGGCACGGGCAGCCCCGAGCTCCTGCCTCAGGAAGCCCAATCGCGTCAGCGATGGGGATGGCAGGGATCGGCTGCGGTCGCACGATGGCGAGCGGATGACATCACCCGCGCTGGTCGTCCGCCCACTCGAGCAGACTCGCGTAGCCGGGGATGCCGAGGGTGAGCCGGCGTGATTCCCACTCGGCCTGCGGCGACGCGGCCGTGATCGCCGCCACCCGCACCCGCGCCGCGAGGCCGGCCTCCCAGTCGCTCGGGCGGTCGCCGATCATCCACGATGATTCGCGTGACAGCGAGAACTCGGCGAGCATCTCCTCGATGAATCGGGGCGAGGGCTTGCGGTAGCGGGAGGGTTCGTCGGGCCGCTCCGGGGCGATGCAGATCCGGGTGAACGGCGTGGGGCCGAGATCGAGCAGTTCGATCATGCGCCGGTTGACGGCCTCGACGTCGGCGAGCGTGAAGTAGCCGCGATTCACGCCGGATTGGTTGGACAGGATAAAGAGCCGTGTGCCTGCCGCGAGGAGCCGCGCCAGGGCTTCCCGCGTACCGGGCAGCAGGGAGACCTGGTCCACCGCCCCGACAAAATGCCGGTCCTCGATCAGCGTGCCGTCGCGGTCGAGAAACAGGGCCTGGATGTCGGCGGGCACGGTCACGGTCCGGGAAGACGAGGGAGCGGTCGAACACGTTCTGGCCGACGCTATCATAGCGGGCTCGCCTCCGCGGCCGTCTCGCGGCCACCGGCGAGCCAGCCGCCCAGGGGACGTCCGCATGGCCACCAGGAAAGCCGCCACCACCGCTCCAGCCACGCCCGCCGCCGTGGTGGCGGAGCCCTGGTTCTCCCGCCTTGATGCGATTCTCGTGGCGGGCTTGCTGGCACTCGTCACGCTCGCCTGGTGCACCGCCAACGCGAAGTGGACGGCCGCCGAGTGGGCGCTGCCCGCGGCCTACCTCGAGCCCGAGAAGTGCGACGTCGTCCACGCGCTGGCGATGATGAAGGCCGCCGAGGAAGGGGAGTTCGTCCCGCTGACCTGGAAGCAGGTGTCGCGGCTTGGCGCGCCGGACGGCGCCAACTGGAACGACTGGCCGCTCCTCGAGGAGCTGCAGATCGTCTTCTTCGCGGTCCTCGGCAAGATCTTCGGCCTGTTCGGCGGCCTCAACGTGGGCATGCTCCTCGGGCACTGGCTCGCCGCCGCCACCTTCTACGCCGTGGCACGATATCTCGGCTGCCTGCGGCCCTGGGCGTTCGTGGGGGGCTTGGCCTACGGCCTCGCGCCGTTCCTGTTCGCGCAGTCGCCCCACCACATCACCACGGAATATGTCTGGCACGTGCCCCTGTTCATCCTGGTGTGGAAGTGGGTGTCCACGGAGCCGGGGCTCGAGTGGGGCAGCCGGCAGTTCTGGTTCGCGGTCGGGGTCGCGGTGCTCACCGGCCTGCAGAGCCCCTACTTCACCAACGTCCTCTGCCAGCTCACGCTCCTCGGCGCTGCCGCCAGTGCCTGGCGGCAGCGGTCGGTCGCGGCCCTCAAGCCCGCGCTGGCGGTTATCGCCGCCGCCGCTGTGTCGTTCGTGCTCATGAATCTCGACACCTGGACCTACCGGCTCGCCAACGGAGCCAATCAGGGGGCGGTGGTCCGGGAATACAAGTGGCTGGAGATCTACGGGCTCAAGCTCGTCGATCTCGTGATTCCGCCGGTTACGCACCACGCGGCCGGCTTCGCGAAGTTTGCCGTGGCCCACCGCTCGGGCGCCCCGCTGCTCGACGAGGGCTCGTATCTCGGGATCGTGGGGATCGCCGCGGTCGCGCTGCTGGCCGTCACCGCGGCCCGCGACATGGTCGATCGCGGCCGCATGCCCGCGGCCGCCTGGCAGGTGCTGTGGATCGTGCTCACGTTCTCGACGGGCGGGCTGAATGCCATCCTCGGGGCCTTCGGGTTCACGCTGTTTCGCACCGGCTGCCGCTACAGCGTCGTGATCCTCGCGATCGCCCTGATGCATGCCGCGGAGTGGCTCTCGGCCCGCCAGCGGGCGACCGCGGCGGGCACGGCCACGGAGACGACGCGGATCGGCGTCCTCACCGCCGTGATCGGCCTCTCCCTGCTCGTGCTCTGGGACCAGGTGCCGCGGGCGCCCGCCCCGGAGCAGCTGGCCCTGATCGCGCGGCAGATCGAGGCCGATCGCGGTTTCGTCGCCGAGATGGAGTCGTTGCTGCCCGATGGGGCGATGATCTTCCAGCTGCCGGTGATGGAGTTTCCCGAGACGCCAGTCCCCGGCATTGCCTCCTACGACCACTTCCGCCCCTACCTGCACGGCAGCCGCCTGCGGTATTCCTTCGGGTCGATGAAGGGGCGGCCGCGGGAGCAGTGGCAGCCCGCCGTGCAGCAGAAGATGTTCGAGGGAGCGGTGCCCGACCAGCAGGCGCAGAAGATCCGCTTCAGCATCGCCAACGTCAACGCCGCCATCGACGAGATGCAGAAGCGGGGCTTCAAGGCCGTGTACATCAACCGCAACGGCTTTCCCGATCGGGGCAAAGGGCTCCTCGAGGCGCTCGCGGAACTCGGTTTCGACACGGTCATCGCCAGCCCGCTCGGCGACCTGACGTGCGTGTTGCTCGGCAAGCCCGCGGGGAAGTGAGCCGTGGACCCCGCCCTGCTGCGGACCGCCGCGGTGCTCGTCGGCGTGACGCTGGCGGTGTTTTCCGCGACGCTTTCCGCCGGCCTCGTCTACGACGCGCGGCTGCAGATCCTCACCGATCCCTTCCTGCATGATCCGCGGAACTGGCTGAACGTGCTCACGTTCCGCGTGCTGGGCATGGACGTGCTCGACTTCAATCGCCCCGTGCATCTCGCCTCGCTGATGCTCGACGCCGCCATCTGGGGCACGAAGCCGTTCGGCTACCACCTGACGAGCGTCCTCCTGCACGCGGCCAACGTGGTGCTCGTCTGGCTCCTGATCCGCGATCTCCTGGCCTGCGGCGCGGAGGGCGGGCCAGCGGCCGGGCGGCTTGTTCCGGTCGTCGCGGCGGCCTTCTTCGCGGTGCATCCGGTCGTCACCGAGGCCGTCTGCGAGCCGACGTTTCGCGAGGACCTGCTCGCCGCTCTGTTCACGCTCGGGGCGGTCGTGCTCGCCGCCCGACACGTGCATGCCGCGGGTGACGATGTCCGCCGGGCCGCGTGCTGCGCCGGGCTCTGCCTGCTCGCGGTCGCGAGCAAGGAGTCGGGGATCGCGGCGCCGTTCGTGCTGGCCGCGTATGGCCTCGTCTGTCGCCGCCGGGAGGGGGGCCGGTTCTGGATGCTCGCCGCCGGGAGCGGCCTCGCGCTCGTCGTCGCCTTCCTGGCGGCCCGTTTTCTGCTCGAGCCGTCACCGTCGCGGATCTTCGAGTCGCGGCCCGAGTATCCGGGGGGGTCGCTGCTCGAGGCGCTGAAGATCGAGCCGCGGATCCTCGCGCTCTACGCCCAGCTCGTCGTCTGCCCGGTGAACCTCTGCGCCGACTATGGCGGCTACTCGATTCAGCACCTGCCGCTCGGGGCGGCGGTCGCGATCCTGGCCGGGCTGGCGATCGCGGCCGGCTTCGCCGCGTGGCGTGACCGCCGGGTTGCCTTCGGGCTGGCGCTCGTGCTCCTGCCGCTCCTGCCGGTCTCGAACCTGGTGCCGATCTATCGGGCCGCGGCTGATCGCTACCTCTACCTGCCGCTCGCCGGCGTGGCCTGCCTGCTGGCCTGCCTGCTCGACTCGGCCTGGGTGAGAGAGCGCGAGCCACGGCGGCAGGCGGCCTGGATCCTGGCGGTGTTCGGCGTGGTGGCTCTGGCGGTCGGCTGCGTGGCCCGGCAGCGGGTCTGGGACAACCAGCTCGCCCTCTGGACCAACACCTTCGCCCGCAACCCTGGTTCGTTCAACGCCGCCAACGGTCTGGCGGGCGCGCTTTTGGAAGCGGGTCGGGGGGATGAGGCCGCCGCGATGGCCCGCCGCGCCGTGGACCTCTCGGGAGGAGCCCGCGGTGACGCCTGGATGACGCTCGCCCTCGCGCTCGATGGCGCAGGACGGACCACCGAGGCCGACGCGGCTGCCGCGAAGGCGGTGGAACTCGACCCACGGCTGGCCGATCCCGACGCCCGCGTGGCCGCACTGGCGATGGAGCGGAAGGAGGCTGCGGCGGTGAAGAAGATTCTCGCCCGGCGCCGCTGATCTGGCGGCGCGGAATTTGGTTCCGTGGCAGGGGAGTCCTGGCCGCACCGCAGCGGGTCGGAGGCATGCTCGGCGCCGGCGGCA
>JBBAVS010000209.1:0-4517 GCA_040397585.1 Pirellulales bacterium
AAAACCTGCGGCCACTTTGCCCGACCATGGGGCCACTTTTTTTCCGAAGTGGGTGCAGGTTTTCAACCTGCACAAGAATCAAAGCCGGCGCCGAGATCCCGCAGGTCGAAAACCTGCGGCCACTTTGTGAGTTCTGTGGCCACGGGGTCTCATTCCGCCCTGGGTGCGCCGCGATCCGCCGCGCCGTCGGCCTCCGGCGGCTTCGTCGCCGCGTCTCGAACGAGCGTGAGATGGCGGTAGGGAATCTGCAGTGTGAGGAGCGCGAGCGCGGTGGCCTCCATGCGGCCGCCGTCGGCGCCGTCGGGATCCCAGCTGCCGTCGAGGTCGCCGGTCTGCCGCTGCCGCCGCACCAGGTGCTCACGGGCTTGGTGATTCCAGGCGTCGAAGTCCTCGCCGCCGATGTCACGAAGCGCCTCCGTCGCCAGAAAGAGATACGGCATCGGGGCGACGCCCCGAGCCGCCGGCGCGGTTGCGAGCAGGAACGCGGCCCCGGCCCGGAGATCGGCGTCGACCGCGGGCTTCCTCCCCAGGTCGATCTGGGCAAGCAGACCGGCGGCGGTGGCCAACGGCGAGACGGGCACGGTTGCCGACAGCCGGTACTGCGAGCGGACGGCGTCGGCGGGGCCGGCGCCGCAGCTCTCCACGAACTGCTGCGCCTTCTTCAGCTGCCGCGGCGCGGTCCCGAGCCCGGCGGCTTGCACCACCCGCAGGGCCTGGATGGCCCAGGCGGTGGCCACGAGGTCGCCCGGCCGATCGGGGTCGGTGCCCCAGCTGCCGTCGTCCTTCTGGATGCCGCCCAGATACTTCACCGCCTGGCGGATATGGAACTTGAGGCGGTCCTCCCGCGACAGTTCGTAGTCCTCGGCGACCGCGATCATGGCCAGGCAGTGGGCGGCGGTCGAGCCCTTGAAGAACCCGTCGTCCCGACCGCGTTCCCGAGTCTGGTTCATGCACAGAAAGACGATCCCCTTCTGCACCGTCGCCGGATAGGCCTGAAACGCCTCCGGCTCGGCCGGCGCCCGCTGGTGCGAAATGCCCTCGCCCAGAAACGGCAGCACGGCCAGCGCCGTGGCGAGCGTGGGGTTCGCGGGCGGCTCCGGGTCGGACGGGGCATCGGGGGCCGGCACGCCAGTCCCGCCCTTGAGCGTCCAGTTCCCGTCGGGCTGCTGGCCGCGGGCGAGCCACCCCAGGCCGCGGGCCACCGCGGCGGCGCTCTCGGCCGTGCCGCCGTGGAGGTCGCTGAGCGCCTGCTTGGCCGCGGCGGAGAGGCGGCCGCTCAAGGGCGTTGGCCGGCGCGGGCGGCCCTCGGCGCTCCCTGCCGTGACCGCCGCCGGCACGACCTGCTCTTCGCCGGGCCGCCGGACGCGGACCACGAGCGGCTCATCGATCGCGAACGGCCCGCCGCTCGACCGCAGCGTGGCCGACCGCACGCGGGGCTCGGCCTCGCCGGCCGCAGTGAAGGTGAGCGAGGCGACGCCGGCCGCGGCGTCGATGACGACCGGCTCGGCCGTCACCCCAGCCGGGAGATCCTCGACGCGCACCTGAATCGGACCCGCATAGGCTGGCCGCGTCGCGGCCAGCGCGACCTCCTTGGTCTCACCCGGTGCGAGCGTCACCACCCGCTGCGCCGCGAGGTCATAGGGCCGCGCCCGCACCTCGAGCTGGAACTCGGCGGGGAACGACCGGCTCATCGTGCTGCCCGAGAGCACGACCGTCCGCGGACCGTCGGCAGTGTCCGGCGCCACCGCAAACTCGACCGTCGCCACCTCCGCGTCGGCGGGAATGGTCAGGGGCGTGCAGGTGATGTCGCGGGGGGCTGCGGCGACGGCTGGCTGCCCGGCGACTTCCCCCGTGGCGTCGCGGAGTTCGATCGGCCGACCGTCGTAGCCGTGGCGGTCGATGCGGACCGGGGCCTGCACGGAGCGGCCAGGCTGCGCGATCGCCGGCTGTTGGGGTGTGAACGTCGGGGGCTCGAACTGCGGCACGCGAATCGACAGGTTTTCCTGGGCCGTCATCCCGTCGAGCGTCACGGTGACCTGGCCCACGCTGACCGCCTCCGACGTCCCCAGCGTGTCGGCCGCAGTGACCACGACGGCGCCCGTGCGGGAATCGGCGGCGATCGGCTCGGCCGTGACCGTGAGACCTGGATCGGACGGAGGCGTCAGGGCGATGGTCGCCTCGCCCGCGTGCCCCGCGCGGTTGACCTCGATGCGGGCGGTGCCGCTGGCGCCGGCCCGGACGACGACCTCCGGGATCGGATCGAGGCTGATCGGCTTCGGCGGCGGTGGCGCCGCTGCCTGTGGGGGTGGCGGCGGAGGCGGCGGCTCCCCGCAGCCGACGACGCCGGCGGCGAGGAAAACAACCGCGAGTTCGACGATTCCCCACCTGTTGCTGCGTGTCGTGAACGGCATGCTTTCTGCTCGACGAAGGCGTCCTGCGGAAGACGATCGCCTCCGCGGAGGTGTCAAGATAGCAAACACGACGGCGGCCGATGCGTCCTCCACGTGATCCTCGCGTGTCGTCGCAGCGTCGGGTCACCGCAGCCGACCAGAGGCATGCTCCGTCCTCACCATGAACTCAGCCCCGAGCGGCGCACGTGCCAAGACTCCGCAGGTTAAAAACCTGCGGCCACTTTTCTCCGCCCTGCCACGGGGTGATGAACCGTATGCGATCACGGTCGAGGCCGGTCGCGGAGGACGTCGAGCGCCTCCGCAATCGCCCCCTCGTCGCCGACGATCAGCCAGGCTTGAAAGCGAAACACGCTCCGCGGGCCGAGGCTTGCCGTCACGATCGGCGCCACGTGCATGCAGGAATCCGCAGCGGGATCGGCGCTGTCCCCGGCGCCATGCGGCCCCACGTTCCACGCCTCGGTGGCCTCGAGCGACCACACCGCCACTCCCTGACCGGCCGCGTCGAAGCAGGCGACCGCCGCCTGCGGCGGCTTTACTCGCCCCCACGGCGGCCCCGGCGGAATCGCCTCGTCGCGCCAGCGGCCGGCCCCGAGATACGACCGCACCGTCGCGAACGACCGCGTGAGATAGATCGCGGGCAGTTCCTGGTGCCGCGGCACCGCAGGCCCCCAGCGATCGCCTTCCTGCCGTCGGCACTCGAGTTCGCACTCCAGGCGGACCACGTTGGCGAAGCCCGGCTCGAACCGCGTCGTCTGCCGGATCACCGCCTCGGCCTCCTCGTCGGGCATGTCCCAGAGCCTGGCCACCGTCTCACCAACGAGGCTGCCGTCGGCCGGCCGCTCGAACCGCGTCATCCGCGACCAGCTCGCCACGCCACCGGCCTGGATCGGATTCCAGGGCCACGGGCTCCAGGCCGCGTGCTGGCCTTCGGCCGTACGGTCGAGGACCGCGCCGGCGTAGTACGACTGCTGGATCAGCCGTCCGGGATCGCGAAGGTTGACGGCGTTGCCGGGATGGCCGCGCCACGAAAGCCAGGCGATCGCGCCCCCTTTCTCGCGGTCGATGCCCACGGTGGTCGTGCCGTTCTCGATCCGCTCCACGGTCTCGGCCGCGCCGACAACGCCGGCCGCGGCAACGCCCACGATCAGGAGTAGACGTCTGGTGATGCGCATGCCCTCTCCACACCCCACCCCTCTCCACACCCCACCCCTCAGCCCTCCCCGCGAAAGTTCGGCCGCAGCCGCCAGAGCCCCGAGGCGTGCGGCTTGAGAATCCCGACGAGGTCGCCCGCGTCGTCGACCGCCGCGACCGACTCGGCGGCGGCGATCTCGACGGCCAGCAGCCCGCCCCGCACGGCCTTGTCGAGCCGCTCGCCACCCAGCGTCAGCCGTGGCAGCAGGGGCACCGCCACGATGGCCGGCAGCAGCGCGGCCCGCGCCGATTCGGGCGTGACGCAGTCCAGCGGCAGCGCCCGCGGGCGGGCGAACGGGCCGACCGCCGTCCGCACCAGCGACTCCATCACCGCGGTGGTGCCCAGGGCCACTGCGAGATCGCGGCCGATCGCCCGCACGAACGTGCCCGACGAGCAGACGATCTCCAGGCCGAGCCGCGGCCACTCGTAGCCCGTGATCTCCAGCCGCTCGATCCGCACCGGCTTCGCGGCGAGGGCGACCGGCCGTCCCTTCCGCGCGAGGCGGTAGGCCCGCTTGCCATCGACGTGCACCGCGGAGTAGTCGCAGGGCCGCTGAAGGATCGCGCCGCGAAACGAGGGCAGGGCGGCCTCGATCTCCTCCCGCGTCGGAACGCGCGGCTCGGCTTCCACCTCGAGCGGCGTCTCGAAGTCGTCGGACGGGCTCGAGCGGCCGAACAGAAATGCCGCGGCGTAGTGCTTCGCCAGGCCGTGCACGGCATCGACGAGCTTGGTCGCATGCCCGGCGCAGACCACCACCACGCCCTCCGCGAGCGGGTCCAGCGTGCCGGCGTGGCCGACCGTCTTCATGCCGAGCGCCCGGGCGACTGCATCGACGACCCGCCGCGAGGTCACGCCGCTCGGCTTGTCAACCGGGATCACACCCGTGAATGGGAAACGCATACAGCTCCGCGATC
>JBBAVS010000210.1:0-4460 GCA_040397585.1 Pirellulales bacterium
CCGTCACCGTGTTGTCGCGGTTGAAGTCGACCGGCTTGAAGGCGGTGGCCCCGGCCACGGTGTTCGCACCCGACTCGCGGTAGAGGAGTTGCGTGGCTGCGAATGTGCCGGAGGAGCCTGTGACCGCGATTGTCCGCGACTGCAGCCGATCCAGCACGAGGTTCACGCTCCCCAAGGCCGAGGCGCGTTGGGTCCTGTTATTCACCTTCGACAGCCGGCCCTCGGCATCGTAGCGGTAGATGCCGGGATAGCGGCTCTCGGGCCGCGTGCCCGAGGCGTTCGTGTAGAAGACGAAGTAGAGATCGTCGCCGACGGTCGTCAGCGACTGCGCCCGCTGCGACGGCATCAGGGTGGAGACCTCGAAGAAGTCGAGGAGCTTCGAACTGGGCACGGCCACCTGCCGGCCGGAGGTGGTCGAGCCGTCGTGCGTGACGAAGTCGATGCCGCCCGCGTTGGCACCAGTGCCGCCGATGTAGATGCGATCCACCCCGCCCACGGAGCGCACGGCGGGCTCGGTGTTCTCCATGTCCGAAGTGAGGATCCGCTGGGGAGCACCCGAGAGCGCGCCGAGCTTCCAGAGGCCGCCGTAGGCGTTGCTCGTGTCCACGAAGTAGATGCTCTGCCCGTCACCGCTCCAGGCGAACTGCCGCGCGAGGCTGTTGGTGTTCGACGACGATCCGGCGGCTGTCTGCAGGTTCGCGAGCGTCGCCCGTGTGGTGAACACGTCGGTGCCGTTCCCGGGGATCGCCGCCGTGCCGAGGTTGTAGGTGTAAAACTTCTTCGTCACGGCGGGATCGACGGTGGTGCTGGCGGGAAACCTCGTATTGCCGCCATCGGCCACGAGCGCCAGCGAGTAGGCCGCGTTCGCCCCGATCGGCTTGGGATTGAGGAGGATGCCCCCTTGCACCGGTGAGGTGACGCCGCGGTCGGGGTTGCCGTCGCGGTAGTAGAGCTGGAGCGTTGTTTCGTAGACCGTGGGGCCCGCCACCTGCGATGCCGGCGGGGTCACGCCCGACACCTTCACCATCGCAGGATTGCCGTACGCGGTCACATACATCGTGTCGGCGGCGGGGTCGTAGGTATAGGCGGCCAGTTGGCTGCCGCCGAGGAACCAGCTGGTGGTAAGCACGGGGCCGAGGTTGTCGACCTGCCCCCGGGCCTGCGGCACGCCGATGCCGCCAGCCGCCAGCGCCGCGACCACCACGATCCAGCGGCCTCCGCGTTGCGGCGCCGGCCTCCACAGCGACTCAACGATCATCGCGGCCTCCGTGTCAGTTGATCTCGAAATACTCGACACTGCCATCGACGCACGACCGCATGTAGCCAGGGGAACCGCGGGTGCCGTGCGGGTACGTTCGTTGGGCGCTGGGGATGTTGTAGGACGTGTTGGAGAAAGGTCCGCGGAAGCCGCTCAGGCCAGGTCTTTGCGAGTAGTTGTCCCAGACCCAGTTGGTCTTCTGGATTTCCATGTTGGCATCGCGGGTCTGGTTTGGCGGATCAGGGTCGCTGGCCTTGAAAGCGATGTTGAAGGCGTAGGTGTTCTCGAACTTCCGCATGTCGTCGGTCTGAGAGGCGCAGATCCAGCCCCCGGAGTCTTTGTCCATGTAGTCGTTGAGCACGGCCTGGAGTCCGTAGGTCTCGGGCAGTGCCGATGGGTCGCCCGGCGACTTCATCCCCGGTCGCATGCGGTAGCCCCAGTCACCGAGTTGGGTGCCCGTGGGGAACGACATCTTGTTGCCGCGGGTCGACCGTGCCCGCCTGACGTCACGGTAGACGTGCGTGGCCAAGCCGATCTGTCGGAGATTGTTCATGCACGCCGAACGGCGAGCGGCCTCCCGTGTCGCCTGCACCGCCGGCAGGAGCAGGCCGATGAGCGTGGCGATGATCGCGATCACCACGAGCAGTTCGACGAGAGTGAAGCCGCGGCGACGGGACACGAGGCAATCGACCTCAGCGAAAAAAGCCGCGAAGGTCGTCGCGGTGCCACCGCGATCACACCGTCCGCCACTCATGGATTATTCCAGCGGAATGGGGTTTGGCAACCGTTCGGCGGGATCGGCCGGCAGGACGCCGGCGGCGGATTCGTCCCAGCCGAAGCGATGATTCGTCCCAGAATTCCCGATTCGTCCCTGCCTGTGCCCGATTCGTCACATTTTCGGAAGAGCTGATGTACAGCCAAGCAGTCGGCTCGTAGTCTGCGGTTTGAGGTCCTCGGACCGATGCTTGGCGATTCGCCCAGCGTTTCGCGTGGCCCATGGGCTCGGCGACGATTCAACGCGGCGGAGTGTCGTTCAGAGGTCTTCGTCGTATCCGTGCGGTAACTTCCCATCTGTCCTTCTTGATAGGAGATCTGCTCGTGAAGTTTGCGAACATCGTCCCTTTGGCGGCCGCCATGCTGCTGATCGGGACCGGCTCGGTGCAGGCCCAGTCGACAACGCTCGCCCTGTGGACGATGCCCACCGCGTTCCCAACCGGTGCAGGCTTAGTACCCACCGGAACGAGCTATCTCCCGCCGAACGGTTCCTTCCCGGCGGGCACTCCGGACCAGGGGCTCTTGACAGGCTCCTCATCGGCCATTCTGTCGACCTTCCACGCGTTGGCCGCCGCCACTTACACCTCGCCCGCCGGCAACGGCTCGCAGTATTCGTTCTCAGGGAACAACTGGTCGCCCAACGACTTCTACCAGGTGGTGCTGCCCACGACCGGGGGCTGGACGAATCTCAGCGTGAGTTGGGATCAGGCTCGGAGTTCGACCGGACCGGCGTCTTTTTCGTTGCAGACGAGCACCGACGGCACCACGTTTACGACGGGGACGACCTACACCGTGCTCCAGTCGGGAGGTGGCGGGGCGCCGGGCACGTGGTCGACCGCCACGTACAACCCCCTGTACACCAACACCTTCGCATTGCCCTCCTCGGTAGAGAACCAGACCTCGCTCTACATCCGATTCCTGAACACGACGGGCTCGGTCTCGGCATCGAGTGGCTCGAATCGGATCGACAATGTTTCTGTGACGGCGGTGCCGGAACCGGCCGCCTTCGCCCTGTTCGGCGCGGGAATGGCCAGCCTCGTGGGGCTAACCCGGTTGCGGCGGCGGTCGCGGGGTCGGGTGACGAGTTGAGTGTGTCCGGTTGAGGAGGAGGCATCCATGATGATCCCGATGCGTGTGCGTGCGGCCGCTGGGTCGTTTGCGTGGTTCATGTGTGGAGCGCTCTCGGCGACCATGGCCGCGGCCCAGTTCACGCCGGGCACGATCGTCGTCTCGCAGTTTGGCGACGGCGTGACAGCCTCCGGCACGGTGCCGATCAAGCTTCGCGAGTTCACCACCGGCGGGAGCGCCACCGGCGTGGAGGTGGCCCTGCCGGCGACTGATTCGGGATCGAACTATGCCGTCGTTGGTTCCAACGCGAATACGGGCATCGGGTTCCTGAAGCGGTCGGTGGACCGGAACTACTTGACGATCATCGGCTACGGCACCAACGCCTCGGCGAGCCGCACGGTGGCCAGGGTGGACGCGGTCGGCAGCATCGATTCAAGTACGCGGTTCAGCGCGGCCGGGGTGTCGCCTCGGTCGGTGATCACCACCACGGGGTCCGATCTCTGGTGGAGCGGCGACACGGGCAGCGGTTCCACCGGCGGCATCCGCTACACGACGCTGGGAAGCACGAGCAGCGGCGTGGCACTGGCGCAGGGGCTGGGGGGGAGCGGGACGAACTCGAGCGGCCAGTATCCCGTGCCCTACAACTCGCGGGTGATCGGGATCTTCAACGACCAACTTTATGGCTCGTCGGCTGTGTCGGTGGGGCCGAGCGGCACCGCCGCCTACAGTTTTCGCGGCGTGTTCAACGTCGGTACCGGCGTGCCGACCACCGCCAACCAGTTTGGGTCGATTATCGTTGGCGGCGGCACGGCCAACGCCGGGCTCATCGACAGCCCCTGGGAGTTTTTCATCGCGAGTCCGACCACGATCTACGTTGCTGATGACGACACCACCGCCCCGCTCACGTCCGGCCTGCAGAAGTGGCTGTTCAGCAGCGGCTCGTGGTCGAAGGTCTGGACCGCCACGCCGGCTGGGGCCACCGGCATGCGGGGCCTGACGGGAGTCGTCACCGGGAGTTCGGTGCAGCTTTTCGGCATCACCGCGGTTGCGACCAGCACCGGGGCCAACGACCTGGTGGCCATGTCCGACACGCTCGCTGGCACGTCCGCGCCGGCCTTCTCGACGCTCGCCACCGCGCAGCTCAACTACGTGTTCCGGGGCGTGGCCCTGGCGCCGGTGCCGGAGCCGTCGAGCGTGGTGCTCGGGCTGGTGGGCGTAGCCAGCCTTGCGGCGGTGGTTCGGCGGGCCCGGCGCGGCAGGCGGTCCTGAACGGGCCGCCGGTTCCTTGGGAAGTGGCCGCCCGTCGTGAAGTGGCCGCAGGTGCCTGAAGTGGCCGCAGGTGCCTGAAGTGGCCGCAGGT
>JBBAVS010000211.1:0-4347 GCA_040397585.1 Pirellulales bacterium
TCACCTTCTTGCCGGGGCCGTGCATCGCCGACACGAAGATCCCGGCGGCGTCGAGTTGGTGGCTGCCGAGTTCCGCCATCAGACCGCCGCCCGTGCGATTCCAGAGCCGCCAGCGGATCAGCTCTTCCAGCGGCGTGCGGACAGAGCCGTCACCGAGTGTCTTCTCGGTGTAGCCATACTTCGCGGCCTCGACCGCCTGATCGGTGATCTGGGCCTCGAGCTGGGCGATCTGCTTCTGGAGCGCGTCGATGTCGGCCGGCTTGGCCGTTTCGAGATCCTTCTTCCAGCCGGCGAGCTTCTTGGCGAACGACGCGTCGCCCGGCATCGGGGGCTTCCACGAGTCTTTGCCCGGGAGGTTGCCGCGGTGCCACTGGGCGCGGATCGAGTGGACGTCGCCGATCAGCTTCGCGGTGCCGATCGTGTGGACGGCGTTGTCGTAGAGGATGCTGTAGTGCCGCTGGTGGCCGGTGGCGAGGATCTTGCCCGTCTCGCGGGAGACGCGGCCCATCTCCTTGCACTCGTGGATGCTGTGCCCCATCAGCTTCTCGGTGAGCACGTGCTTGCCGGCCCGCATCGCCTTGATCGCGGCCGGGGCGTGGAGATGCAGGGGCAGGGCGATCACCACCGCCTCGATGTCGGGGTCGGCGAGCATGTCTTCGTAGGCGCCGTAGACCTTCACCTTCGCGCGGGCGGCGTCTTCGGTGGACCACTTGTACTTCGCCATCAGGCCCGGCCGGGCCTTGTTGGCGCTGGGGCTGGAGACGTCGCCGTGGAAGGCGCGGAACACGTTGTAGGGGCGGATGTCGGCGATCGCGACGACGTTGAGATATTCGGGGTTGTGGGCCCCGAGGAGCACGCTCCCCTCGTCGCCGGTGCCGAGAAAGCCGACGCGGAGCGGGTCGCCCACGCTCTTGCCGTAGCCGAAGTAGATCGAGCCGAGCCCGGCCCCGGTGGCCACGCCGGCCGCCACGGTTCCGGCGAGGAAGTCGCGGCGGCTGATGGCCACGGCCTCGTCGAAGTTTTCCTTGCCGATCTGCTTCTGCTGTTCAGTCAGGTTCATCGAAGGCACCTTGGGTTGCACCAGGTCGCAACTGAATGTCTACGGATCAGCGGCTGCAGGTGTTCGCGCCGCAGCAGCGGCCCCACGGGCACCACCGCTGGAGGAAGAAGTCGAGGCCGCTCCAGCCCCCGATCGGCAGGGCGGCGATGGCGAGCAGGGCGGCCACCTCCACCCACTGGTCG
The DNA here is from genome assembly GCA_040397585.1 of Pirellulales bacterium. Classification (GTDB taxonomy): domain Bacteria; phylum Planctomycetota; class Planctomycetia; order Pirellulales; family UBA1268; genus QWPN01. Next base: position 1,243 of record JBBAVS010000211.1, read on the forward strand.
TAGGTGGCCTGGGCGCCCGGCACCCAGAACGGCTGCGTGGCGATCACGCTCAGCAGGAAGCACACGCCCCCCAGGGCGTTGAACTTCGTGGCCAGGCCGAGCACCAGGCAGGCCCCGATCGTGACCAGCGACCAGCTCACGAACCGGTCGGCCCTCCAGAGGCTGGAGGGCTCGACCGCGGCGCTGGCCCGCTGGCGGGCGGCGGCGTCGGGCAGCTGCTCGTCCCATTCGGCAGCGAGCTTCTGGCCGATGGCGGCCGCATCCTTCATCCACCCGGAGGCCTGGCCGGCGAGTTCCTTCTGCTTCTTGGTGAGCCGCTCCCGCTCGAACGGAATGTCGCGCGACCCCGGCTTCTGCTGCATGCCCGCCAGCCGCCGGACCTGGAGCCGGTAGTCGGCGAGGTCGTCGGTGATGCCCTTGCAGTAGTCGGCGAGATTCTTGCCGGCCGCCTCGAGGCTCCGCTCGGCGGCCGCCTTGGCCTCCGCGGAGAGCGGCACCGCCTTCCCGCGGGCGTCGAGCATCCGCCGCCACGACGCGACCACGCTCTCCTGCCAGAGTTTCGCGGCCTCGTCGGCCGGCCGGTCGTCGGCGGCGCCGAGGGTGGCCTTCCAGGAGCCGGTTTCGGGCAGCGCCGCGCGATACCAGTCGGCGAGCGGGCCGACCGCCGCCCGGCGAAACCCGGCACTCGACCAGTCGGGATCGCGGAGATGCGCGATGCCCTCCAGGAAGAAGTGGAGCCCGCACACGATTCGCAGGAAGGCGAGCGCGGCGACGGCAAGGAGCGGCAGGCGCATGGGAATCAGCAGAAGGATGGCGCCGGGGCACCCCCCAGCCGAGACCGAGCATAATACACGATACCGGAGCGGTCGCAGATTCGCCGTCCCTCCCCTGGGGTGACGCTTCCTGGGCCGGCCGGGCCGCTCGCGCGGAGGCGCGTTCTGAGGCGGGCGGCCAGCAAAAAACGCTTGCCAGATCGGTCGCGGGCCTGCGAAAACCGCGGGCATGAGAATCGTGCTCTGCTATCCCGTGGAGGCCCGCCACCTCGACCAGATCCAGGCCGTCTGGCCGGAGGCCACGCTCGTGGATGCCGGCCAGGAGCGGGTGGCGGAGGAACTCCCCACGGCCGATCTGTTCTGCGGCCATCCGAAGGTGCCCGTGCCCTGGGAGCGGGTCGTGTCGGGGGGCCGCCTCCGCTGGATCCAGTCGTCGGCCGCCGGGCTCGATCATTGCCTCGTGCCGTCGGTGGTCGCCTCCGACATCCTCGTCACGAGCGCCTCGGGCGTGCTCGCCGATCAGGTCGCCGAGCAGACCGTCGGCATGGCGATCTCCTGCACGCGGAGGTTCCCGCTGTTCCTCGAGCAGCAGGCCCGCCGCGAGTTCGTGCGCCGGCCCACCGTCGACCTCACGGGCGCCACCGTCGGCATCGTCGGCCTTGGGGGCAACGGCCGCCGGCTCGTCGAGGTGCTCCAGCCGTTTCACGTGCGGATCCTCGCCACCGACTGGTTTCCGGTGCGGAAGCCGCCGGCCGTGGAGTTTCTCGGGGGGCCGGACACGCTCTTCGACATCCTGCCCGAGCTCGACGTGCTCTTCCTCTGTGCGCCGCTCACCGAGCAGACCCGCAACCTGATCGACGCCCGGGCATTCGCCCGCATGAAACAGGGGGCGATCCTCGTCAACGTGGCCCGCGGCGCGCTGGTCGAGGAGAATGCCCTCGTGGACGCCCTGGAGAGCGGGCACCTCGACTCCGCCGCCCTCGACGTCACCCCCGACGAGCCGCCGCAGCCGCAGAGCCGGCTGTGGACCGCCCCCCGGCTGTTGATCACGCCGCACGTCGGTGGGCAGGCCAAACGCCGGATCGATGCCATGACCGATTTTTTCTGCGATAATCTCCGCCGGTATCGCGGGGGCAAGCCGCTGCGGAATCTCGTCGACAAACGGCTCGGGTTCCCGGAGCCGCCCGACGAGGAGTTGCCATCATGAGCACCACCATCCTGCAGGAAGACCGGCCGACGATCACGGCGGCGGGAGAGGTCGGGAGCCGCTGCCCCGACGAGCTGCTGGCGAAATACACCGAGATTCTCGGCGCCGGGCGGCTCAACTGGACGGAGTATCACACCCTCTCCCGGCGGCTCGGGGCGGGTGGCCAGGGCGTGGTCTACCTGTCGACCCGCCGCGGCTCCGACAACTTCACGCTCCCGGTTGCCCTCAAGGTTTTCTCTCCCGAGCGCTACGGCTCGGAGCAGGCCTACGCCGAGGCGATGAACCGGATCGCGGCCGTGGCGGCCCGCGTCGCCCAGATCCAGCAGGACAACCTCCTCGACGTCCAGAACTTCGTCGAGCAGCGGATGATCCGCATGATGGAGATGGAGTGGATCGACGGCTACGACCTCTCCCGGCTCCTCGCCCCCGACCTCCTCGAGCGGACTCGGGCGAACGTCGGCGAGGACCGCTGGCGGTATCTCAACAAGGTGGTCGTGACCGCGGGGCCGCAGCAGTCGCGGCTCAAGCCGGGGGTGGCGATCGCGATCGTCCGCGAATGCCTCGCGGCGCTCGCCGCGCTGCACCGCGAGGGCATCGTGCACGCCGACGTGAAGACGGCGAACATCATGGTCAAGCGGACCGGCAACGCGAAGATCATCGACATCGGGTCGGCGCATCCGGTGGACGAGCCCCCTCCCACGAAGACCTGCACGCCGGCCTATGCCGCGCCCGAGGTGCTCGAGGGGAAGGAGAACACGCCGCGGTCCGACCTCGCGAGCCTGGGCTACGTGCTGATCGAGATGCTCTCGGGGCAGCCGCCGTTCGCAGGGCTGCAGTCGTTCAGCGACCTCCTGGAGGCCAAGCGGTCGCTGGTCCACCGCCTGCCGCAGGTGTTGCCCACCGAGGTGACCTGCAACGAACTGCTCATGGACTTCTGCCGCGGCCTGATCGCCCCCGACCCGGGAAAGCGGTTCCCCAGCGCCGAAGACGCTGACATGAAGAAGGGGGGCGCGGCCAGCTTCCACCGGCAGCTGATCGTGGGTGGCCTGGCGAGCGAGTACGAAAACGAGATCCGGGCCTGGCTCGAAGAGCTCGAGTGACCCGCCGGTTTTCAGAAGTGGCCGC
>JBBAVS010000212.1:0-4325 GCA_040397585.1 Pirellulales bacterium
GCGAGCGTGTGCACCTGCCGCGTGCCGTCGCCCGTGCCCCAGGGCGTGGCGAGGCCGGCGCGAATCGCGGCCGCCGGGCCGTCGGTCATACCCTCCACGAGCGGGTCGCCGATTTTGGCGGGCCGCTTGCGGCCGGTTGGGTCGGCGAAGGCGTTGCACGCAGCGGCCTTCGCGGCATCCATGATCACATCCTGCTCCGAGTGGCCGTGGCCGCCGCCGTGGTCTTCGCCATGGTCGTGATCGTGGTTGCCCACCTGGGCCGGCCCCATGATCGCGATCTTGTCGGCCGACGTGAGACCGGTCGGATCGGCGAGGTGCGCGGTCGAAAGCGGGCCGTCGCCGTCGAGCGGGCACATTTCGGGATCGCTGCCGGCATCGTGTGCACTGGCATCGACGGCATAGGCGCCCGCGCCCGACGTGGACGAGATGTTGTTGTCGCCCCGCGAGAAGTGCCAGGTGGTGGCGAAGTTCGTGTTATAGCCGTCGTCCCACACGGTCTGCGAGGTGCCGAAGTAGCCCGTGCCGTGGAAGTCGTCTTCGTCGGCGAGGTTCACGGTCGTGCCGTCGGCCTTCACGGCGGTGGCCCAACGGAGTTCGTTGAGCTTGCCGTGGCCGTCGAGGGCGCCGGTCGCGAAGGCAAACTCCTCCGAGATCTTGCCCCGGCTGATCGGATCGAGGCTCTTGGCGGGATTCGCGAACTTCGTGTTCACGAGATCGGCCACCCAGCCGACCTTCGTGATGTCGCCGTCGCGGTAGTGGTCGAAGGCGCCGGTCGAGAGCCGGCCTTCCTTGTCGAGCGTGGCGTGGTCGAGAAAACCCTTGCCGAAGGCCTGGATGTGGGCGAGGGCGGCCGATGCCTTGGCCGTGGTCTGCACGGCCGCGAGGTTAGGCAGCAAGAGCCCGAGCAGGATGCCGATGATCGCGATCGTGACGAGCAGTTCGACGAGCGTAAACGCCCGGCGGTGGGCGGGAGCGCGGTGCCCCGACGACAGATGGTTGCACATGTGCGAAAATTCCTGAACGAGTGAATGCGGGAGTGTGGGAGAACGCGGTCGCGGATGCCACAACGGCATCGGCGGGCGGACCACGGGGGAGGAACGCCGAGGCAAGCGGCGCAGGCTCGTGCCACGGTGCAAGCGCGGTGGCGGGCCACTCGGTGGCCGAGCACATGACGGCTGGCACCGAGGAGAGGATGGCGATCGACCCGGCCAGGAATTCGCAGCCCAGGCATGGAGCCGCAAGCGATGCGTCGGCGGTGGAGCCGGCCTGCCAGCCGTCGGTCGCAGCCTTCGCCGGCGGTCGCGGAGCGGTTTCGGTCGCGTCGCGGCCGCCATGGCGGCAGTGGGCGTGGCGGCATGTCCGTGACTTCGCCGTGGCGCCAACCAATGACCGGCCTTTCGTGGCCGGCGCGACTGTCGTGGCGGCCGCATGCCTCCGCCCGCTGCAGCAGCCGTGGTCGTGCGCGGCCCAGGCCAGAGGGCCGGCCGTCAGCTGCACTGCCAGACACAGCACCGCGGTGAGCCGGCGACGGATGTGGTGGGCGTGAAGCATGGCGCGCGACGGGCGAACGGCCAGCCAGGCCGGGGCCGGGAAGAATCTGCAACAGAGTTGTAGGTTATTCCGGGGAGGGGAGCATGTCAAGCGGAGGCCCCGTGATGTGCGGCCGCCGCAATCCGCTCCCGGCAGAGATTTTTCATGGCTTTATCTTCAGTGTCAGCCTGGAGGCTGATCGCGGGTCGGCGAGCATTTGGGCGGGCCGGCCGCGGCCGGTAGTCTGCCCGCATGAAGATCCTGATTGTGAGCGAGATGTCGGTGCCCTACGCCGTGGGCGGCGGCGAGGTGCGGTGCGGTTTGCTCGCCCGGGAACTCGTCCGGCGGGGGCACGACGTCACCTGGCTCTCGATGCGGCAGCGGCAGAGCCCCGACGAAGAGATCATCGACGGCGTGCGGCATCTGCACCGGGGACTGCGGCTTGCAGACCCAATGAGCCGGCCGCTGTTCGCGATGCTTCGCTTCATGCTCACGGCGTTCTGGCACGTGCTCACGCATCGCTATACGATTGTCGATTGCCAGCCTTATGCGCCGCTGCCGGCGGTGTGGCTGGCCTGTGTGCTCTCGCGGCAAAAAATGGCAGCGACGATTCACGACACCTCGAACCGGCCTCCGGCTGCATCGCCCGCGCAGGCCGGCCAGGCTGGCCAGGCTGGCGGCGGCGACGACCAGTGGCTGTCATCCAGAGACCGTTTCATCGTGGGCCCGATCGAGACCCTCCTCTACCGGCTGCCCTACCGGCGGATCGTGACCGACACGCACGGCGTGCGACAAACGCTCGCCCGGTCGTTCGGCGTGAGCGATCGGCGGATGGTCACCGTCCACTGCGGCATCGACACCGACGCGATCGCGTCCGCTCCCGAGGCGGCCGAGCAGGCGGACGTGCTGTTTGCAGGCCGCGTGATCCCACACAAGCATGTCGATGATTTTCTCGATGCCATCGCCATGGTGGGAGCGGCGCGGCGGGCCAGGGGTCTCGCCCCGATACGAGCGGCCGTGGTGGGGGGCGGGCCGCTCTTGGACGAGATGCAGGCCCGGGCCGAAGGGCTCGGGCTGGTGCCCGGCGGCGTCGCGGGAGCCGAGCCGCCGGCCGCGACGGTGGAGTTTTGCGGGAACCTTCCCGATCATGCGGCGGTGATCGGCCGCATGAAATCAGCCGGCGTGCTCGTGCTCCCGAGCACCCGCGAGGGGTTTGGGCTCGTGCTGGCCGAGGCGATGGCCTGCGGCACGCCCTGCGTGGCCTACGATGTTCCCGCCGTGCGGGAGGTCCTCGCGGATGGCGAGGCGGGCGTGCTCGTGGCTCCCCGCGATGTCGATGGGCTTGCGAGGACGATCGATCGCCTGCTCAATGATGCGGCTGAACGGGAGCGGCTGATCGTGGCGGGTCGGCGTCAGGTGGCAGAATACTTTGCCGCGGATCGTTTCGCGGAAGGCATGGTAGCCGTCTATGCGTCATGATCTCGCGACAGCCTCGGGGAATCCCGAGATGGATCGGCCATGAGCTCGGCGCGCAGCATTTTGCTGATCTACGACTGCATGTATCCGGTCTCGCTGGGCGGCGTGGAGTATCGCAACTACTGCCTCGCTAGGGCGCTCGCGGAGCGCGGCCATCGCGTGAGCCTCGCGGGCTGGGGCGACGTGCCCCCGGCCAGCCTGCCGCCCGGGGTGACGCTCGTGCGGCTGCCGCATGCCGTGCGGCTGCACGACCGCGACGGCAAGCGAGGGATCGTGCCCACGCTCCGGTTTACAGCCGCGATGCTGTGGCTCGACCTTTCCCCCTACGACATCGTGGAGACGGCCAACATTCCCTATCTGCACGTGTTTCCGCTGGCCGTGCGGTGTTGGCTGGCCCGCAAGCCGTTGGTCGTGAGCTGGTATGAGTTTTTCGGCCCCTACTGGCGGCGCTACAAGGGCGGCCTGACCGCCCCGCTGTTTCGCGGCATCGAATGGCTGGCAGCCCAGCTGGGCGATCGGGTCAACGCCTCCTGCGAACAGACCCGCCTGAAACTGGCCGCGGCCCGCCGCCGGAAGTCGCCTGAGCCGCCGCTCCTGCCCTGCGGCGTCTGGCTGGCCGACGTGCAGCGGGTGCTCGGGCGACCGCCCGTCGCAGCCCCGCAGCTGCTCTATGCCGGCCGGCTCATCCCGGAGAAGCGGCTCGATTTCTTGCTCCGGGCCGTCGCGATTTTGCCGCCGCCTCCGGAGGGCGTGATCCAGCTGGGCATCGTGGGCGATGGCACGGAGCGACAGTCACTCGAATCGCTCAGCCGGGAGCTCGGGCTCGGGCCCCGCGTGAAATTTTTCGGTCGGCTGCCGGCCATCGAAGACATGTGGCACCTGCTCGCCCATGCCGAGATGGCCGTGCAGCCATCGCGGCGGGAGGGGTTTGGACTGTTTCCACTCGAGGCGTTGGCCTTGGGCAAGCCGGTGATCTACTGCGCGGCAGAGGAAAACGCGATCGGCGACGTGGTTCGCCACGAGCGGGAGGGCCTTTGCACCGAGCCCACGCCGGAAGCCTTGGCCCTGGCGATCGCCCGCCTGCTCGACGATCCGCGGGACCGGGCCGAGTTTTCTCGCCGGGCGCGGGAACGGGCGGCCCACTACGACTGGCCGGCGGTGGCCGAGCGGGCCGAGCGGCTTTTCAGCGGCGGTTCGCCGGCCGGGGTGTGACCGTCATGAACGGCACACATTTCCGGATACGATCTTCGGCATGAAAACCGCTCTCATCACCGGCATCGGCGGGCAGGATGGCTCGTATCTGGCCGAGCTGTTGCTCG
>JBBAVS010000213.1:0-4269 GCA_040397585.1 Pirellulales bacterium
GTGGCGGCGAGTCGAAGGACCCCCACCATGCTACAACGGAACATCATGAGTTGCCCCGCTCCACCCGCATCCGCTGCGACCGCCGCTTCCAGACCGCTGGCCGTGTGGCTCGCCGGCGCGATCCGGCTTGACGACTACCTGGCGATGACCGAGCGGCTCGCGGGGGAGGTGGCCGAGGGACGCGGCCGGAACCCCACGCTCGTCGTCTGCGAGCTCGAGCCCTGCATCACGATCGGCCGCGTCGGTTCGCGGGCCGACGTCCGCCTCTCCGACGACGACCTGCGGGCGCGGCGGCTCGCGGTCCGCTTCACCGGCCGCGGCGGCGGCGCCCTGCTGCACGGGCCGGGGCAGGTGGTGGTGGCGTGGTCCGCGGCGCTCGCCGATCTGGGCCTGGAGAAGCACGACGTGGGCGGCTTCGTCGAGCGGTTTCTCGGCGGGCTCGCCGCGGCGCTGGCCGCGGTCCGCTGCGGGAGCGGCACGCTGCTCCCGGCCGCGCACGGCATCGCCGGCCGCAGCGGCCTCCTGGCCGCGGTGGGGCTGGCCGTGCGCCGCGGCGTGGCCTGCCACGGGGCGGTGCTCAACGTCTGCCCTTCCCTCGACCTTTTCCAGCGGGTCGATACCATTCCCGCGAGGCTTCGTGCCCGCGGAGACAACGCGACCTCGACGATGGGATCGATCGAGGCCGACGTCCAGCGCCGCGTGCGGCTGCAGGATGTCCGCACGGCGCTGGTGCAGGGCCTCGCCGACGCGTTCGCCTTTCCAAGGACCCACGTCAACGCGGGCTTCCCCATCCGCTTCCCAGCGCCGTCGAGTCAGCCGGAGGTCATCAGCCGTGTCGGGTGAATCGTCGTCGCCGTCGTCGGTCGTCGTGCTGCCGATCCTGTCGGCCGTCGAGCCGTCTCCGCCGCTGCCCTCGCGGCGGCTGCCCCCGTGGCTTCGGCAGAACCTCGCCCCGGGCGGCGGCCATGCCGAGACCGCCGAGCTGATTGCCGAGCTGAAGCTGGAGACCGTCTGCTCGTCGGCGAAGTGCCCCAACCGCCTCGAGTGCTGGTCGCAGCGGACGGCCACGTTCATGATCCTCGGCAACGTCTGCACGCGGCCGTGCGGCTTCTGCTCGGTGCCCAAGGGGAAGACCGAGGAGCTCGAGCTCGACGAGCCCGAGCGGGTGGCGGAGGCGGCCCGGCGGCTGGGTCTCGCGCACGTCGTGATCACGAGCGTGACCCGCGACGACCTCCCCGACGGCGGCGCCGAGCACTTCCGGCGGACGGTCGAGGCGGTCCGCGCGGCCACGGGCGCCACGATCGAGGTGCTCGTGCCCGACTTCATCGGCAAGGACGCCGCGCTCGAGCGGCTGATGGCGGCGAAGCCCGACGTGTTCAACCACAACACGGAGACGGTGCCGCGGCTTTACCGCACCGTCCGCGGTCGCAAGAGCGTCTATGCGTGGACGCTCCGGCTGCTCGCCGATGCCAAGCGGGCGAGCCCCGCCGTGAAGACGAAGAGCGGCCTGATGCTCGGACTCGGCGAGACGCGGGACGAGCTCCTCGACGTGTTCGCCGATCTTCTCGAGCACGGCGTCGACTATCTCACGCTCGGCCAGTATCTCCAGCCGGCGCTCGACGCGCTGCCGGTCGAGCGGTACGTGCCGCCGGAGGAGTTTGCCGAGCTCGGCGAACTCGCCCGCCGCATGGGCTTCCGCAAGGTGGCCAGCGGCCCGCTCGTGCGGTCGAGCTACCACGCCCGCGAGATGGCCGAGGATGGCCGCGTGGCCTGACTTGGCGGCAGCGCGGCGTGGTATGATCGGAAAGCGAATCCATCTCGATTCGTGCCGGGAGGATCACGTGATGCGGCAGCCATGGTGCGACGGGTTCGCATGCCTGATGGCAGTTGCGGTGCAGGGGTCGGCGGCGGCGAAGCCGCCCGACGAGCAGCCGGCGCCGGCACGCCCGCGGGTCGAGGCGCTGGAGCCCCCTGTGGAACGGCCGGCCGATGACGGCGCCGATCGTGGTGCGGCCGCCAACGTTGCCTACCTCGGCATCGCCACGGGGCCGGTTTCCGACGAACTCAGGGCCCACGCCGATCTTCCGGAACGTGGTGGCCTCGTGATCACGAAGGTGGCGCCCGGCAGCCCGGCCGAGAAGGGGGGGCTCGAGGCGCATGACATCCTCCTCGAGTTCAATGGCCGCGACGTGGCCAGTCCGCTCGAACTCATGGAGATGGTGGAGGCGGCGGGGCCCGGAACCCGTGTGAAGCTCGGCATCCTCCGACGTGGCCGCCACGAGGACCGCATGGCCGTTCTCGACGAGCGGGCCGCCGCCGCGGGGATCGATGGCCGCGCCGCTGTCGAGGCTCCGGCGGGGTTGTTTCCCGGACTCGGCCTGCCGGCCGACGCGGAAGCACAGATCGGCGCCGCGATCGCCCAGGGCCTGGCGCGGGGCATGGCCCAGGCGCAGGCGGGCGGCATCGGCATCGATGTGGACATCGCGGGCTCGAGCGTGCAGGTCAGCACCTCGGTGGTGAACGGCGTCGTGCAGGGCACGATGGTGTCGGCCGACGACGAGGGCACGGTGGAGATCCGGGTGCGCGGGGATCGGAAGACCGTCGCGATCCACGGGGCGGACGGCCGCGAGGTGCATGCCGGGCCGCTCGAGAAGGAGGCCGACTTCGCAGCGATCCCCGAGGCCTGGCGGGCGAAGGTCCGCCGCCTCGATCACCGCGCCAGCGGGGGCGGCAGGCCGGCCGGCCGTCGCGCCCCGGGTGGTCGGAACTGAACGCCGCTCCGCCAGCCTATTCGATGCGTTTCGGCACCCGTTCTCCCGCCGCCTGGAGGACAATCAGCAGAACGAAGTAAACGGCGATCAGGCCGGTCTGCATCCAATACGCAATGGTCGAACGACCGTCCAGCACCGCTTCGAGGGCATCGGAACCATTGACGGCGCTCAGGCCGAGCACGGTGACGCCGATCGCCACGATCGCTGCGGGAACCGCGTTTCGATCCAAAGCCGCGTTCACAAAGAGACAGATGTATGCCACGACAGCGAAGGAGATGATCTTGTCCTGATACGCATGGAAGGGAACGTCGTAGTAGACAAACAACAGCGGGTATTTCAGGCCAAGGAAGTGCGCGACCGCCATGCAGGAGAAGTAGGCTGCGCCAGCCCACAAGGCGCATCGAAGCAGCATCGGAGGTGGATTGCGGTTGCTCATCGGATGATTGAACTCCTCGGGGGCCTTTGCGTCGCCCGATTAGACAGCGTTGCCGTGATGCGACACCACCGTCGCGCTGGTCGGCGGGGACTCGGACATGGTTGCCGCGGATTGCCTGCTGGCGAACGGCCGCGTTGACCGGGCCGCCGCCGATCATCCTTGACTTCAGGAGTGACGCGATCGGCGGCTCCGCGTCCAGCGCCTTGTTATTCTTCGTTATGGATACGTTCAATAACGTCCAATTTCGATCGTCCGCGTTGGCTGAAGTCAAAGATCGCTCCAATTACAGTACCGAGGGCTAAGCCCATTGCTAAGCTGGGAGCCATATTTCCCGATGAAGCTCCGAATGCCGCGCCCATGGCAGCGCCAACCGCGACACCTACTCCGATCCCGTTTCCGGATGAAGTACTTCTCGGCGTGCGGGTCTTCGTTTGATCTGCTTCGCTCATTTTGATTCTCTTGAGTTGACGAGGGACTTTATTTTGTTGCCGAGTTCCGTGCCGACTATTCGTTCGACAACGACGTTTATTGGAAAATCCATCAATCGGTTGGCTTCATTTACAGCTCTTTTGGCGGACGCTTGAGCTGATCAGCGGCGGACCACGCTGAGCTATGAACTCCCAGAAACGAATCATGCTCCGCCGTCTGCTGCAGCGCCTGGTTCGGCCAAGGCACGAGCCACCATGGCGGTGGATCCGAACGCGAGCAGCAAGAACAGGATCGGAATCAACAGGGAGAACACCTTCGGGGTCTCGCCTGTTCCGGTGGGTAAGAGGCTTGCCAGCGGGTGGAGCAGCGCGGCCACGACCCAGAACAGCACATTCGCCACGAGAACCTTCTTCTTGGAGGAAGACATTGGGGGATCCTTTCAAAGTCCAGGTTGTCACCCTGGCGGTAGCATTGGATTGCAGGGCCGAACCGGCCGCGATCAATGGCTCGCGGCCAAACGATTATCCACACCGCTGGACTTCATCGCGAGTCCATTGCATCGGGTGGTGTGCGCCCGTCATGGGCGTGATTGTATGGGGTGCGAGTCCCCTGTGCGAGATTGGGAGCCTGAAG
>JBBAVS010000214.1:0-4266 GCA_040397585.1 Pirellulales bacterium
TCCTCGGAGGGTGCGGCCAGACACGAGGCAGAGATCCAGCCTACGCCACCCCCGCAACGCCTGCCAAACCAAAGCCCGCAACGGCCAAACGAAAGGCAGCGAGGGGCTGCCCGTGTTCCGAGAGCCGGCGTTTGGTTCCTCCGCGGAGCCAGGATGGCGAAGCGGAGGAACCACCGAGCGAGCGAAGCCCTGGAGGGGCGCAGCGAGCGTCCGGCGACGGGACATGGGCAGCCCCTCGCGGGGCCACGTCCCAGGTCCCCATCGCTCACGCGATTGGGCTTCCTGACAAACCGCGTCTGCCCGTGTCAGGGCCGCCGCTGGCACGTCGGGCAGAAGAACGTGGCCCGCTGCGCCTGCAGGATCTCATGCCTGGGTGCGGAGTGCACCAGTCGGCGTGGGGCCCGGCAGGGGCCGCGATCCGATTTCCCTCTGGCAGCGGAGGCTGCGCTCGGGTTCAATTCGAGCATGAACACGCAGCACCGCCGCGTGCGGCCGGCCTTCCTGCCGGTCGCCGCCATTCTCGTCGTCGTCGCCGGCACGCTCCGCGGCGACGAGCCCGCGTTGCCGAAGCCCGAGGCCACGGCACCGGCCGATGCGACGCTCGAGGAACGCGTGGAGCACTCCGTCGTGCAGGTCTTCGCCACCGTCCGCGCCCCCGACCTCGCCCGGCCCTGGACGAAGCAGCCCCCGGCCGAGGTCACGGGCACCGGGATCGTGATCGAAGGAAAGCGGATCCTCACCAACGCCCACGTCGTCGCCTACGCGGGCGAGGTGCAGGTGCAGGCCCATGGCACCGGCACGAAAGTGGGGGCCAAGGTCGTGGCCCTCGGCCGCGGCATCGACCTGGCGGTTCTCGAGGTCGACGACGAGAGCCTCTTCGAAGGCCGGGAGCCGCTGCCCCGCTCGCGCGACCTCCCGGGCATCGAGGACGCGGTCCTCGCCTACGGCTACCCCGCCGGTGGCACGAACCTGTCCATCACCAAGGGAATCGTGTCGCGGATCGACTTCGTCGACAACCGCTTCGAAACGCCTTCTCTGAGGATCCAGATCGATGCGGCGGTCAATCCGGGCAACAGTGGCGGTCCGGCGGTGACCGACGGGAAACTCGTCGGGCTCGTCTTCTCCCACCTGCGGAACGCTCAGAACATCGGCTACATCATCCCCACCGAGGAGATCGAGTTGTTTCTCGCCGACGTCGCCGACGGCGTCTACGACGGCAAGCCGCGGCTGCCGATCACGCTTTGGAACCTGGAGAACCCGGCGCTGCGGGCGGCGCACGGCGTGCCGAGCGGGACCACCGGCGTGCTCGTGGATGCGGCCTGGGGCGACGAGCCCGCCACGCGGCTCGAGAAGTCGGACGTGATCACCCACGTGGGCGGGGAACGCGTCGACAACCAGGGGATGGTTGCGCTCCCCGGCATGCCGCGGCTCTCCTGCCTGTTCATGGTGCAGCGGGCGACGGCGGAGGGGCGCGTGCCGATGACGGTGCTTCGCGACGGCGTCGAGAAGCAGCTCGACGTGCCGACCACGCGCGTCGTGCCGCTGGTGATGCCGGCGCTCGCCGGCGAGGCCCCGCGGTTCTTCATCTACGGCCCGGTCGCCTTCTCCGCCGCCACCCACCAATACGCCCGCGGCACGACACAGTCGGGGGAGCTCGCGGCGTTCCTCGGGGCCCGGGGCAATCCGCTCATCACGCGGATGATCGACGGGCCCAACTTCGCCGGCGAGGAGCTCGTCGTCGTCTGCGCGCCCCTCTTCCCCCATCCCCTGTCGCGTGGCTACGGCAACCCGGCCGGCGGCGTGGTGGCGACGGTCAACGGCAGGAAACCGACGAACCTGCTCGATCTCGTGAAGCTCCTCCGCGACTCCGAGGAGGAGTTCGTGACGATCGAGTTCGCCGGCACGATGGCGATGCCGCTGGTGCTGCCGCGGAAGGAAGCCGAGGCGGCCACGGAGACGATCCTCGGCGACAACGGGGTGCGGGCCCAGGGCTCGCCCGATGCGCTGCGTGTCTGGGAGGGAAAGGGATAGCCCGGGCAAGGGCACTTCCGCAAGCATCGCCCGACTGATGAGCGGCTCGTGAGTCGCGTGCTCCTGTCTCCCGGCCCGCACCAGGCCTTTCCCTGCCAGCCGGCCGCAGAGCAGACGTGCGATTGGCCGACCTATCCTTTTGCAGAAGAATCGCTGCCGACTTGCGTTTTCGATACATATCATTTAGGATATGTATCGCTTATGAAATACAACGCCCTCACCGATCTCGTCGGCAACCTGACGTGTTTCGATCTGCCACTGCTCGTGCAGGCATTTCCCGATCGGCGACCGGCCATCCTGCTGCAGCTTTCGCGCTGGGCGAAGCAGGGCAAGGTGATCCCGCTGCGACGCGGCGTGTATGCGCTCTCGGATCGCGCACGCCGCATCCCGCTCGATCCTGCTCTGTTGGCGCAGCATCTGTGCAGCCCCTCGTATTTGAGCGGCCTGTGGGCTCTCAGCTTCCACGACATGATCCCCGAACGCGTCGTGGTTCACACGAGCGTCACGACGCGGCTGCCAGCCCGGTTCGAAAATGCCTGTGGAACCTTCGAGTACCGGCACGTCAAGCAGGTGGGCTTTTTCGGATACGCGCAGGTGGCCTACGGCAGCGGCACCCTTCTGGTCGCCCGGCCCGAAAAAGCCCTGCTCGACCACTGGCATCTCTCGGCCGGCGAGTGGACCCTGGATCGCCTCCGGGAAATGCGCTATCAGAACGTGCAGACCGTGGACCAACGGCGCCTGCGGGACTACGCGGCGCGGTTCGAGCGGCCCCGGTTGCAGCGAGCGGTCGAGCGTTGGACGCAGCTCGCGGCCGAGTACGACGAGGGAGCGTTGATCCCGTGAAGGAGCAGGCACTCTCACTGGCTCGGGCCGCCGCGGACCGCGGGCACGCCCTCAACGTGCTCCGGGAGTATCTGCAGGCCCTGACGCTGCGGTCGCTCCACGAGTCGGAGGCCTTTCAGTGCCTGGCCTTCGTGGGCGGCACGGCCCTGCGGTTTCTCCACGGTGTGCCCCGGTTTTCCGAAGACCTCGATTTTTCGCTCGTGTCGCCGGCTGGATATGCCGGACATGACTGGATGGCCAAGCTCAAGCGCGATCTCACGTTCGCCGGCTTCACGCCGGAGATTGCGTGGAACGACCGCAAGACCGTTCACACCGGCTGGATCCGCCTACGCGGCCTGCTCCATGATGCCGGCCTGTCTCCCCTGGCCGACGAGAAGCTCGCGATCAAGGTGGAGATCGACACTCGCCCGCCGGCAGGCGGCCACTGTGAGAGGCGGATCGTGACCCGCCACCTCTCATACCTGCTTCAATACCACGATCCATCCTCGTTGATGGCCGGCAAGCTGCATGCGTTGTTGACCCGCCGCTATGCCAAAGGCCGCGATTGGTACGACCTGATCTGGTATCTGTCGCAGCGGCCTCCCATCGCTCCGAACCTGACGCTCCTGCAGAACGCCTTGGATCAGACGCAGGGAGCCGATTCCATCGACTCCGGCCGCTGGCTGGAACTGGTGAGGGCTCGGCTGCTCATGGTGGACGTGAAGGCTCTCGTCGACGACGTCGGTCCCTTCCTCGAACGGCCTGCGGACGCGGCCCTCATCACCCGGAATAATCTGCTGGGCCTGCTCGAAGGATAGCCCGGCCAATGGCACTTCCGCCGCCGTTCTCCGGTCGGTGAGTCGCGGTCGTCATGCACCTGCACGACCTCGCCCCAGTCGGTGGGCGGCCCACGAGCGGGCGAGCAACCGCACCGTCGCTGCCGATGTCGTCGTCGCCTACGCCACCCCCGCGAGACACGCCACATCGCGGCCAGCCCGTGCCCGTTCCCTTCCCACACATCTCCCGTCAGGACGCGAACCACGACCACGGTAAGCGAGGGGCTGCCCGTGTTCCGAGAGCCGGCGTTTGGTTCCTCCGCGGAGCCAAGATGGCGAAGCGGAGGAACCACCGAGCGAGCGAAGCCCTGGAGGGGCGCAGCGAGCGTCCGGCGACGGGACATGGGCAGCCCCTCGCGGGGCCACGTCCCAGGTCCCCATCGCTCACGCGATTGGGCTTCCTGACAAACCGCGTCTGCCCGTGTCAGGGCCGCCGCTGGCACGTCGGGCAGAAGAACGTGGCCCGCTGCGCCTGCACGATCCTCACGATCGCGGTCCCGCAGCCGGGGCATGCCGCGCCTTCGCGGCCATACACGCGGTGCCGCTTCTGGAACCGGCCCACGCGGTTGTCGGCCGT
>JBBAVS010000215.1:0-4036 GCA_040397585.1 Pirellulales bacterium
CGGTGAGGCCAGGCCGGGGGTACTACTTGTGCAGGTTGAAAACCTGCACCCACTTTTGAAAACCTGCACCCACTCTTGAACACGCGCACCCGCGTAGTGTCGGGCAGGGCCGGATTACGTCGCGTCGGGCTCGATGCCCAGGTCGCGGATCGTGACGAGCGCCTCCAGGGGAATGCCGCGGGCGGCGAGCGCCTCGCGGGCCCCGGCGAGCCGGTCGATCACCGCCACGAGCCGCTCCACCACGAGGCCGAACTCCTGCGCCCGGTCGATCGCCAAGAGCGACGACCCGCCGGTCGTGACCACGTCTTCGACGATCACCACCCGCTGTCCAGGCTCGACGGGGCCTTCGATGTATTTCTGGAGGCCGTGGCCCTTGGCCTCCTTGCGGACCATGAAGCCCTTGAGCGGCACCCCGGCGACACCCGCCATCGTGACCACGGCCCCGGTCACGGGATCGGCGCCGATCGACATCCCGCCCACGGCGTGCGGCAGCGGGCCGGCGGCCTCGAGCCGGTCGAGGATCGCGCGGCCCACGAGCATCGCCCCGTGGGCATCGAGCACCACCTGCTTGGCGTCGAGATAGAAGCTCGCCTCGCGGCCGGACGCCAGGCGAAACGTGCCCCGCTTCAGGGCGCGGGCGGCGACGAGGTCGATCAGGTCGCGGGAACGGGCTGCGGCTTCGCTCATGGGGCGGAAGTATAGAGGGGCATGCCCCGATCGTGCCCCGTTTTTGACTCCCCTCCCGGAGAACCTAGAATTCGCTTTGGATTCCGTCCGGCTGGAGCGTCTTCATGCGGCTTGGTTCCGCCCTTGTTCGCCGCGTCGCGGTCGCCGCCTGGCTGATGATCGGCGGGGTCGTCGCGCCCGTGGTCGCGGGCACGGTCGTGGTGCCGGTCCGGCTGCCCCTCACCGGCACCCGCGACACGCAGGTCGAGGCCGCCGTCATCCGCCGCCTCGGGCAGCTCCGCGACCAGGCCCCCGAGCGGGGCACGCTCGTGCTGCGTTTCGACGCGGTCGATGGCGAGCCGCCCGGCGGCAGCGACTTCGGCCGGGCGCTCGAACTGGCGCGGTTTCTCGTGGACGAACGGCTCGCCGGTGTGAAGACGGTCGCCTGGCTTCCGGAGGGGGCGACCGGGCATGCGGTGCTCGTGGCCCTGGCCTGCGACGAGATCGCGATGCCCGCCGACGCGGTGCTCGGCCCCGCGACGGCCCCCGGCGAGCGGCCCGATGAAGCGGTCCGCACCGCCTACCGGCTGACGGCCGCGCGGCGGCGGACGGTGCCGCCGGCGGTGGCCGAGGCGTTCGTCGATCCTGCCGCCCGCGTGGTCCGCGCCTCCACCGACGACGGCGAGCAGTTCGTCGCCGAGGCCGAGCTCGACGCGCTCCGCGACCGGGCCGCCGTGGTGGACGTCGAGCCTCTCCAGCCCGTGCCGCTGGCCGTCGATGGCCGCCGCGGCCGCGAGCTCGGGTTCGTGCGGGTGCTCGCGCGAACGCCCGCCGAACTGGCCCGCGGCCTCGGCGTTGCGGAGCACGATCTCGACGCCAACCCGGCCCTCGACGGCGGCTGGAGGCCGGCGATGGTGTCGCTCACCGGCGCCATCGGGCCCGAGACGGTGGCGCGGCTCCGGGGCCGGATCGAGCGGGCGATCGCCGACGGCTCGAACTTCATCTGGCTGCGGATCGACAGCGCGGGGGGCGTTCCCGAGCAGAGCCTCGTGCTCGCCAACTGGCTCTCGGGCCTCGATCCGACGACCGTGAAGACCGTGGCCTACGTCCCGCGGGAGGCCCGGGGCGACGCGGCGCTCGTGGCCCTGGCCTGTGACGAACTCGTGATGCACCCCGGGGCCACGCTCGGGGGCGAGGGCGCCGCGGCGATCGCCGGGCGGCGGGCCGACGCGATCGTGACCTCCTGGCGGGCGGGCGTGGCGAAGCTTCGCGGCCGCTCCTGGTCGCTGCCGGCGGCGCTCGTCGCGCCCGGAATCACCGTACACCGTGCGGAAGAGCAGGGCTCGGGCCGCGTGGACTATTTCAGCGAGGCCGAACTCGCCGCCCGCAATGACCGCGACACCTGGCGGCTGGGGCCTGCGATCGGCACCGGGCCGTTTGCCCTCGACGGCCGCCGCGCCGAGGAGCTGGGTCTTGCGGACCACGTCGTGGACGACGCCGAGGGGCTCCGCCAGGCCTACGGGATCGAGGGCCGGGTGGCGGTCGCCGAGCCGGGCTGGGCCGATCGGCTCTTGGAGGCGCTCGCCAGCCCGAGCCTCGCCTGGCTCTTGCTCATGATCGGCGCCGCCGGTCTCTACATCGAGCTCAAGACGCCCGGCATCGGGTTCGGGGGATTCGTCTCGATGGTGGCGTTCATCGTCTACTTCTGGAGCCAGTATCTCAACGGCACCTCCGGCTGGCTCGAGGTGATGCTGTTCATCGCCGGCGTGATCTGCGTGGCCGCGGAGATCTTCGTGCTGCCGGGATTCGGCGTGCTCGGCCTCGGTGGCGGGTTGCTCGTGATCGCCTCGATCGTGCTCGCCAGCCAGTCGTTCGTGATGCCGGTCAACGATTACCAGATCCGGCAGATGCAGTGGTCGCTGCTCGGGATCCTCGCCGCGGCGGCGGGCGTGACCCTGCTCGGCTTCCTGCTCCGCCACTGGCTGCCGGCGACGCCGATCCTGCGGAACGTGGTGCTCGAGCCTCCGGACGACGCAGACGTCGACGACCCGCTCGACGAGCTCGTTGGCCGCTTCGGCACCACGACCACGCGGCTGGCACCGGCCGGCAAGGCGCGGATCGGCGACGCCGTCCGCGACGTGGCCAGCGACGGGCCGCTGATCGAGCCCGGCACGGCCGTGCGGGTGGTCGATGTCCGCGGCGGCCGGGTGATCGTCCATCCCGCGGAGGGCGCATGACGCCGCTGGCCTGGGTGGCGGTGCTGCTTCTCGTGGGCCTCGTGGCGCTGGCCCTCGAGGTGTTCGTGCCGTCCGGCGGCGTGCTCGGCTTCCTGAGCGTGGTCGCGCTGATCGCCGGCGTGGCGCTGGCGTTCATCGAGCAGGGACCATGGTTCGGGATGATCGTGCTCGCGGGCACCTGCCTCGCGGTGCCGGTGGTGCTCGGCCTCGCGTTTCAGGTGTTCCCCCATACGCCGCTCGGCCGCCGCGTGCTGCCGCCGCCTCCCCGGCCGGACGAAGTGGTGCCCGATGCCGACCGCCGCGCGGCCCTCCGGACGCTCGTCGGTCGCACGGGCCTCGCGACCACCGACCTCCTGCCGTGGGGCGGCGTGGCGATCGACGGCGTCGGCCACGAGGCGGTGAGCGAGGGCGGGCCGATCGCCCGCGGCGCGGCGGTGGAAGTGGTGGGCACGCAGGCCGCGGCCCTCGTGGTTCGGCCCGCGGCGGCACCAGCCGCCCGGCCGGCGGCAGTGGCCCCGACGGAGCCGATTGCCGTGCCCCGCGACCTGGAAACGGCCCTCGAGAGCTTCGACTTTGACGCCCTCGACCTGGGCCCGGCCCCGAAATCGTCGCGGCCTCCCGATCAACTTGACTCGCCCGAGACCCCGAACAAGGCTTGACTGCCGCGTTGGTCGTGCCCGCCCGCTCCCGGAGTCGTCCATGTCTCTCCTCCCCCTGATCGTGCTCGGCCTCGGCGTCTTCGCCCTGCTGTTCGTGTTCGCCGTGCTGGCCCGCTACCTGCGGCTCTGGGTGCAGTCGGTGGCGTCGGGGGCCGGCATCGGCCTGTTCGATCTCGTGGCGATGAGCTTCAAGAAGGTGAACCCCGCCGTGATCGTGCGGAGCAAGATCATGGCGGTGCAGGCGGGGCTCGGTGACTCCACGGGCATCACAGGGCAGGCGCTCGAGGCCCACTACCTCGCCGGCGGCCGCGTGCCCCTGGTGGTGCAGGCGCTGATCGCCGCGCACAAGGCGGGCATCCGCGAACTCGACTTCAAGCGGGCCGCCGCGATCGACCTGGCAGGCCGCGACGTCCGCGAGGCGGTGCAGACGAGCGTGTATCCGAAGGTGATCGACTGCCCGGGCAAGAACAGCGG
>JBBAVS010000216.1:0-2719 GCA_040397585.1 Pirellulales bacterium
CCTGCGGCCACTTCAAGACCTATGACCACTTCAAGACCTGCGGCCACGTGCAAACCTGCGGCCACTGACAAGTCTCCGCTACGACTGGGTCACTCGCGAGGATCGCGGGTGAACCGTATCACGCCCCGGGTGTGGGCAGGAGCTCGGGGGCCGTCGGCTCGGTTTTCGTGCCCGGAGCGGCGGGTAGCTTCGCCGGAATCGGTTCGGGTCGGGTCGCGGGGTCGCGAGCGGGCAGTTGGTGCACCGGGGTTTCGGCCCCGATGTCGGCGAAGTTCTGCGAGATCACACCGCGGCTGAACACGCCCGGCCGCGAGTGGCGGTAGTCGAGATACAGGCTGGCGTCGCGCTGCCGGGCCCGGCGATGGGCGTCGAAGTAGGCCTTGCCGGGCCACGGCCCTTCCGCGAGGAACACGCCGTTGTATTCGAGCAGCGAGCCCTTGCGGAAGTGGAGCTGCGAGATCGAGCGGTTGTAATCGACGATCGAGCGGTAGTAGGAGCTCTCCGCCTCCGCCCGTCGACGCTGGGCGTCGAGGAGCTGGTCGAGGGTCACCGTGTTGGCGTCGTAGGCGGCCTGCACCGCCTCCACCTGCCGTTCGGCGGCGACCCGGCGGTTGAAGTTGGTCTGGGCGAGGGCGAAGTTGGTGTCCACGTTCCGCACCGCCTCGACGAGGGCATGCGACGCCTCGAGCTCCTCGTCCTGGAGGCGGGCCCGTTCGCGGGCCAGCTGCAGCTGGTGGTGGCGGACGGTGGCCAGCTCACGGCGGAAGCCGAGCGGCATCTGGAACTGGGTGCCGGCCTGCCACTCCTGGAACTGGCCGCTGAAGAGCGTCGAGTAGGCGTCGGTGCCCTGGAGCGGGTCGCCGTTCTGTGCCTCGTACGGGTTGTAGTTCTGGTTGATCAGATCCTGGCCCATGCCCAGGAACCGCCAGCGGCCCACCATGTCGAGCCGGGGCAGCATGAGGTTCTTGGCGGCGACGAGCTCGAGCTCCCGCTGCTTGATCACCCACTTCTGCTTGCGGAGCTCGGCCGATCTCGAGAGCGACTCGACGAGCGACTGCTGCCAGTCGAACGAGATCCGGGCGGTGGTCGGCTCGTCGGAGGGGCGGATCAGCCGGCCATCGCTCGCCGAGATGCCCATCATGAACCGCAGCCGGTTCTCGCAGCGGTAGACGTCGGTGAGGGCCTGCTCGACCTCGCTCCGGAAGAAGAAATACTGTTCCCGCGCCTGGGCCTCCTTGTCGGCCTCGCCGCCGCGCGACTGCTCGACGTAGAGGGCGTGAACCTTCCGCCACGCCTCCAGGGAGCTGTCGCGGCCGGCCTTGCGGGCCTCGAGGTTTCGGTAGGCGAAGTAGAGTTCCCAGTACGACTGCTCGGTATCGCTGACGAGGTTGCGGACGCCCGCCTCGAAGTCGGCCAGCGTGATGTCGGCGTTGATCCGCGCCAGGAGCACGCCGCGGAAGTTCGGTCGACCGTAGATGTTGTCGAAGAAGTCAGGGCCGGCGATCCGGTTGTAGGTCACGCCCGCGCCCTGGAGCAGCGGCTGGTTGAAGGTGAAGTCGTAGTTCGTCGTCCAGGTGGACGGCACTTCGCGGATCGGCGAGTTGTTGTTGTCGTAGATCGTGGAGTTGTTGAATCCCCAGGTGGCACCGGTGGCCGTCCGCTTCTGGATACCGGTCGTCCAGTTGCCCTGGTCACCGAGCAGTTGCTGCGGGAAGATCCGTGCTCCCGTGCCCGTGTTGAAGTTCTGCGGCCGGTTCAGCCGGTCCCACGTGAGCGAGCTGGTAACCTGCGCGTCGAACAGGGCCAGAGCGCTCTCGACGCCGCGGAAGGGGTCGGTCTCGACGATCGCCGCGTCGTAGACGGTTGGCGTCTGGGTGGGCGCGGTGAGCAGCGAGACGGCCGGCTCCCCGGTCTGCGGCCGGGGCCCGCCGAAGCTCGCGAATCGGCCGCCGAGGTTGCGAAGCACCTTGCCGTTTTCGAGGGCCGTGCGGATCGCCTCCTCGAGCGACACCTCCCAGATGTTGTCGAAGGACGGGTTGGAGAGCGTCAGCGGTGCGCTGGTGCCCGCGGCCTCGTCGAGCGGCGGCTGGTCGCTGTCGGGATACTCGAGCTTCTGGATCGCCCCCACGTAGTGCGAGAGGTCGCCGTCCTCGAAGAAGTAGAACGGCTGCCGCGGCGCGCACCCGCTGGCCACGAGCATCACGCTCGTCATGGCCACCCAGAGCTGTCTGGCGAGTCGCTGCACGGCAGGGGCGCCGGCGGGGGCCGGCGGTCTCGGGGTCGAAACCTGGCTCAAAATGCCGCCGCTGCGCCCGGGGGGACTCCGCCGCTGGTGAAAGCGGCGGCTTCCCGACACGTCGCCCCCCGACTCCGTGTCCGCACCGCATGCACCGAGGCGCAGCGGCAGCACGTCAGGTATCGGCCCGCCAGCCCCGCAAACTTGGAGCAATCGTCAAACTCGGCCCGCCCTCCGGCAGGCTGGGCAACCCGGGCAGGCAGCTTCTCAGCGGCCCGGCCAGCCCGGGGTGACCAGCGAGTGCATGGCTTCTCCATCCCGCCAGATGAACCGGGCCGAGACCTCCGGAAAGCGGGCGATCATTCCCGGCCCCCGTTCGTGGCCCAGCACGCTGGCGGCCGTGGCCAGCGCGTCGGCCGTCGTGCAGTCGGGGGCGATCACCGTCACCGCCGCCGGGCCGGCGATCCCCAGGCCCGTCGTCGG
>JBBAVS010000216.1:2819-4035 GCA_040397585.1 Pirellulales bacterium
CCGATGCCGCCGGGGTCGAGTCGCATGCCGGGGCGGGTGAGTGACACCGTGCGGGCTGCCCGGTCGAGCACGATGGCCCCGGCGCCCACGGTGGCTCGGGCGGCGGCGAGCTTGTCGGGCCGCGGCAGGCGGCCGGAGCGGCGCGACTGCCGCCAGAGCGTGGTCAGCGGCCCGACGGTGATGTCGAACGCCCCGTCGGTGACCTCGCGGAGCTCGTCGGCCCGGGCGAGCACGTTCCAGAGATCCTCGCCCACCGGAACGGGCCGCGGCGTTGGGGCGGCCGCCGAAAGTCGCGAGAGTTCGCTCGCCGCGTCATAGTCCGACAGGATCCGCTCGAGCCGCTGCGCCTCCGCGAAGCCCGCGGCGAGCGCCCGCTCGCCGTCGGCGCGGTCGCGGGCATGGACCGTGATCGTCCAGGACACTCCCATCAGCGGCCGGGTCTCGGCGACCCGCACCGGGGCAGCAGACGTGCCTGGATCGGCGAGGCCGCGACCACAGGCCGCGCAGCCCAGAGCCGCTCCCACCAGGGCCAGGCCGCGATACACTGCGGGGATCATGAGCGCCGCTCCTTCGCCTCCAGCCGTCGCCATCACCTTCGAGTGTACGCCGCTGCGGAGCGTGCCCCGACTCGACATCCCGCTCGACGCCTCCCCGGTCTATCGGGCACGGCTGGAGCGGATGCAGCGGGCCGTGACCTCCCACGGCACCCGCAACGCCTACTATCTGACCGACGGCGGCTGCACCTTCCGGTTCACGAACGACCCCGCCGTGGGCTGGGTGCGGTTCCGGTTCGAGGGCACGCTGCTCACCGACGAGACCGACGCCAAGACGATCGGCAGCGATCTCGACGTGGTCCTCGATCAGGAGACGTGCGACTGGCTCACACAGCCGGCGGTCGAGTGGCTCCGGCTGGCGGCGAAGCACGCCCTCGAGATCGAGTTCGACCGCTACATCGCCGCGGGCGACCTGTCGCGGGCCCTCGAGCGTCTCGCCCGGGAGCAGGCCGCCAGCGACGCCGCCGGCGGCTACCTGGGTATGAACCTCTGATCGGGATCACACCCGCTGCACGCGAGTCGCCACGGCACCGCAGCCGGCCGGAGACATGCTCGGCGCCGGCGGCACTTGTGAGTTCGAGGCGCCAACGGAATGTCGACGTCCGGCGTCCACAAGTGTCACCGGCTTCTGGAATGGCAGGAAGTTAGCGCGTAAATCGTTG
>JBBAVS010000217.1:0-4035 GCA_040397585.1 Pirellulales bacterium
GGGTGTGATCGTAACCAGTTGCGGCTGTTCGACTTCTAACCGGACAGTACTGGTTGAAAACCTGCACCCACTTCGGACGTGGCCGAACGTTTCGAAAGTGGCCGCAGGTTTGTAACCTGCGGTGAGTCCGAGTCCGGTGTCGTTCTTGTGCAGGTTGAAAACCTGCACCCACTTTTGAAAACCTGCACCCACTTCGAACGTGGCCGGAGGCTTTCAATCAACCCCGCCCGGCTCGGCGGCCCCCTACGGCAACAGCCGGAGGCCGACGACGGTGTTCAACTCGAGCATCGCCCGCCGGTGCCGCACCACCGCGTCGCGATGGCTCTGCGTGACCTCGGCCATGTCTTCGACGGCGCCGTCGAGGTCGTCCACCGAGATCTCACCGGCGGCGAACTGCGCCTGACGGCGGGCCAGCACCGACCGGGCCCGCGGCAGCATCGACCGCTCGACCTGCTCGATCGCCTCGAGCGACCGGCGAAACTCGCGGTCGGCCAGCCGCACGTCGGAGAGCACGCGGCGTTCGAGCGCGGAGAGCTCGAGCTTTGTCTGGCCGATGTTGCTCTGGGCGCGGGCGATGTTGCCCTGGTTGCGGTTGAAGATCGGCAGCGCGAACGTGAGCCCCACGGCCCACGACTTCGCCGACGGATACCCGAAGGGGCTGTTGTCCTGGATCGTGATCGGGTCGTAAAAGAGGTAGACGTCGTCGATGCGGTTGGCCCGCTGCAGCGTCAGCTCCGCGCCGGCACGAGTCACGCCCAGCCGCGCCGAGCGGAGGTCCGGACGACACTTGAGCGCCAGCGCCTCCGCCTCCTCGAGCGCCGGAGGCGGCGGCCCCGCGTTGCGGAGCACCCCCCGCGGCTCCAGCCGCGCCGCCTCGTCGGGCGGCACGGAGAGGAGCACGCCGAGCCCCTCCCGGGCATCCTCGTAGGCCTCGTTCGCATCCCCGAGAGTGACCCGCGACCGCTCCACCGCGAGCTCGAGATGGCTGATCGCATCCTGCACGTGGTCCTTGTCGCGATCGGGGCTCGCCCGCAGCTCGGCGAGCCGCTGCATCTGCCGTTCCACCGTGGCCGCGACCGCGAGGCGGTCGATCCGGGCCGCCTGCAGCGTCACGAAGGCGCGGTACACGTTGTCGATCTGCCGGCGGGTGACGTCCTGGAACTGGGCTTCGAGCGTCGATCGCGCCATCCGGGCCACCGTCGTGCGGGCCTGTCGCTTCTTCGAGAGGTCCATCGGCATCGTCACGTTGACGTCGTACTGGGTGGGGCCGCCTGGATTCGCGTTGTCGAAGGAACCGTAGGGGATGAACTGCGTGTCCATGTAGATCAGCGGATTGGTGCGGAGCCCTGCGGTGAGGATGTCGGCATCGGCCTGCGTGAGCTCGTGCCGCAGGGCCCGGATGTCGAGGTTCGACCTCGTCATCCGCTCGATGGCTTCGTCGAGCGTGATCCCGTCGGCCGGGCCTGGGTCGTCGATGATCGTCACGTCGATCGTGGTAAGCGTGACCGCGGCGCCTGGCGTGGCCGCCGCGGCCGGCGCCGGCAGCGACTCGGGCAGCTGCATGCCGCGGTTGGCCGCGAGGGAGGAGGCCGCCGCCCGTTGCTTGCCGCCCCGCGGCAGGCGGCCGGTGCGCCGCTTGCCCCCCATCACCGCGGGCGTGTTCACGCCGGTGCCGCCGAGATCCATGCTGGGCTCGAGCGACCCCGGCAGCGGCGGCGGGTCGGTGGTGCCGCGGATCGGCCCGAGATCAGGAAACTCGAGGATCGGATTCTGCCGCTGCGACGAGGTGTCTTGCTGGCCGCGGGCCGGCCAGACGGGGCCGGAGAGCAGGGCGACCGCGGCCAGCATGAGCGCGATCGCGGTCGCGCGTTTCCGGATGTCCATCGTGGCCATGCCCTTGCCGCTCGCGCGACCCTGATCCCCTGACCGGTAGAATCCGCGTCATCGGTATCATCGGAACGGCATGCCCGACCGCTACAGTTTCGCGGCTCGCGCGGGATTGCCCGGATGCCGCCAGCTTGCCCAGCCTGCCTCGTCAGGCGGGCGGGTCGTTGGGCGACGGCAGGTCGGCGAGACTGTCGAGCTTGAAGACTTCGAGGAACTTGGGGGCCGTGCGGTAGCACGGCTCGCCCCCCTCCTCCTGGACGAGTTCCAGGAGCCCGCGGCGGACGAGCTGCCGCAGCACGGCCGGCCCGGCATCGCAGCCGAACTCCACGAGCTTGTCGCGCGGCACCGGCTGGTTCCATGCCACCGCCGCGAGCACGTCGAGCGCCTGGGCGTCGAGCCGCACGAGCCGGGCCTTCGCCTCCAGCACGCTCCCAAACCGGGCGAACTCCGGCCGCAGTCGCATCACCCAGCCGTCGTCCTTCGCCGCGACCTCGTAGGGGCAGTTATCGGCGAGGTAGCGCTGCTGCAGCTGCGCGGCGAGATCGTCGATCTCCTGCGGCCGCACGCCCCGCATCAGCCCGGCCACGGTGCGGCTCGAAATCGGCCGTCCCCCGGGCAGGCCCACGAACAGGAGCGCCTCCAGGATCGTCAACGGGCTGACGCGGCAGGCGGCATCGGCATCGGCGGCATCATCGAGGTCGGGAGAGGCATCGACGTGGACGACCGCCGTCTCGGGCTCCGGCGCCGCGTGCGGATCGGCCGCCCCCATCATCGCCGCAAACGCCTGGGCGAGCTTGTCGATCGAGAGGCCGCCGTCAGCCGGGGGCGCGGCGAATCCGGTGGCCGGAGGCGCTGCAGCGGGGGTCTTCTTCGAGCGTGCCATCCCTGCACTCCGTCGCCGGGAAGCGTCAGCGGTCCGTGTCGCCCTGCGAAAACAACGATTGCTGCGTAGCCGCGGGGGCCTTTCGGGGCGGCTTCTTCCGCGCCGCCTTCGGGCGACCGCGGGCCTTCGTCGCGAGCTTCCGGCCGTCCTTCGTGGCCGGCACGCTCTTGAGCGGCTCGGGCGCGCCATCGAGCGGATCACCAGCCGCGATCGCCGCCAGCCGCTCCTCGACCCGCGCGGCGTATTGCTCGGAGAGCTCCAAGCCCACGAACCGGCGGCCGAGCTTCTTGGCCACCGCGAGCGTGGTGCCGCTGCCGCCGAACGGGTCGAGCACGACGTCGCCTTCGTGGCTCGACGCGCGGATGATCCGCCCGAGGAGCTGCTCCGGCATCTGGCAGCCGTGCCAGCCCGACCGCTCCTTGAACGTGCCGCAGACCCGCGGGAAGTACCAGGTGTCGCCGTCGGCGGTGAACCCGTCGTCGAGGTCCTGCGGCCGGAGGATCCAGGTGTCGTCCGGGAGGCGGCCGGTGGGGCAGGCCCGCTTGTCGCCGTAGACGAGCTCGCGGGCGCTCGGCACCCGGATCGCGTCGATGTTGAACGTGTACGCGGCGGGGTTCTTCACGAACTGGAAAAGATGGGCGTGGGAGCGGGCGAACTTCTGCTTGCAATGGACGCCGAAGGTGTAATACCAGACGACCCAGCTGCGGCAGGTGAACCCGAGCTCGCGGGTGGCGGTCACCTTGAGCTCGGCGGCATATTCGTCGCCGATCGCCAGCCAGAAGGTGCCGTCGGGCCGGAGCACGCGGCTCACCTCGCTCATCCAGCGCTTCGACCACTCGAGGTAGACGTCGGCCGCCAGCCGGTCGTCGTAGGTGTCGTAGTCGTAGCCGATGTTGAAGGGGGGGTCGGCGAAGGCGAGGTGCACGCCGGCGTCGGGCATGCGGGCCAGAAGCTCGAGGCAGTCACCGCGGTGCACGCGGTCGAGCGGCAAGGCAGCGGGAGATGGGGCGGACGCGTCGGAGGCCATGCGGTCAGTGTAGGGGGCGGCTGTGCAGGTTGAAAACCTGCACCCACGGAAGAAGGCCGCACGGTTGCAGGAGTGGCCGCAGGTTTGCCGAAGTGGCCGCAGGTTTTCACGTGGCCGCAGGTTTTCAACCTGCGGTGCCGAAGTGGCCGCAGGTTTTCAACCTGCGGTGCAGGAATGTGCAGGTTGAAAACCTGCACCCACTTTTGAAAACCTGCACCCACTCTCAGGCAGGGCTTGT
>JBBAVS010000218.1:0-4003 GCA_040397585.1 Pirellulales bacterium
GGATGCGGATGCGGTCTTCGAAGGGCTCGATGTGGATGTCGCTGGCCCGCAGCTGCACCGCCTCGGTGATGATCAGGTTGCAGAGCTTCACGACCGGCGAATCCGACGCTTCTTCCGCGGCGGCCGCGGAGGCCTGCTCGACGGCGGTTTCGGTGAAGTCGATCGCCGTATCGGTCATTTCCTGGAGCATCGAGTCGGCGCTCTCGCCGTCGGAGAGGCCGTAGTGGCGGTTGATCGCCTCCACGATCTGCTCGCGGACGGCCAGGGCCATCTCCACGTCGCGGTTGAGGATGAACCGCAGCTTCTCCTGGGCGTCGAGATCGGTGGGGTCGCAGGTGGCGATCCGCAGGGCGCCCCCCGACTCCGAGATCGGAAAAATCGTGTTTTCGCGGGCCACGCTCTCAGGGAGCAGCTGCACCACCTCCTCCGGCACGGAGATGTCGGAGAGGCTCACGAACTTCAGGCGATGCGACTTCGCCAGCGCCTTCATCACCTTCTCGGCCGGCGCGTAGCCGAGGCGGACGACCTCGTCGTGCACCTTCTTGCCGGACGAGCCGGCCACCCGCAGCGCCTCCGCCAGCTGCTCGGCGGAGACGATGCCTTCGGAGACGAGGAGCTGGGAAAACGCGTCGGGTGGCATGGGTGCGGGGCGGTGGGGGCGGAGAGCCGCGGGAGGAGCCGGGCCGTCAGGCCGGGCCGGGCTGCTCGAGGAAGGTGTCGGAATGCTCGTAGCCGGGGGCGCAGGTGCAGAGGAAGACCAGTTCGCCGGCGCCGGTGTTGCGGATCGTGTGGCGGACGCCCGGCGGGATCGCGATCGCATCCCCGGGGCCGACGGGCCGCGTCTCGTGGCCGAGGGTCATGTCGGCCGACCCGGAGAGGATGTAGTAGATCTCCTCGGTGACGGCGTGGTGGTGGGGCGTGGTGGCACACCCCGGGCCGAGCCGGGCCTCGGCCAGGCTCTGCTGGCGAATCGCCGAGTTGCGGTGGGCCAGGAGCTCGCGGATCGTGGAGCCGTCCACCGTGGTGAACGGCGGCGCGTCTTTCTGGTTGACGACATCCATCGGCATCGGCACGGTTTCCCCGGCCGGCGAACGCGCGGCCACACCCTCAAAGATAGCAGACGGCGTTGCGGGCGGGTGACTGCGGAGATAGAGCACCGCCGGGGGGACGGGGCGGATGTCCCAGCCGTCCGCTGCGGGCAGGAGCGCGGGATCCAGGGAAGTGTCGCCCTCCACGGCGATCACGCTCCCCGGCGGGGCGGCACGGTCCACCGCGTCGATCAGGGCCATGAGGTCGGCGTGGCGGGGGTGGTCCGGGGCGAAGAAACTCCACGGGGGCGACACGAACGCGATCCACGGGAGGTCGCGGGGCAGGTCGGGCATCCGCCGCGGCCAGAGGAGCACGTCGCCGGCCTTCACCTCGCAGCGGTCGGCCACGCCGAGCTCGGTTGCCGACCGGCGGATCATGTCGGCGGTGGGAAAATGCCGCTCCACGAACACCGCCTTCGCCGCCCCGCGGCTCACGGCCTCGAAGCCGAGGGCCCCCGTGCCCGCGAACAGGTCGAGGGCCAGGGCTCCCCGCACGTCGGTGCCGATGAGGTCGAAGAGCGATTCGCGGACGCGGTCCTTCATGGGCCGCGTGCGGCCGTCGGGGCTGTGGGCGAGCCGCCGGCCCCGGAGGTGGCCCCCAACGATCCGCGGCGGGCTGATCGCCTCCGCGGGGTCGCCTCCCGCGGCGGCAGACGCGGGTCTCGGCTTGGCGGGGCGTCGCGGGGGGCGGGGCATGGTGGATTCCGGTGTTTTGACTTCGAAAATGCTATCGTACCCCGATCCGAACCCGGAGAAACGACAGGCATGGATGCTCGCTGGATGAACGGCTGGAGACGTCTCCCGGCCGTGGTGCTCGTGGTCGCGGCCGGCTGGCAGGCGGCGGCGGTGGCGAATCAGGCCAAGCCCGACGTGGCGGCCGCCAAGGCGGAGTTTGACGCCGCGGGCCGAGACCTCAAGGAGCTCGTCTCCGACATGACGGTCTTGCAGGCGCAGTATCACCAGCCGAAGGCCGACCGCGACGCGATCGAAGCCCGCTTCAAAGACGCGAGCACGAAGGCCGTGGCCGCGAGCGAGCGGTTCGAGGCCGCCGCCCTCGCCCTGGCGGTGGCCGACCCGAGCAACGCCGAGGCGCGGCAGGTGACCGGCGAAGCCATCAAGGGGGCCGTGCGGGCCGACGCGCCGGAGGTGGCCCTGGAAAAGGCGGGCAAACTCCAGGCGGCCGGCGTGGCCGATGGCGACATCTGCCTGGTGGCCGCCACGGCAGCCCTGATCACCTCCCAGCTCGACGCGGCCGCCGACTGGCTGGCGGAGGCGAAGGCCAAGGGGGCGCGGAAGGATCGCGTGGGCGAGTTCGAGGAGGCGCTCGAACGCGATCGGCCCAAGGTGGAGGCGGAGATGGCGAAGCGGAAGGCCGATGCCGACGCCGACGACCGCCCGCGGGTGAAGCTCTCCACCAGCGCCGGCGACATGGTGGTGGAGCTCTTCGAAGACGAGGCCCCGAACACCGTCGCCAACTTCGTGAGCCTCGTGGAAAAAGGCTTTTACGACGGCACGCCGTTTCACCGGGTGATCGGCGGCTTCATGGCCCAGGGGGGCGATCCCAAGGGCACCGGCTCCGGCGGGCCCGGCTACGCGATCGCCTGCGAAGTGGGCAACCTCAACGCCCGCCAGCACTTCCGGGGCACGCTCTCGATGGCCCATGCGGGGGCCGACACCGGCGGGTCGCAGTTTTTCCTCACCTTCCGGCCCACCGAACACCTCGATGGCAAGCACACGGTGTTTGGCCGGGTGATCGAGGGACTGGAGGTGCTGCCGCGGATCATGCGGACGACGGACGAGCAGGGACGGAGTGTGGCCGGCATCGAGCCGGATAGAATCACGACGGCGACGGTGCTGCGGAAGCGGAACCATCCGTATGTGCCGCAGACGCTGCCTGGAGCTGGGCCCCGGTAGGGTCGCTGCGGCGTTGCGAGGAGACCATGACCATGCGGTTGCTCACGTATTCGTCGGTCGTCTGCCTGCTGCTCGCGGCCTGCATGGCGCCGAGCGAGGCCGCAGGCCCCAAGAAATCACCCCGTCGTTCCAAGGATGTCAAACGCATGCCCAGCCAGTTTCCCGCTGAAGACACGCCCGCCAGCAATCCCGCCCTCGCCGGCCGCGTGCCCGACGAGCAGATCCCCCAAAACGAGGCCGAGTGGCTGCAGCGGCTCACGCCGATGCAGTATGAGATCACGCGCCGCAAGGGCACGGAGCGGGCGTTCAGTGGAAAGTACACCGACACGCAGACCGCGGGCACCTACCGCTGCATCTGCTGCGGCGAGCCGCTGTTTGCGTCGGGCGAGAAGTTTCACAGCGGCTGCGGCTGGCCGAGCTTCTCCGCCCCGATCGACGGCGTGCAGGGGCAGGCGATCGCCGAACACGTGGACCCGACGATGGCGATGGTGCCGGGCTTCGGGATCCGCACGGAGGTGACCTGCAGCCGCTGCGGCGCCCACCTCGGCCACGTGTTCGACGACGGCCCGCCGCCGACCGGCCTGCGGTATTGCATCAACTCGGCGGCGATCACCCTCGACGAGAAGAAGCCCGAGCCGAAGGCTGAGCCGAAGGCCGAGTAGGTCGCCACGAGCCGGCCTTCCTGAGTTTGGGGCCGGGTTCCTCACGTGGGTGCAGGTGCTTGAAGTGGGTGCAGGTGCTTGAAGTGGGTGCAGGTGCTTGAAGTGGGTGCAGGTTTTCAACCTGCACAATCCCCACCCCAGCCTGGACTCACCGCAGGTTAAAAACCTGCGGCCACTTGTCCCACGTGGGTGCAGGTGCTTGAAGTGGGTGCAGGTTTTCAACCTGCACAATTCTCCACCCCCAGCCTGGACTCACCGCAGGTTAAAAACCTGCGGCCACTTAAAAAAACCTGCGGCCACTTGTCCCACGTGGGTGCAGGTTTTCAACCTGCACAATTC
>JBBAVS010000219.1:0-1146 GCA_040397585.1 Pirellulales bacterium
TGTTCAGCGGCTGCGGTCGCCGTTGCGGCCCTTGTTGCGGGCGTCGAGGTTGCCGGCGATCACGATGCCGATCGCCTCCACCCAACTCGGCACGTCGAGGACCGTGTTGAGACCGCTTTCCACGAGGATGTCCTCGTCCTCCGCAGCCCGCGGCCGCCGCTGCGGCTCCTGGCCGGCCTCTTCGACGCCGAGGAACTCGAGACCCTCATCGTCATCCTCGTGACGGCCGGCGACGGGCGCGAAGTCGTCGCGCCGGCCCCGGGAGAAGGAGGACGATCGCGACTCGCTGCTCGACCGGCGTCCCCCACGGCTCCGCGGGCGCGGCTGGCTGGCGTCGCGGCTCGATGTCGATTCGCGGTCGCCACGCGACCGGCCCTCGCCACCGCGTCGGCGCCGGCGTCGGCGGCCGCGGCCCTCGCCGCCGGCACCCTCCTCGCCTTCCTTGGGCTCCGCGGGGCGGTCGGTGCGGGCAGCGTCGCCCGGCGCGGCTGCACGGGGCCGCATGCCGTACGACGTGGGGAGCGGCTCGTCGTCGCCATCCGCGGCGGGAGCCGACCCGCGGGCCGAACCCTCCGGCGCGGCCTCTCCACGCTCGGCGCCTTCGCCCGTGCGCCGGCGGCCGCGGCCACCGCGGCGGCCGCGGCGTCGGCGGCGCGGACGATCGTCGTCTTCACCGCGTTCGCTCGGCCGGTCACCGCCGCCATCGGCGTCACTGCGGCGCTCGGCCGCCTCGTCACGCGAACGGGGTTCGGCCGCCTCGTCACGCGGGCCGTCGTCGTCGGTTCGTACGGTGCGCGGCCGCGGCTCCCGGCTCTCCCAGGAGTCAACGCCGCGGTCCGACGCGCGGCGGCCTTCATCGTCGCCACGCGGCATGTCCGCCGGCCCGGCGTCGCGGGCGTCGGCAGAAGCCTCGGCGGGCCGATCGGCACGGTCGTCCTCGCGGCGGCCTCGACCGCGTCCACCGCGGCGGCCGCGCCGCCGTCGCCGACCCCGGAGATTGTCCTCGCCGTCACCCTCGCGTGGCGCATCGTCGCCGCCACGCCGCTCGCCCGTCGCCTCGCCGACGGGTGCGGATAGTTCGTCGTCACGCCGCGGCGGTCGCTCGGACCGCCCACCTGCATCGTCGTCGCGCCGCGGCGGCCGCTC
>JBBAVS010000219.1:1246-3988 GCA_040397585.1 Pirellulales bacterium
GACCGCCCACCTGCATCGTCGTCGCGCCGCGGCGGCCGCTCCGACCGCACGCCCGCATCGTCGTCGGATCGCCGGCGGCGTTCATCGCGGCCCTCGCGCGAGGGCCGCTCGAACGAAGGCTCCACGTCTCTGGCCGTATCTCGGGGAGCCGGCTCGGCTGCCGGACGCGGCGCCGGCCGCTGCACCGGTCGTGGCTCGGCATGTCCGCTCACGCCTAGTTCGGCCGCGATGTCGTCCCAACTGCCGGTCTGCGGCGGCGGTGGCGACTTCGGCTGCTGCGGCGGCTTCGCCCGCTGGGCCGGCGGCTGCTGCGGACGGGGAGGAGCGGGCCGCGGAGGATCGTTGGCGGGCGCGGCGCCGAGCGATTCGGCGAGCGAGGCCCAGGGATCGTGGGGGTCGTTGTCCGACATGATGCGGGTTTCCCTGCGTGGGGGTGGCAGGGCGGCGACGGCAGGCAGCCGTCAGGCGTCGCCCTGTGACCTCGGAGAATACACGAATCCCCCGGCTTGCGGCAGGTTCCGCGGTCCAACCGGCCGGATCGCCCGTGGTTTGTGGCGTCCGGCCGGTCGATCACGGGGCGTCAGGTCACGGCTTCGGCCGGTTGATGTCGAACTGCCGGATCATCGAGCCGTTGTCGGCGACCTCGAACAGCGGCCGGTACGGGCTGGCCAGGCCCCGCCGCGAGCGGCCGGCCGGGTACCAGACGAGGTTCACGCCCACGTTCCAGGCGGCGGGCGAGAAGTTGGTGGTCACGCCGGAGCTGGTGACGTCGACCGAGCGGGTCTGACCGGGGATCAGGTAGGTGAAGGTGCCTTCCATCGCCAGCGAGCGGGACAGCGGCGCCCGGAGGAGCGAGCCGACGATGCCCTCGCCGTCGCCCGTGCCGCCGCCCCAGACCTTCCATTCGTTGGCATCGCCGAACTGCATCCGGTAGAAGCCGGTGTAGAGATCGACGGTGCTGGCGGTGCCCGCGATCTTGCTGCGGCGGCCGAGGGAGCCGTTCTGGTCGTAGATGTTGGCGGCACCCCAGAAGCCGATCTCGTGGTAGCCCCAGACGTAGCTGAGCTCGGCTCGGATCTGCGAGATGTCGGCGTTGTCCAGCCAGCTGTCGCTGAGGTAGTCGTACACGGCTCCACCCTGGAGGCCGCGGCCCTCGAACGCCCGCGTGAAGAAGCCCGTGGTGACGAAGTTCTGATCGCGGGCGTTCTTGCGGAAGGTCTCACCGCCGACTGTGAGCGTGGACGGCTGGAAGTTGGTCTGCGTGCCCCTCCAGCCCACCTGCCAGCCGATGCCGAAGGCGTTCCAGAACGGCATCCCCCAGTTGAGATACTCGTTGGTGCCGAAGTTGCCGAGGAGGCCCAGGTTGGTGTCGTTGGTGAAGGCCGTCACGCCGGCGCTGGCCGTGAAGTCGCGGTACCACCGCCAGCCGTAGTAGGGCTTGCCGAACCGCCGCAGCCACATGCAGAACCGGCCGCTGTGCTGGCAGAACGGATCCTCGTCCTCGCAGGCGTAGGGATCGTCGTAGAACGACTCGACGTGCAGCTGGGTGGGATACTCGCCCATCAGCATGCCGCCGTCGCCACCCATCATCGAGCCGTCATCGCCCATCGGCATGCCGTCGGGCATCCCCATCCCCATCCCCATCGACGGATCACCGCCGTCCATGCCCATGCCCGCCTCGAACGACTCGATGCTCATCGGCATCTCTTCCGTGACCGACGGGGCGGCGCTCGACGGAGTCGGCAGCGATTCGCCGAGCTTCGGGGCCGCCGTCGGCGCCGACGCGGCGGGAGCCGTGGATGCGGGCGCCCGGCTCGGCACCTGGGCGTCGTCGAGACCGCCGATTGGTGCCCGCTGGGCCTGTGACATCACCGAGGGCAGCCCGTCGGCATTCATGGCGATCCGGTCGATCCGCGGCCGCGACCCGGGAGTGGTGGTGTAGCGCGGGGCGAGCCCGCCGCCGAGCCGCTCGTCGCGTGCGGCCGCGAGTTCCACCGACTCGGCCCGCTGCCCCATGGCGACCGCCTGGCGGCCCTCGGGGGCGAGGATTCGTCGGCTGCCATCCCCCTGCGGCGTCCGCATCGACATCCCGAAGAGCTTCGTGTCGTCGTTGGTGTTGAACACCCGCTGCAGCGACCCGGCGATCGCGGCCGGGGTGGCGGCGCCAGCCGTGGCGGCGGCACGCGGCCGCGGCGGCAGGGGGCGGGCGGCGGCGACCCGCTGCGGCGGAGCGGCCCGCGGAACTTCGTCAGGGAGCACGACGGCGGCGGGGCCACCGCCAGCGGGAGCGGGAGCAGGAGCAGACGCCTCGGCGGGAGTGGCCGTGGGTTCGGGAGCGACAGCCGCCTGCGGAACCTCGGCGAGCGTGGCCGGGGCGGGCGACGCCGCATCGCGATGCGGCGTCCACTTCAGCTGCGACTCGGCCGCGGAAGATGCCGCGACGGCGACACCCGCCACGATGACGGCGAGCGGGAGCGTGATGCCAAGGCGAGTCGTGTTCATGCCGAACCTCCGATTCCGGGATCCGCCGGCCAAGCCGGCAGACTCTGCTCGATCGGAATCCATATCGGCACCCGTGCGACCCAAACTTTCAGAAAAGTCCACGCCACCGGCAGGGGTTGCCCAGATTGCCTGGTCCGTGGCCGTCGGGGCTGCCCGGGCCATCTCGGCTGACGAAGCAAAGTGGCAGCAGGTTTTCAACCTGCTGAATCCTGGGTGCTGCGCCGCCCCGCTCGGGGCCGC
>JBBAVS010000220.1:0-3935 GCA_040397585.1 Pirellulales bacterium
AAAAAACACAGCCGCCGCGTCAAACGTAGGGGAAGATGGCGACCTTCGACGGGTTGACCACGTCACGGACGTTGCGGAACCAGCGGGTGAACATCACGCCCGTGCCGGTGGTGTTGCCCGAGGTGCCGAGCCCCACGTCGTTGTACTGGACGAGGTTCGTGGTGGCCTCGTTGGCCAGGGCGCCGACCGACAGCGCCTGGGCGCCGTCGAGCAGGATGCCGAACCGGCTCGCCGTCATGTTGTTGCGAAACACCCGCGACCCGGTGCACACCCCGGTGGCGTACAGGCCGCTGCCCTGCGCCGCCGTGAGTACGTTGCCGTCGCCCGGCGTGACACCGCCGAGCAGGAGGCTCTTCGGGGCCAGGAGCGCCGCCCCGCTGCCGTTGGTGCCGATCGCGTTGAAGATGTTGCCGATGATGACCGTGTTGGCGAGGTTGCCGAGGGCCTGCAGGCCGTGGGTCAAGGCCACGAAGCGGTTGCCGCCCGCTTCGCCCGCCGTGGCGGTGTTGACGCCGACCGTGAACGGCACGCTCGCCGACGTGCCCTGGGCCTCGTTCACCCGCATCCCGACGTTCACCCCGGTCACCCGGTTGCTCCGCACCGTCGTGCCCCCGAGCACGCCGTTGGCCACGATCCCGACCCGGCCGCCGGTGATCGTGTTGCCCTTCCCGGTCTCGCCCAGCGCGAACCCGGTCGCCCCCTCCAGCCGCACGCCGATGTCGTTGTTGAGGAAGGTGTTGTTGACCGCCTTGGCGGCCGTGAGGGTGCCGGTGGCGATGAGCCCGCGCTCGGTGATGCCCCTCACGACGTTCCCCAGGGCAGTGGTGCTGCCGCCTA
The DNA here is from genome assembly GCA_040397585.1 of Pirellulales bacterium. Lineage (GTDB taxonomy): Bacteria > Planctomycetota > Planctomycetia > Pirellulales > UBA1268 > QWPN01. The sequence continues at coordinate 838 of JBBAVS010000220.1, forward strand.
TGGTGATGCCCTGTGCCCCCGAGAGCAGGATGCCGGTCGCCCCGCTCGCGATGTCGTTGCCCTGCACCTTGGTCTCGGTGTAGGTGCCCGGCTGGGCGACGATCTCGGCGTCGGCGTGCACGGTCGGCGAGCTGTTGCCCGACAGCCGGTTGCCCTGCGTTGCCGCCGTCCCGCCGACGATCAGGCCGGTGAGACTGCCGTCGGCGGGGGCCAGCCGGATGCCCGCCCCGGTGTTGGCGGTGATGGTGTTGCCCTGCAGGACGGTGGACGTGTAGGTGCCGGGGCCGACGTTGATGCCGTCCCCCGTGTTCCCGGTGATCGTGTTGGCCGAGCCGCCGACGGTGAGGGCGGAGATGGTGGCGGAGGCGGCCCCGAGGCTCACGCCGTGGCTCCGGTTCGACGCGATCGAGTTGCCCTGGATCACGGTGTCGGTGTACGTGCCGGGGGCCACGACCACGCCCGTGCCGTTGCCGGAGATGGCGTTGCTGCTGCCGGCAGCCGTGCCGCCCAGCATCAGGCCCGTGAGCGCGGCCCCGCCCGGCGCCAGGTTCACGCCGGCGGTGTCGTTGAGGACGATCGAGTTGCCCGTGATCGTGGTGCCGGCATACGACCCCGCCGCGAGCAAGAGGCCGTTGGCACGGTTGATCACCAGCGAGTTGGCCGCCGAGGCGGTGGTGCCGCCGATCGTCAGGCCCTGCACGCCAGCGGCGGCGGCGATGCCGTTCTGATCGTTGTCGAGGATTCGGTTGCCGGCGATCGTCGCGCCGGCGTAGCTGCCCCCGGCCAGCTCGATGCCGTTGGTGCCGTTGCCATAGATGTTGTTGCCCTGGCCGGCGATCGTGCCCCCCACCGTCAGGCCCGGGGCGGCGGCGAGCGTGATGATCCCCGCCCGCACGCTGTCGCTGATCGCGGAGCCGCGGATCGTGGTGCCGGTGTAGCTGCCCCCGGCCAGCTGGATGCCGTTGAGGCCGTTGGTCCGCACGGTGAGACCGCTGACGGTCGTGCCGGTGGAGGGGCCCGCGAACACCAGGCCGTTCTGCGGGAAGTTCTGGACCGTGAGCACGATGCCGCTCAGGCCGATCGTGTTGACGCCGCTGCCGATCGTCAGGCCGCTGCTGCCCGGGGCCGCCTGGCTGCCGTCGAGGGTGATGGCCGACGTGCCGGCGAACTGGAACGTGGTGCCGGACACGTTGAGCACGGGCAGCGACGACAGCGCGAAGATCGTGCCCGCCGCCAGGTTGTTGAACACGATGGCGTCGGCCACACCGCCGGCGTTGACCGCGTCGATCGCGGCCCGCAGCGAGCCGCTGCCGGAGTCGTTGAGGTTGATCACGTTGACCGCGAGCAGGTGCCGGCGCTCGAGCCACTCGAGTCCGACCTGGGGCCTCCGCCGGCCGATGGAGGCATGGGAGGCACGGGCGACGGATCGGCGACGCTGCGGCAGGGCAAGCACGGTGAAAGGACTCCGGATTGCGGATCGATGGCCAACGGGGGCAGCGGATACAGTAGTGAAGACGGGCGCGCCGCGGCAATCGCGGTCGTGGCGGCCTGCCCGCCGGATCGCCGTCGCACCCGTGCCCCCCACCGCCTCCGAAAGTCGTTCGCCATGCTCCTCCACCAGTTCGCCCCCCGTGGTCCCGCGGTGATCGCGGGGCTGACGCTGTGCCTGGCCGCCACGGCCGCGCGGCCGGACACCTCCTGGCACCAGTGGCGCGGGCCAAGCCGCGACGGCTTCGTCGCCGGGGCCGCCTGGCCCGACGGCCTGGAGCAGGCGCGGGTGGAGCGGGCCTGGCGGGTCGGCCTCGGCCCGAGCTACTCGGGGCCTGTCGTCGCCGGCGAGGTCGTGATCGTGACCGAGACCCGCGACGCGAAGACCGAACACGTGCGGGCCCTCGAGCGGGCGACCGGCACCGAGCGCTGGCACGTCGAATGGGACGGTTCCATGAGCGTGCCGTTCTTCGCCGCCTCCAACGGCTCCTGGATCCGCTCCACGCCCTGCGTGGATGGTGATCGCGTCTACGTGGCCGGGATGCGGGATCTCCTCGTCTGCCTGGAGGCCGCCACCGGCAAGGAGCTCTGGCGGATCGATTTCACGAAGGCGCTCGAGAGCCCGCTGCCCGCCTTCGGGTTCGTGTCGAGCCCGCTGGTGATCGGCGACCACGTCTACGTGCAGGCCGGCTCCGGCTTCGTGAAGCTGGAGAAGGCGACCGGAAAGGTCGTCTGGCGGACGCTCGACGACGGCGGCGGCATGATGGGCAGCGCGTTCTCGTCTCCCTACCCCGCCACGATCGGCGGCGTGTTCCAGATCCTCGTGCAGACCCGCGAGGAGCTCGCCGGCATCGATCCGGAGAACGGCACCGTGCTCTGGAAGACCCCAGTGGAGGCCTTCCGCGGCATGAACATCGTCACTCCCACCGTGCACGACGGCCGCGTGTTCACCACGAGCTACGGCGGCGGCTCGTTCCTGTTCGCCGTCGATGCCGCCAACACGCAGAAGCCCGTCGAGCAGGTCTGGCGCAACAAGATCCAGGGCTACATGTCGACACCGATCGTGATCGGCGGCCATGCCTACGTGCACCTCCGCAACCAGCGGTTCGCCTGCCTCGACCTCGCCACCGGCAAGGAGGCCTGGATCACCAAGCCCTTCGGCCGCTACTGGAGCATGGTGGCGCAGGGCGACCGGATTCTGGCCCTCGACGAGACGGGCGAAGTGAGGCTAATCCGGGCCACGCCCGAGCAGTTCGAACTTCTCGGCGAGGCCAAGGTGGCGACCGAGGAGAGCTGGGCGCACCTCGCGATCGAGGGGCAGGAACTCTACATCCGCGACCTCGAGGGCCTCTCGGCCTACCGCTGGAAGTGACTCCGGCGATGCGCGTGTCGGAGCCCCAGCGCAGCCGGCCGGAGGCATGGGAAGTGGCCGCAGGTTTTCAACCTGCGGTGAATGCCGGACCCCCGATCCCGTTCCGCAGAGTGAAAACCTGTTTGCAAGGCCCGGCGCCGCAGCCGGCCGGAGGCATGCTCGGCGCCGGCGGCACTTGTGAGTTCACGGCTCTTTCAGACCGTCGCAGCCCGGCGTCCACAAGTGTCACCGGCTTCTG
>JBBAVS010000221.1:0-3850 GCA_040397585.1 Pirellulales bacterium
GCGTAACCGCGTCAGCGGTACGATCGCGTCCACCATCCGCGCCGATCTCGACCGCAGGTCCCCATCGCTCACGCGATTGGGCTTCCTGATGACGACACGCTGGGGCGTTACGGCGCCTCGACCGCCATCACGAGGCCGACGTCGTCGTTGCCCTCTTCGGCCTCCTCGCGAAGCGGCGCCGGGCCGCCGTCGTCGCGGCCGTCGGGGCCGACCGAGTAGACCGCGATCCCATCGTCGCTCCGCTTCATGAGCAGTGGCGCGCTGACCTCGGCGAGCGGGTCCGCGGGCATCACGAAGGGCACCGGCCCGTCGAAAGCCGCTGGCTCGAGCGGCACAATGCCGGTCGCCAGCCGCTGCTTCGTCGCCGCCACGAGCACCGCCGCGGCCCGGTGCAAAGTCTCGCTGCGGGCGCGTGCCTGAAGCACGCTGGTGATCGCGGGGAGCAGCAGGCTTGAGAGGACGCCGGGACGATGGTCGGCCAGGTTCTTCTCCAGGGCCTCGGCCCGCCGCCTCGTCTCGGCGTAGTTGCTGGATGCCTCCCGATCCTCCGCCAGCAGCTGAAAGGCGCGCATCATCCGCCGGTAGCCGTCGAGGTCACCCGGCAGGTGGAAGACGCGGAAGACCGGTCCGACGTCGAAGGCCACACGCGCGTGGCCCGGCTGATCCGGCCCGATGAGCTCGCGGGTCGCCATCCGGCCGTCGGCGAAGTCGGCGAAGGTCGAGAGCCCAAATGCCTCCTCACCGTAGAGCGCCGGGAGGAGGTCGAGTTGCCGGCCGACCAGATCGCGGACGTCCGGCGAGTCGAGCAGCGCCGCATCGTCGGCTCCGAGCCGGGGCAGCAGGTCGGCGAGCGCCGTCAGCGCCTCGCGATCGAGAGCGATCCCCACGAGATACGACACCAGAATCGGCGCCGCCGCTGCGTGGCGGCTCAGCCGCTGGATCCTGATGATGTCGGCCAGCGCGTCGGCATGCCGCCCCTCGGCAGCCGCCCGCCGGGCGGCCAGGGCGAGCAGTCGGCTCTCGCTCCGGATCGTCTGGACCTCCGAGAAGATCAGGTCGATCGGCGGCCGGCTCCAGTCCTGCGTGAAGCGGCAGGTGTCGCGATCGGCCGCACGGCGGACGAGGTCGAGCGTGGCCGCACGGCGGGCAAGAAACGCCGTGACCTCCTCCCGCATCACATCCTTTTCCCGATCGAGCGGCGAATCCTCGGCGTCAAACTCCTTGTCGGCCGCGATCAACGCGCCGGCCTGGAGGTGCAGGGGCGCGGCGTTCTCGTCGTCGGCCACGATCGGCGGAAGGTTCTCCTGAATCAGGTTCGCGGCCTCGAGCCTGAGGTAGGGCGCCTGGGCCTGCACGGCGTTGTCGAGGATCAGGAGCACGCCCGCCGTCACCGACGCGGCGATCGCCGCCAGCGCCACGAGGCCGATGAGCGGCCAGCGGGTGGCCGGCTGCTCGCCCCCGTCGCGCGGGGCAAGACCGCCCCGCACGATCCACGCGCCGCCGATGAAGAGCGACACGAGCAGCGTGAACACGTGCGGAAACCAGTGCGACTGCATCCGCATCCCGAACGCCGCCCACCAGCTCGCCGCCACGATCGGGAGCAGCGCGATCACGGGCAGGCCGGCGCCGAGCGCCGCCAGCACGGCCTTGAGCCAGCCCCGCTCCACCCGGGCCGCCGCCGCCGTGCAGGCGGCGGTCCAGAGCAGCCCCGCTGCCCCCGCGAACAGGAAAAACAGGGCGTGGCCCATGGCGATGCTCCTCATCGGTCGATCGGATCGCCGCAGTATCTCCCATCCGAGCCCGTATCGCACGGGATCGCCCGATTGCCTATCCTGTTTTCCGGCGAATGAGCCCTTCCTCTCCTGCCCTGCGGACCATCCCCACAGCACCATGGCCGACACCGAACAGACCGAGCCCGCCGGCGCCACCCCGAAGCCCACCGCCGTGGAGGTGGCCAAGGCTGCGAGCAACTACCTCGCCGGCGACATCGCCAAGGAACTCACCGACGGCGCAGCCGGATTCGGCAAAGGCTCGGTGCAGCTCCTCAAGAACCACGGCACCTACCAGCAGGACGACCGCGAGACCCGCAAGAAGTCGGCCGACGGCAAGAAGAGCGAGCGGCAGATCTCGTTCATGATCCGCACCTGCGTGCCCGGCGGGAAGCTGACGGCCGCGCAGCTGCTCTCGGCCATCGATCTGGGCGACGAGGTGGGCAACGGCACGATCCGGCTCACCACCCGGCAGTCGATCCAGCACCACGGGGTGGTGAAGGGGGACCTCAAGCCCTTCATGAAGCGGATTCACGACATCCAGATGTCCACGCTCGCCGCCTGCGGCGACGTCGAGCGCAACATCATGTGCTGCCCGGCCCCGATCCACGGCAACGCGGTCCGCGACGAGATGCAGGCCAAGGTGGACGAACTGGCCAAGCACCTCGCCCCGCGAACGCGGGCCTACTACGAGGTCTGGCTGACCGACCCCGACACGGGCGAGAAGACGCTCGCCGGCGGCACCTCGGCCGAGAAAGACGTGGAGCCGATCTACGGCCCGACCTACCTGCCGCGGAAGTTCAAGACGGCCTTCGCGCTTCCTGAAGACAACTGCACCGACATCTACGCCAACGACCTCGGCTTCCTCGTCGTCCACGAGCACGGAAAAATCCTCGGCTACAACGTGCTCGCCGGCGGTGGGATGGGCGTGACGCCGAGCGCCGCCAAGACCTTTCCCGCGCTCGGCAAGCGGCTCGGCTTCGTGCCCCCGGAAGACGTGTGCGCGATCGCCGAGGCGATCGTCAAGGTGCAGCGTGACTTCGGCAACCGTTCCGACCGCAAGACGGCCCGCCTCAAGTACACGATCCACACGATGGGCCTCGACGCCTTCCGCGCGAAGGTCGAGGAGTACTTCGGCAAGCCGCTGGCCCCCTGCCATCCAGCCGACGTCCACGGCTTCGACGACCACATCGGCTGGTTCGAGCAGGGAGACGGAAAGTATTTTTATGGGCTCAACGTGGAAAACGGCCGGGTGCACGACACCGGCGGCTTCCGGCTCAAGACGGCGCTGCGGCGGATTCTTCACGACCTCGAGCCGGGCGTGCGGATCACGGCCCACCAGAGCCTGCTTTTCACCGACCTCGCCATCACCGACCGGGAACGGATCGCAAAGATCCTTCATGACCACGGCGTGAAGACCTCCGAGGAGATCTCCACCCTGCGGCGCTGGAGCATGGCCTGCGTGGCCCTGCCCACCTGCGGCCTGGCCGTGGCTGAGAGCGAGCGGGTGCTGCCCGGCCTGATCGACTCGCTCGAGCCGGAGGTGGCGAAGCTCGGCCTCGCCCACGAGGCCTTCACGCTCCGGATGACCGGCTGCCCCAACGCCTGCGCCCGCCCCTACAACTCCGACATCGGCATCGTCGGCCGGACGCTCGGCAAGTACACGATCTTCCTCGGCGGGAGGCTGCTCGGCGACCGGCTCAACGAGCAGTACAAGGACGTGGTTCCCTTCGAGGATCTCTCCAGGGAGATCACGGCGGTGCTCGCCTGCTACAAGGCCGAGCGGAAGGCTGGCGAGACGCTTGGCGACTTCTGCCACCGCAAGGGAGTGGACGGGGTCCGCACGTGGGCCGACGAGTGGCTCGCCGGCAGCCGCGGCCACGGCTGATCCCGCGGACAAGCGACCGATCGGCGAGCTCGGGGCTGCCCGTGCGAACGCTCCACAGGTTGAAAACCTGTGCCACTTTCAAAGCACCGCAGGTTGAAAACCTGCGGCCACTTTCAGACGCAGCGGACTGAAACCGGCGGCCGCCTGAGACGGTGAGCTCGGGGCTGCCCGTGCCCGGGAGCCGGGCTATGGG
>JBBAVS010000222.1:0-3823 GCA_040397585.1 Pirellulales bacterium
CGATGGCATCCGCGAACGTCCGGCGACGGGCACGGGCAGCCCCGAGCGGCGGGGCACCACAAGGCAGGGAACCGCAGGTTGAAAACCTGCGGCCACTTGGCGACGGGCACGGGCAGCCCCGAGCGGCGGGGCACCACAAGGCAGGGAACCGCAGGTTGAAAACCTGCGGCCACTTGGCGACGGGCACGGGCAGCCCCGAGCGGGGAGGCACCACAAGGCAGGGAACCGCAGGTTGAAAACCTGCGGCCACTCATGAGGGGAGCCAGGTGCGGCGGGCGAGCTTGAGCAGGTCGCCGATGCTGCGGCGGGTCTCGGCGAAGTCGGCCTTGCTGGAGCCGAGCGTGCGGTCGGTGAACGTGATCGGCACCTCCACGATCCGGGCGCCGGCGCGGTGGAGCCGCCAGAGGAGATCCTCCTGGAAGGCATAGCCCTTGGACTGCGGCGGATCGATGCGGTCGAGGAGCGCGAGGCGGATCGCGCGGAAGCCTCCCGAGGCGTCGTGGACCGGAACCCAGAGCACCCAGCGGGTGAACCAGCAGACCAGGCGGCTGGCGATCTCGCGGGAGAGCGGCCAGCCCACGGTGCGGCCGCCCGGCACGCGACGCGAGCCGATGGCGAGGTCGGCCGGGATGCCGCCGGGTGGGTCCATTGCGGCGAGCAGCCGCGGGATGTCGTCGGGATCGTGGCTCATGTCGGCGTCCATGTAGACGGCGATCTCGAAGCCGTGGTCGCGGGCCACGCGGAGGCCCTCGAGGATGGCGCTGCCGAGCCCGCGGCGACCGCGGCGGACGAGCACGTGCAGTCGTGGCTCGGTGGCGGCCCGCTCCAGGGCGATGCTGCCGGTGCCGTCGGGTGAGTCGTCGTCCACGACGAGCATGTGGAGATCGTCGCGGGCGGCCAGCACGCGGTCGATCAGCGGACCGATGTTCTCCCGCTCCTTGTAGGTGGAGGCGTTGACGATCACGCGTCCCGGAGCCCACGGCTCGGCGGAGCGCAGGTCGGCGGTGGAGGCTGGTGTGGCGGTCATGGGGCGATTGTGGCCTCGACGGCCGCGGGAGTCACGCCGGGCCCGCCCCGCGGCCGCGGGGCGGATGATCACGGAGCAGGTTGCTGCGGGCCTCGATCTCGTCGATCGGTCGGAGGGACCGGTCGCCTCCGCGGGGCAGGATTCCGTAGTGTCGGGCTGCCGTGAGCGCGTCGACCACCTCGTGGCAGAAGCCGGGGTGCGTCACCCAGAGGTGCGGATCGACCCGGCGGAGGTCGAACGAGACGGAGTAGGTGCGGAGCGTCTTGCGCCGCTTCCTGACGTATTGCGGGAAGAAGGAGAGCGCGAGTTCGCGGAGCGAGCGGTAGATCGGGTCGCGATAGCGGAGGAACGGGCTGTTGCTCTTGGAGATCGCACCCCAGCAGCCGTGCCTCCGGAAGAGCGCCACGACATGGTCCACGTCGCCCCGCGCCGCCCCCATGTCCATCAGCAGGGGCGGTTCGCCCGCGACCCACAGGCCGCAGGCGGCGATGAAGGCGGCCTCCACGCAGTGGGCCTCGCCGTGTCGCACCGCCACGGCGACCGAGCGTGCGGTCGGGCCATCGGACTCGAGATTCCAGCGGAGCGAGTTGACGAAGTCCTGGATCCGTTCCGGCGTCCGCAGCCCCGCGAGTCGTGCGGCGAGGGACCGGGGGAGGCCCAGGCGAACGCCGAGGGGCACGCCTTGGGGCGGAAAGCGGTGCTGTCGGGACGGTGCTGTCACGGCCCGAGGCTACCACCGCCGCTGCCTGCCCGAAATCCGCGGCGGGCACTCGCCAGTCGGGCGCGGGCTTCCGTAGAATGGAGGCGAACACCGGAGGTTCGATACGCCATGCGTTTCGCTCGTTGTGCGGTTGTGATCCTGGTCGCGGGTTGCGTGCTCTCGGCTGCCGGTCGGGCGGAAGCCCAGGTCTGCCTGCCGACGTTCGGCTACGGCAACGTCGGCTACTCGGCGGGCTACAGCTTCCAGCAAGTCGCCTGGGGCGGGCCACGCTGGGGTGGCTGGGGTGGGCGGCGGTGGGGCTGGGGCGGAGGCTGGTGCGGACCCCGCTGGGGCGGCTGGGGCGGTCCGGCCTGGGGCGGTTGGGGGGGCTGGGGCTGCCGGCCGTGGGGCTGGCGGCGGTGGTGTGCAGCGCCCGTCTACGGCTACGGCGGCTACGGCTATTCGTGCGGATGGCCCGCGTCGGTCGGCACGACCTGGTTCCCGTCGTGCAACTCCGTTTGGATGGGAGCGCCGTTCGGCGGATCGTTCTTCTCAGGCAGCATGGTGCCCTATCCGACCATCGGCTATCCGGTAGTCGTGCCGGGGTTCGTGTCGTCCAACCCGGTGGCGCCCGTCGTGGCGTCGCTTGCCGCGTCGCGCCCTAGAGTGCCGCCAGCCCAGCAACTGGTGGCCACGATCCGCGACCTCAGAGCCCGCCGCGATGCGGCCGTCGTGGCCGCGGCGCCGCGGGGCAGCAACGCCGCGTCGCGGCTGAGGGCGGCACGGCAGGTGGCCATCGGTGACCGCCATCTGCGGCAGGCGAACGGCGATCCAGGCGAGCTTCGTCAGGCCGTCGATGCCTACCGTCGGGCCGCCGCGATCGCCGGCGATCAGCCCGACACATTCGTCCGCCAGGCGATCGCGCAGGTGGCACTCGGCGACCGCGGCCAGGCGGATGCCGCCATGGCGCGGGCCGCGGCCCTCGACGGCCGGCTGGCGTCCACCCCGAACCGGAGTGCCGGCCCGCCTGATCCGGTGTTCGGCGACCGGCCGGCCGGCAGCCCCTCCCCGCTGGCTGCCCGGGGGCAGGCGATCCTCCGCCAGATCGCGTCGCAGGGCGATGATGCCGCGGCCGACGAGCCGCCGCTCTTGGCCCGCGTGGCCGCCCGCTGGACGGAGCGGTTTGGCGCGGTGCCGGCCACGGTGGCCCGCCGCTGACGGCAGGAAGCCGTCGTTCCGCAGGTTGCAAACCTGCGGCCACGTGGGTGCAGGTTTTCAACCTGCACACGAGCCACGTTTTGGCTTGAGTTTTCCGCAGGCTGGCCGCCCCCGCCTACGACGTGGCCGGCGGCTGGCTATCCTGTGGATGCCATGCCCACTTCTCCGGCCCTCTGCGAACGCATCGACCTCGCCGCCCCCGACGGCCGCGGGCGGCTCGCCGCCCTTCGCGGCAAGCTCGTGTCGCAGGGCGACGTGATCAGTCCGGCCGGCCGCCAGAAGACGATCGACGTCTTCGGCGAGCCGCTCTCGCCCCGCCAGGTCGTGGAGCGGATCTGCGCCGACGTGCGGCGTGACGGCCTCGCGGCCCTGCTCGACTACTCGCGCCGCATCGACGGGGCGTCGGTCACGGCCGAGTCGCTCGTCGTGACGCCCGACACGCTCGCCGCCGCCCACCGGGCCGCCGACCCGGCCTTCCTGGCGGCGGTCCGCCGGATCCGCGACCGGGTCGAACGATTCCAGCGGGCCGTGCTCTCCCGCGACGTCGAAGTGAAGCTCGCCGGCGGCGGCAGCCTCCGGCAGCGCTACGTGCCGCTCGACCGCGTAGGTGTCTGCGTGCCGGGAGGCGCGGCGGCGTATCCCTCCACGCTGCTCATGACCGTCGTTCCGGCCCGCGTGGCCGGCGTGCCCGAGATCGTGGTCGTCGCCCCGCCCACCAGGTTCGGCGCGGAGCACCCGCAGGTGTTGGCCACGTGTCACGAGCTCGGCGTGACCACGGTGGTGCGGGCCGGCGGCGCCCAGGCGGTCGCGGCGTTGGCCTACGGCGTCGCGGGGCTCGCCCGTGTGGACAAGATCGTCGGCCCCGGCAACCTCTTCGT
>JBBAVS010000223.1:0-3759 GCA_040397585.1 Pirellulales bacterium
TGCGGCCGGAGGCGGGGCCGCGCGGGAAATCCGCAGAGTGCAGCGACCATGGGCAAAGCGGCGGGCGGACGGGAGTAGTGATCGCCCGTACACTACTTGCGGGATGCCGCCCCCCGCCAGCAGGCCCCTCGGAGCGCAGCGATCCAGGCCGCTCGCGCCTCCGGTGCTCACACCCGAGAAAGAGCGCAAAGCCTGTGGCAGTGCATGGGCAGCAAAGCCCCCGCAGCGTCCTCGACACCGAGTTGTTGCGACATCGCTGGACACACCGATAACCTTACGTTCCTTCCAGCCGCGGCCGCCAGATGTGGGTAGGGCGGCGGCCGTCGGGCACGGTTGGGATGGGCCGAGGACACAAGGGGAGGACAGGCGTGAGCCAGCGTTGGATCCGCGCAACGACGAGAAACGTGGCCGTTTCACTCGCGATCTTGGCGGCGGTCTGGGCGGGATCGGTCTCTGGGCAGCAACCGCCCATGCAGGTCGGCTTCCTCTGGCACATGCACCAGCCGATCTACTACCCGGGCGAGAGCATCATCCAGACGACCAACGCCGGGCGGTTCTCGTTCTCCGTCGTCGACGTCCACAACCAGCGGCTCGGCCCCTACACCACCTGGCCGAAGGATGCCATCCAGATCGGCTCCGGGCTGCCCCACCTGGGGGCCAGCGTGTCGTTCTCCGGGTCGCTCATCAAGAACCTCAACGACCTCGAGGCGGCCGGCTACTCGCAGTGGAACAACTGGGAACAGGCGTATCGCCAGGCCCGGTCGCTGACCACGGCCGAGGGCAATCCCCGCCTCGACATCATCGGCTTCTCGCAGTACCACGCGCTCGGCCCTCTGCTCGACACCCGCGACCTGCGGATGCAGATCAAGCTCCACAAGCTCGCCACGCAGGACACGTTCGGCACGAGCGTGCCCTATGCCAAGGGCTACTTTCCCGCCGAGACGGCCTTCAGCACGCGGATGATCCCGGCGCTGGTGGCGGAGGGGTTCGACTGGGCGATCGTCGACAACATCCACTTCGACCGGGCCACGAGGAACTATCCCCACACCGATTCGTCGAACCTCTACGCCCCGAACCGGGCCGATGCGGTGAACCCCGATCCCGCCGCCTCCGGCGGCGCCTGGGTGCAGCTCAACAACCTCTGGGCGCCGAGCAAGGTGAGCGCGCCCTTCAGCTACCGGCCGCACAACGTGCAGTACGTCGATCCGACCACCGGGGCGACACACAAGATCGTGGCGGTTCCGGGAGCCCGGTACGAGGGCAACGAGGACGGCCGCGGCGGCTACGGGGCCCTGCAGTACAAGCAGGTGATGGACCAATACAAACAATACAACACCGACCCGAATCGGCCGTTGCTCGTCGTCCTGCACCACGACGGCGACAACTTCGGCGGCGGGTCGGAGGCGTACTACCACGGCAACTTCCAGAACATGGTGAACTGGGCCGCGGCCGATCCCGACTACGACGTCACTACGATCCAGGACTACCTCGACCGGTTTCCCGTGCCGGCCGGCGACGTGATCCACGTGGAGCCCGGCTCCTGGGCCGGGGCCGACAACGGCGATCCACAGTTCAAGAAGTGGCTGGGACCGCGGAACGCGGCCGGCTGGAGCCCCGACCAGAACAGCTGGGCGGTGCTCACCGCCGCGAAGAACCGCGTGTTCACGGCCGAGGACAAGGCCCCGATCGGCAATCTTCGCAACGTGCTCAACGGGGTGGGCTCGGCGACGGAGAAGGCCTGGCACTTCCTGCTGCAGTCGCAGGCCAGCGACTACTGGTACTGGGACGGCACCGAGATCTGGGATTCCGACGTCACGCTGGGATCCAACCTGGCGGTGCAGCAGGCCGACGTCGTGCTCGCGGCCAATCCCGGCGCGGAAGCGACGGCGCCCACGGTCTTCCTGCCGCAGAGGAGCTCCTGGAATCCGGGCGGCAAGGAGTTCGGCGTCGATCAAGCCAAGGACTTCGAGATCTGGACGTTCGCCTACGACGTCTCCGGTCTGCAGAACGTGACGCTCAAGATCCGCGTGGACGGTGACGGCGACAACCCGCTCGGCTCCACGCAGAACGAGACCTACGCGGGCGGCGGGGAGGTAGGCACCTGGCAGAGCCTGCCCATGAGCGGCGTGACGCTGACGTCGCCGGCCGGCATCCTCGCCCCCACGGTCCGCGCCCAGCGGTTCGGCGCCACGGTTGCCGGGCTGTCCGACAAGCTCATCGACTACTACGTCGAGGCTACCGACGCCTTCGGCAATCTCACCAAGACCGACATCCAGCACGTCTACATCGGGACAGGTTCGGGCACGACCGGCGGTGGCGGGGGCACGCCCGGCGGCGGCGGCGGCGGAGGCGGAGGAGGAGGAGGAGGCGGCACGACGCCCGTGCCCTCCGGCTTCACGATGGACGGCGTGCTCGACGCCTCGGCCGCCCTCGCGGCCCAGAAGAGTGGCATGAGCCTCTGGGTGGCCACGCAGGGGAGCAGCCTCTACGTGGCCACGCCCGACGCCGGGGAGGGAAGCGACCACTTCGTGTTCGTGGCCAAGACGCCAGGCAGCCTCGCGGCCGCGCCGTGGACCAAGGCCGGGCAGGTGGCCCGCTGGGACGCCTTCCTCGCCGACGAAAACGACAACACCTACTCCGCGTGGTTCGACGCCCAGGGGCCGGGCGTGTCGGCGACGGGCGGCAACGGGGGCGTGCTCGAGGGCGTGATCGATCTCGTCGACGAGTTCGGCGCGTATCCCGACGCCGTCTACCTCGCGGTGGGCCTCTACGGCAGCGGCAATGGCGGCACGCTCCTCGCGAGCCACCAGCTGCCGGGCACGCTCGATGGCGACGGCACCATCCAGGCGGGCGAATACCTCCGCCTGCCACTGGCCCCGTTCGCCGTCACGCTCGGCGTGAATGCCGGTCGGCAGACGCAGGCCCAGGCGGGCCGGGCGTCGATCGCGGGAAACTCGCGGCTGATCAAGACCGGATCCGGCACGTGCGTGCTCGACGCGGCCAACGGCTTCACCGGCACCACCGACGTGCAGGGGGGCGTGCTCGAGATCGCCAATGCCGCGGCCCTGGCCAACTCGGCGACGACCGTCGAGGCAGGCGCCCGCCTCGCGGTGGCCAGCGTCGGTCGGGCGACCGTCGCCGGGCTCGACCTCCGCGGGGGTGTGGACGTGGCCGCGTCGGGGCTGACGGTCGCCGCCGGCATGGCCGACGCCGAGATCCGGCTCGCGCTGGTCGAGGGCCGTGGCGGCGGGGATTGGAGCGGCGACGCCGGGGTGTTCTCGTCCGCCGTCGCTGGGGCCCTGGCCACTGGGCAGTTCCGCACCGTCGGCTGGATCCGCGCCGACGACGGCCGCGTGACCTTCGCCTTCGCGGCCCCGGGCGACACCGACCTCGACGGCGTGGTCGACGTGCTGGACGCCGCCAATGTGATGGCTGGACGCCGCTTCGATTCCGGGCAGGCCGCGATCTGGAGCGAGGGCGACTTCACGCACGACGGCGCGTTTGACGTGCTCGACGCGGCGGAGTTCCTCTCGGCGGGCCTGTTCGACGCGGGCGGCTACCTGCCGAGCCCGCTGGCCGTCGCCCCCGTGCCGGAGCCGTCCGGCTGGCTACTGGGACTCGCCGCCGGGGCTGCCTGGATGGCGGCGACGCGCCTCCGCACGACGCCGCAATCGCGTGAGCGATGCGGGTTGCCCTCCCGCGTGGGCAGGAACGCCGGTGAGGCGTCGCACCCTGCTCCGTCAGCAGCCGGCACGAAGA
>JBBAVS010000224.1:0-3663 GCA_040397585.1 Pirellulales bacterium
GGCATGCGATTCACCCGCATCATCCCCCCGGGGGCCGAATGATGCCGGGCCTCCGCGCCATCCTCGGCGGGCTATTCAAGTCGCCATTCGCCGCGCCCCGGCGGGCCGTCGGCCGTGCGCTGCGGTTCATCCGCGGCGGGTATGACGCGGCCCGCACCACCGACGACAACCGCAAGCACTGGGCCGCCGCAGACAGCCTCTCCGCAAACGCGGCCATGTCGCCGATGGTGCGGCAAACGCTCCGCGAACGGGCCCGGTACGAAGTCGCAAACAACTGCTACGCCGCCGGGCTTGTGCGGACGGTCGCCAATGACCTGATCGGCACCGGGCCGACGCTCCAGATCGCCAGCCCCGACGGTCACGACGCCAACCCGATCGAACGGTTGTGGGCCAAGTGGGCCAAGGCCGTGAAGCTCGCCCGCAAGCTGCGGTGCATGCGGCAGTCCCTTTCCCGGGACGGCGAAGCGTTCGCCGTGCTCGTGAACAACCCCAAGATCGACCACCCGGTGACGCTCGACCTCCGGCTAGTCGAAGCCGACCAGGTCACGACGCCGGGGCTCGTGCGCGAGAACGCCGTCGACGGGATCGTCTTCGACCAGGACGGGAACCCGCTGACGTACCACATCCTGAAAACCCACCCGGGCGACGTGCTGCACAGCATGGAGTTCGACGAGGTGCCGGCGGAGTACGTGATCCACTGGTTCCGTCTCGAGCGGCCCGGCCAGAAACGCGGCGTTCCGATCCTGCAGGCGGCGCTGCCGCTGTTCTCCAAGCTCCGGCGGTTCACGCTCGCCGTGCTCGGGGCGGCGGAAGCCGCGGCCATGCAGGCCGGCGTGCTCTACACCGACGGCTCGCCCAACGACGACGACGCCGAGGGCGAAGCGTTCGAGTCGGTCGAGTTCGAGCGGAACATGTTCACGACGCTCCCTGGCGGCTACCGCCTGGAGCAGCTCAAGGCCGAGCAACCGACGACCACCTACGCGGAGTTCAAGGCCGAACTTATCGACGAGGCGGCCCGGTGCGAAAACGTGCCGAGCAACATCGCGCGAGGCAACTCGTCGGCCTACAACTACGCGAGCGGCCGCCTGGACAACCAGATGTTTGGCCGCTGCCAGCACGTCGACCACTCCGAAGTCGAAGAGGAAGTGCTGGATCGAATCCTCGCGGCGTGGATCGACGAAGCGGCCCGCGAGCCGGGCATCTTACCCGACGGATTCCCAACGTGGGCCGAGTGCTCGCACGAATGGTACTGGGAAGGCCGCGAGCACGTTGACCCGGCCAAGGAAGCCAACGCCCAGGCCACGCGCCTTGCCAACCTCACGACGTCGCTCGCGGAGGAATACGCCCACCGCGGCCTGGACTGGGAAAAGGCCGTCCGGCAGATCGCCCGCGAGCGGGCCGTGCTCGCCGAACTGGGGCTGCAGCTGCCCGACGGAACCGCCGTCACGACGGCCGCCAACACCGCGAGCACGCTGACCGACCTCGCCGACCAGGCCGCCGCCGCACCGGGGGGACGCCGATGACCGCGCACACCCGCCGCCGCCGTCGCGACCGAATGCTCCTCGCCGCCGCCGTGCGCCCGTTCACGCTGGCCGCCGCCGCCGGCGTGGAGATCGAGGCCGGCCCGGCCGACGCCACCGCGCCAGCGCCCATCCGAATCGACGCGTACAGCGGCGGCGTGATGAACGTGACCGGCATCGGGCCGTGCGTGGTCGACGTGCTCGGGATCGAGGCCGACGCCCGCGTCGTCCTGCTCTCCGGCCACGAAAACGCCCTGTCGGCAACGCTCGGCAGCGCCGCCGTGCAAGTCGTCGACGGGGCGCGGCTCGTGGCCGTGGGCGAAATCGCCCGCACGAATCCAATCGCCGCCACGGCAATCGAACTGCGGCGGGCCGGCGTGCCGCTCCAGGCCAGCATCGGCGCCGAGCCGCTCGAGCCGCCGACGCGCATCCGCGCGGGCGACTCGGTCACCGTCAACGGCCGGACGATCACCGCCGGCCCGGGTGGGTTCCTGCTATTCCGCCGGACCCGGCTTCGCCATATCGCGATTCTGCCCAACGGGGCGGACGCACAGACCAGTGTTTCCATCGCGGCCGCGGCCGCCAATCAGGAGGGTTCAAACGTGGATTTCCAGAAGTGGGTCGAGTCGCTCGGTTACGTGTTCGCGGACCTGACGGCGGAGCAAACCGCCGTCCTCCAGGACGTCTACGACAAGCTGCAGGCCGTCGACAGCGGCTCCGCCAGCGACGGCGAGGAACCGAAGCCCGTCGCCGCGGCCGGCGTGGCCGGCGTCGTCGCCGACTACCGGGCCGCGATCGCCGCCGAAACGAACCGCGTGAACATGATCCGCGCCGTCTGCGGTGACCGTCACGGCGACATCGCCGCCAAGGCAATCGCCGAGGGGTGGGACACGGTCAAGGCCGAACTGGCCGTCGTCCGCGCGGCCCGGCCCAACCTGCCCGCCATTCACACCCGGGAGGCCAGCCCGGCCAATACCAAGGTGATCGAGGCGAGCCTGTGCATGGCCGCCGGGATCAACGTCGAGAAGGGCTACAACGAGGAGACGCTCGACCGGGCGCACAAGCTCCGCCGGCGTGGCCTGCGGTGGCACGCGGAGCAGATCGCCGCGGCCCGCGGGAACGCGATCGACGCCGACCCGGGCACGATGGAGTGGATCCGTGCCGCGTTCTCCACCTCCGAACTCTCGGGGGTCGTGGGCAACGTCGCCAACAAGGCGCTCCAGGAGGCGTTCGCGATGGCGCCCTCCGTCGCGGAGCAGATCACGGCGACCAAGTCGCATGCCAATTTCCAGCCGAATACCGTCTACAGCCTCGCGCTCAACGGCGAACTTCAGCCCGTCGCCAAGGACGGCGAACTCAAGCACCTGCGGCTCTCGGAGGAAAGCCGGACGCGGCAGGTGGAAACCCGCGGGGCGGTCCTGTCCATCTCGCGCGTCGACATGGTCAACGATGACCTCAACGCGTTCGCCGACAACTCCCGGGCGCTGGGCCGGAAGGCGATCCACAGCCGCGAAAAGACGCTGTTCGCGGCCCTCAACGCGACCGGCGCCGGATCGTCGTTCTTCACGAGTGCCAGGGCGAACTACTTCGAGGGTGCAGCCACCAACCTGCAGAGTTCCAGCATCGCCACCGCGGTGCAAATGTTCCGCGACCAGGTCGGGCCGGACGGTCTGCCGGTGATGGTCGATCCGACGCTGCTCGTGGTGCCGACCGCCCTCGAGCAGACGGCGAAGGAGCTGATGAACAGCCAGTACGTCGTCGGGCCGACCTCGGCCAAGACGCCGTCGGCCAACATCTGGCAGGGGGCATTCAAGGTGCTCGTATCGCCGTGGCTCTCCAACAGCACGCTTTCGGGCGCCAGCTCGACCGCGTGGTACCTGCTGGGCAACCCGGCCGACCTCGCGGCGCTCGAAATCGCCTACCTCAACGGCCTCCAGACGCCGACCGTGGAATTCTTCGGCATGGACACCACCCCCGACGTCCTCGGCGTCTCGTGGCGGGTGTTCTGGGACTTCGGCGTCGCACTCGCCGAGTACCGCGCCGGCGTCAAGAGCAAGGGCGCGGCCTGAACCAACCTTCACCACCACAACCAGAAAGCGAGATCAGAAATGTCCGTTGCAGACTACGTTTCGGGACCGGACAC
>JBBAVS010000225.1:0-3645 GCA_040397585.1 Pirellulales bacterium
GCCTCGCCACGCCCTGGGGCACGGGCGACGGCACGCGGCAGGTGCACACGCTCGCTGATATCGCCCCGATCCACAAGGCGAAGCGGGGGCTCGTGAACGCCAATGCCGAAGACGGGCGGCTCTTCCGGATGGTCGGGGGCTCGGCACCGATCCTGTTCGCCGACGGCCATGCGGCGCGGATCTACGACACCGGCGGCTACGCAGGCAGCCGTGGCGACGGCTGGCTGGGGCCCTTCCAGGAAGCGCCGGGCGCCCACGAGGGGGATCCCGGCCACGAGTTCGTGCTCGACGCCTCGGCCCTCGACGAGATCCGCGACCAGGTCTGGCTCGGCCGGATTCGCACGATCCTCGTCGCCGGCGGCGGCTCGGCGGAGTAGCCGGTGGTCAGTGGCCTGCGACGTCGAACGCGACCAGCTCCTGCGTCGTACGGACGAGGAGCCGGTCGCGCACGACGACGGGCGTGGCGAAGCAACCGCCGGTGAGTGCAAACTCATGCTGCACTGTGCCCTCGTCGAGATCGAGCAGCGTGCAGCGGCCCGATTCATCGGCACACAACAGTTCGCCGTTGACGATCACGGGTGATGCCGAGAACGTGCCCCCCACCCGCCGCTTCCAGGCCACCTTGCCAGTGGCGAGATCGCGGCAGTGGGCCACACCGTCGTCGTGCACGACGTACAGCCGGCCATCGTGCACCAGCGGCGACGGCACGTACGGGATTTCGCTGTCGCGGTCTTCCTTCCAGAGCACAGTGGGGACCGCACCGTCGGGGTCCATCCTGACCGCCACCATCGCCCGCGTCGGATACCCGCTCGTCGCCACGCAGATGTCCTCCGCGATCGCGGGCGTCGCGCCCGACGTGCTGGCGAGGCCACCCGTGCCCCAGAGCGTGCGGCCCGTCGCGAGCGAGTGGGCTTCGATCCGCTCGAGCCCCGCCATCACCACCTGCGGCTCGCCATGTTCACCTGCGCCTCCCGCGACCACGACCGGCGACGAATAACTCTCGTCCCCCGCCCGCGGCCGCCGCCGTCGCCACACACCTTTGCCCGTCTCGCCATCCACCGCCGCGAGAAACCCCTCGTGGGCATTGTCGGCCCCGACGATCACGAGGCCCCGCGACCAGGCCGGCGAACACGTAAATCCCCAGCGGGCCGTGAACGGCCCAAGTTTCGTCGTCCAAAGTGATTGACCATCGAGGCTGAAGGCCGTCAGGTGCACGGTGTCGGCCGCGGCATGCGCGACGAACACGCGTGTGCCGTCGGAACATGGTGTGGACGCGGCGTCGCTCGCCTTCTCGTGCCGCGGCGGAAACGGCTCGCGGCTCACTGGCTGCCGCCACACGCCGAAGCCGTTTTCGAGATTGAAACAGACCAGCCAGAGCGTGGGCCCACCATCGGCGATCGTGCAAAAAATCCACTCGCCGACCACGATCGGCGTCGAGTTCCCCTGGCCGCCGAGCGGCTGCCGCCAGAGCGGCTTGTCGGAGCCGCGCCACTGCGCAACCTCCCCAGAGTCTTTCACGCCCGCGTCGGCCGCGGTTTCACCGCCGGCCCGCATCCGCCAGCCGGGCACGTCGCCCGGCACCGCGGCATACGACACGTCACGCAGCGTGGCCGTGCCCCTCGGCGGCACGACTTCCGCCAGCCGTACGGCCGGCCTCGGGGGAGCGATCACCGGTCGCGGCGCGAACGGATTCGCCTCCGGCCCCCATACTTCCTCGACGAATCCGAGCAGCTGCCAGCCAAGAAACACGGCCGCCCCGACCGCCGCCGCGATGCCCACGCCAAGTTTGATCGGGCGACCTGCCATGATGTTTCCGCAGTCGACATCGTACCCCATGCCGCCCCTCGTCAACTTCTGCTTCGGCCTCACACAGCGGCACGGTATCCTGCGCCGCATGCATCCCGACCGGCCGCCACATCTTCACGAAATCCTCATGGCCGCTCTCGCCGGCCTTGCCGTCGTCGCGTTCTGCCTCGTCTTCGCCTGGCATGACCCGCGCTTCTTCTGGAACGACGACTGCCAGATGACGTTCATCCCCGTGTTCGAAGAGGTGAACCGGGCCTGGCGGGCGGGCGAATGGCCGCTGCTCACGCAGAGCTCGTGGGTCTGCGGCAACCTCGCCGGCGAGTATCAATACGGCACGTTCTCGGTCTTCATCAATGGCTGCATCGTCGCGATCTGGAGCCTCGGGCTGCCCCTCGCGGGCAAGGCGGCGGCATGTGCGATCGTGCATGAATTCGTGCTCGCGACGGGGGCTTTCACGCTCGCCCGCAGCCGCGGGATCGCGCCGCCGCTCGCCGCGCTCGTGGCCCTCGTTGCGGCACTCAACGGCTGGATCGTCTGCTGGGGGGCCACGAATTGGATCGCAGGGCTCACGAGCTTCGCCTGGCTGCCGTGGGCCTGGTGGGCGCTCGAGCACGCGGCCTCGCCGCGCTGGCGGGGCCGGTGGATCGCGGCTGCGGCGTTCTTTCTCTATCTTTCGCTCACTGCCGGCTGGCCATTCACCACGCTCATGCTGCTCCTGCTCACGGCCTGGATCGCCACGCGGCGGTTCGCCGCGGGCGTTGGCCTGAGACCGCTGCTACCGCTCACAGCTGCCTGGACGCTCGGCGGCCTGATGGCGCTTCCCGCGCTGTGGATGCTCGTCGAGTACGTGCAGGGCTCCGAGCGGACCGGCGACGGCACCGGCCTCAACTGGACGTGGACCGTGCCGCTCCTGTCCTGGCCCGCGCTGCTCGCCCCGACCGCCCCGACGGTCTGGAAGAGCTTTTATGCCGACATGCCGCACCTGCCGCTGGAACTGGCCAACGGCATGGCACCGCTTGCGATGCTCGCCGCGGGGCTCGCGCTGGCGCCGCGCCCGTGGCGGCGCGACTGGCCGTGGCTGCTCGGCCTCCTTGCGCTGCTTGCCGTGATTGCGACACTCCCGAGTGCCGGGGTCTTTCGCTGGAGCTTCCGCTGGCTGCCGCTCTTCCACCTCGTGCTCGCGATTACGGCGGCTGAGGTCTGGCAGGCGAGCGAGACCGTGCCAAGCAACACTCGCCACTCGTGGCGGCACGCGGGCGGTCTCGTGGGAGTGGCCCTCGGCACGGGCTACCTCGCCCTCTGCGGCTGGTCGGTCCCGAGCTTTGATCTTCACATGCTCGATCTCGCCGTGATCGTGGCCGCGTGGGCAACGATCGGCATCGCGTTCGCTTCGCGGCCCGCGGCCACGGCCTGGCTTCCCGCCGCCGTCACCGCCGCGGCGATCCTCTCGCTCTTCCTGCGGGTGCCGCCGAATCTCGCCGTGCCGGTGTTTCCGTTCGACGAGTCGTTTCTCGACGCGGCGCCCCTCGACCGCGACCGGCTCCACATGAGCCTCTACCTGGAAGAGGACCTGCCCTCCACGAAACTCCCGCCGGGCAGTCTCGGCCAGGCGTTTCGCCCCGGCAACTCCGCGATGCTCGCCGGCATCCGGATGATCAATGGCTATAGCCCCATCCACCCGCGGGGCATCGGCACGATGCTCCCCTTCGAGACGCACGGGCAGATGTTTCCCGAGGCGGTCCGCTGGGTGTTTGCCGAGGGGGCGGGGCCCGGCGACGTGCTCGCCACGATCGGCGTCGATGCCCTCGTGGTCTCGAAACACGCCGCTCGACTCGGCAG
>JBBAVS010000226.1:0-3578 GCA_040397585.1 Pirellulales bacterium
GCGGCGCACCCAGGGCGGGGAACCCGCAGGTTGAAAACCTGCGGCCACTCGGAAAACCTGCGTCCACCACGGGCGTCAGCCCGGCTTCACGCCCGTGATCAACAGCGTGATGTGGTAGAAGACCGGCGCGGCGAAGCACATCGAGTCGATCCGGTCGAGCACGCCGCCGTGGCCCACCACCAGCGTGCCGTAGTCCTTCACGCCGCGGTCGCGCTTGATCGCGCTCATCGTCATCCCGCCGGCGAACCCCATCACCGCCACCACCAGGCCCGCGAGCGTGGCCTGCCAGAGCTGGAAGGGGGGCGCCGCCCACCAGAGCACGGCCGCCAGGAGCGCCGTGCTGGTGGCACTGCCGAGCAGCCCTTCCCAGGTGCGGTTCGAACTCACCGCCGGGGCCACCAGCCGCTGCCCGAGCATCCGGCTCCAGACGTATTGCATGCAGTCGGCGAACTGCACGAGGAGGATCAGGAAGAAGAGCAGCCGGAAGTTGCCGGTGCGATCGGCGTCGGAGGCGCCCTCGATCGGGATCTGGAGCAGGGCGGGGGCGAAAGACAGGCAGTAGACGCAGACCACGAGGCCCGCCTGGATCTTGGCCGTCCGCTCCAGGAACCGCTTGTAGTCGCCCGCGAAGGCCACCCGCGCCAGCACGAACAGCGTGGCGTAGACCGGCAGGAACACGCTGAACACGTCGTAGCGGTTGAGGCCCACGAGCACGTAGTGCAGCGGCGTGAACAGGAAGAACACCCAGAACAGGGCCCGATGGTCCCCCTTGCGCGTGGGCGTGAGCGTGATGAACTCGCGGAGCGCCCAGAAGGAGACCAGCCCGAAGAGGATCACCGTGGCCGTGGTGCCCAGCCAGAAGGCGGCCGCCAGCACGGTGCAGAGGATCCACCAGCCGCGGAGGCGGTTGTTGAAGGTGCGGATCGCGGCGGGATCGAGGCCGCGGTCGGGATGCCGCTTGAGGAACTGGCCCACCGCGGTGGCGGCGGTGAGCAGGGCGAGCACGCCGGCGACCAGTGCGATGGTGCGGTTGTCGTTCATGCCCCGCTCATTCCTTCAGCGCCAGCACGGCGTGGCGGGCGCGCGCCAGGAAGTCGAGCTTCGCTTCGCCCCGCTCCAGCCACATGGGCGGACCGAAGCTGATGCAGGAGAGCAGGGGCACGGGGAGGAACTCGCCGCGGGGCAGCACCCGGTTGAGGTTGTCGATGTGCACGGGGATCAGTTCGAGGTCGGGCCGCTTCTTGGCCAGATAGTAGAGGCCGCTCTTGAACTCCCCCACCTCGCCGGTCACGCTCCGCCCGCCCTCGGGGAAGACGATCAGCGAGTGCGTGGTGCCGGCCTCGCGGATCATCATGTCCACCGGGCTCTGGTGGACCTTGATGTCGGTGCGGTCGATGAGGATCGCGTCGAACACCTCCTCGGCGAGCCAGCGGCGGACGAAGCCCCGCGACCAGTAGTCCTTGGCGGCGACCGGCCGCGTGAGCTCGCGGACCGACTGCGGCAGCGACGACCAGACCACGAGGGCGTCGAGGTGGCTGGTGTGGTTGGCGAAGTAGACCCGCTGGCAGGTGTCGGGCTGGCTGGCGATCCAGCGGACGCTCGCCCCCGCGAGCAGGCGGGCGAGGCCGGCGAGGCCGAGGCCAGCGGCCCGACAGAGGGGTGAGCGGACCGCCGCCCGGTGGGGCGGTGCCGGCTCCTTGTCGGCGATGTCGGCGGGCGAGAGCATGACTGCATCTTCGACCGGGGCGGCGGACGCGGTCAACGTGCGGTCCCCGCGGGCACGTACGGATTGTGACGCTTCTCGTGGCCGATCGTGGTGGGGCCGCCGTGGCCGGGAAACACGATCGTCTCGTCGGGCAGCGTGTAGAGGTGGCGGCGGATGCCGGCCGCCAGGGCGGCGGAGTCGCCGTCGGGGAAGTCGGTGCGGCCCACGCCCTCCGCGAACAGCACATCCCCGCCGAACACCACCGGCGGCGTCACGCCCGCGACGAGATAGACGACGTGGCCGCGGGAGTGCCCGGGAATCTCGCGAACGGTGAACTCGACTCCCGCCACCACGATCGCGTCGTCGTGGTCGAGGAGGCGATCGGCCGGCGGGCTCACGAGCCGCATGCCGAACGCGGCCGAGAGATTGCCGACCGGATCGGTGAGCTTGGCGGCATCGTGCCGGCCGATGACGATCGGGATGCCGGGCCAGCGGTCGCGGAGCCCGGCGTTGCCGGCGATGTGGTCGGAATGGCCGTGGGTGAGCAGGATGGCCTGGGGCTCGAAGTCGAAGGAATCGAGCCAGTCGATCACCGCCCGGGTCTCGAAGCCCGGGTCGATCACAGCGCAGCGGCGGTCGTCGGGTTGCCAGACGACGTAGGTATTCTCCCCGAAGGGCTGCGATTCGATGGCGGCCACTTGCAGGGTGGCGGCGGGCGAAAACAGGCGGTTCGAGGCCATGAATGACCGGTCGCAGGTGGGCCGAGGACGCAATCGAGCATCGTTGCCGGACGCCCGGCCGACAAGGATGGAGGGTTTTCGGCAGGAATTGCGGCCTTTCGGGGTTGCAACTGGCATGGCGGCCGCGGCGGACACCCCTGTAGACTCCCCCCCTCTCCGGCCGATGACGTGGGCGGAGACGGCTCGTTCTCCAGCAGATCCATGGAGGGATCGATGGCCCGCAGTGCATGGATGAGTAGGTTCCGGACGGCCGCGGCTTGCGGCGGCGCGGCCGCAGCGCTCCTGCTGGGGGCGGTGGCGATCGCCCAGGATCTGGGGCCCGGGCTCGTGCCCCACGGCGACGTGGCCAAGGGCAACGTCGGGGCGGCCGACGCCCAGGCGCTGGCCGGCGGCGGCGCCCATCCCCTCCAGCCCGCCCTCGAACTGGCCCAGAAGGGCCTCTCGCAGCTGCGGTCGACGATCAAGGACTACTCCTGCACCGTTGTGAAGCGGGAGCGGATCGACGGCAAGCTCAACGACCACGAATACCTGTTCGCGAAGGTGCGGCACGAGCCGTTCAGCGTCTACCTCTACTTCCTCGCCCCCGACACGGTGAAGGGGCAGGAGGTGATCTGGGTCGACGGTCAGAACGACGGCAACATGCTCGCCCATGCCGGCAGCGGCGTGCGGGCGATGGTGGGCGCGGTGTCGCTCAAGCCCAACGGGGTGCTGGCGATGCAGGGCAACCGCTATGCCGTCACGGAGATCGGCGTCGAGAATCTCGCCAAGCGGCTCGTGGAGGTCGCCGAACACGACAAGCAGTTCGGCGAGTGCGAAGTCAACTTCTATCCCAATGCCAAGGTCAACGGCCGCATCTGCACCTGCGTGCAGGTGGTGCACCCCGTGCCCCGGCGAAACTTCCGCTTCCACCTTGCCAGGGTGTTCATCGACGACGAATACCTGATCCCGATCCGCTACGAGGCCTACGACTGGCCGCAGGAGCAGGGGGGCCAGCCGGTGCTCATGGAGGAATACACCTACATGAACGTGAAGATCAACAACGGCTTCACCGACGCCGACTTCGATCCCAAGAACGCCGCCTACAAGTTCGGCGCGAAGTGACACCGGGCACGGGGTGTTTCCCGTCGCCGGAC
>JBBAVS010000227.1:0-3521 GCA_040397585.1 Pirellulales bacterium
TGATCGGGAGCTTCTCGGGCTCGGTCGTGCAGAGCACGAACTTCACGTGCGGCGGCGGCTCCTCGAGCGTCTTGAGGAGCGCATTGAACGCCTCCCGCGTGAGCATGTGGACTTCGTCGATGATGTAGATCTTGAACCGGCCCCGCGCCGGACGCACCGCGACGTTCTGGCGAAGCTGGCGAATCTCGTCGATGCCGCGGTTGCTGGCGGCGTCGATCTCGACCACGTCCACGTCCTGCCCGGCGGCGATCGCCCGGCAGGAGTCGCACGCATTGCAGGGCTCCGCGGCCGGCCCCCGCTCGCACTCCAGCGCCTTGGCGTAGATCCGGGCCGCGCTCGTCTTGCCGACCCCGCGGGCGCCGGTGAAGAGATACGCGTGTCCGATCCGGCCGCTTTCGATCGCCCCCGAGAGCCCCCGGGCCACGTGCTCCTGGCCCACGAGGTCGGCGAACCGCTGCGGCCGATACCGCCGGGCGACGACCTGGTAGGCGGCCGATTCAGCCATGGATTCTGGGCACCGTCGCGAACGAAGAGCATGGCGGCGGCGCCGGACGCAATGCCCGCCGACCGACCGGAGGCCGATGAGAGGCCCACCGCACAAAGAGACGACTGCTTATGGCTGCTGCGGTTAAGCCCTGACCAGGTTCACAGGCCCCCATCGCAGGGGCCTCTCATCGGCATCCGGAACACGTTGATTTGTACGTCCCGCCGCCGAACCGGTCAAAGGCTGATACATTTCCGCCCATGGCGTCGACGACGTCCCCCATGATGCAGCAGTTCGAGGCGGCGAAGGCCCGCTGCCCGGGCGCGCTCGTGCTCTTCCGGATGGGCGACTTCTACGAGCTCTTCGGCGCCGACGCCCGCGAGGCCTCCGACCTCCTCGACCTCACGCTCACCAGCCGCGACAAGGGCCCCGACGCCCTGCCGATGGCCGGCTTCCCGCACCATCAGCTCGACACCCAGCTCGTGAAGCTCGTGGCGGCGGGGCGGCACGTGGCGATCTGCGAGCAGATCGACGACCCGAAGACGACCAAGGGACTCTTGCGGCGCGAGGTCACGCGGATCGTCACCCCCGGCATCGCCGCCGACGAGACACTCCTCGATCCCGCGCGGAGCAACTGGCTGCTCGCCATCCTGCCCCGCGGCGGCCGCGACGACGCGGAGGCCCAGGTCGGCCTCGCCTGGATCGACGTCGCGGCCGGGCGGTTCGAGGCGGCCGTCGTCGATCGTGACGACGTGGCCGACCACGTGCTGCGGCTCGACCCGTCGGAGTGCCTCTCGAGCGAGAAGCACCGCGACGTGGTGGCGGAGCTCGTGGCCCCGAGTGGCCGGCGACTCGTGACCACGCGGCCCGACTGGTGGTTCGACGACGCCAGCGCCGGGGCGGCCGTGGGCCGGGCCCTCGGCGGCCGGCGGCTCGAAGGACTCGGCTTCGAGCTGCCCGCCGACGCCCTCGGTGTCGCCGCCGCGGGCGCCATCGTGGCCTACCTCGAACAGAACGAGCCGGCGGCGATCGCGCGGATCGACACGCTGGGTGCCTGGCGACCGGGGCGGCGGCTGGAGATCGACGAGGCCTCGCGCCGCAGCCTCGAGCTCGTCCGGTCGGTGGCCACGGGCCGCCGCGACGGCTCGCTCGCGGGCGTGCTCGACCGCACACGGTCGCCCATGGGGGCCCGCCTGCTCGGCGAGTGGCTTTCGGCTCCGCTGGTGGACAAGCCGGCGATCGACGACCGGCTCGATGCGGTGGCAACGCTGGTGGCCGATCCGATCCTGGCCGCCCGGCTCGCGGAGAAGCTCTCCGGCATCGGCGACATCGAACGGCTCGTCGGCCGTGTGATCACGGGCCGCGCCGGCCCGCGGGATCTCGAGCGGATCGGCAGGGCCACCGCCATCCTGCCCGACGTGGTCGCGCTGCTCGGCCCCTGCGGCGGGCTGCTCGCCGATCTCCGCGACGGCCTCGACCCCTGCCCCGACGTCGCGTCGCGCATCGGGGCCACGCTGCGGGAGGGCTGCCCGGTGTTCGCCCGCGAAGGCGGCTTCATCCGCCCCGGCTTCGACGCCCCGCTCGACGACCTCGTGGAGCTCGCCAGCGGCGGCAAGGCGTGGATCACCCGCTACCAGGCGCAGGAGATCGAGCGGACGGGCATCGCCTCGCTGAAGGTGGGCTACAACCGGGTGTTCGGCTTCTTCCTGGAGATTGGCCGGGCGCACGCGGAGAAGGTGCCGCCGGAATACATCCGCAAGCAGACGGTGAAGAACGCGGAGCGCTACACCACCCCGGAGCTCGACGAGCGGCAGCGGCAGGTGCTCGGCGCCGAGGAGGAGGGCATCCGTCGCGAACTCCAGCTGCTCGAGGAGCTGCGGACCTTCGTCGCGGGCGAGCGCGTCAGGCTCGATCGCGCCGCCGAGGTGCTCGCCGTGCTCGACGTGCTGCTCTCCTTCGCCGAGGTGGCCCGAGCCCGCGGCTGGGTGCGGCCGGACGTTTCGGCCGGTGGGGAACTCGCGATCGACGCCGGCCGGCATCCCGTGCTCGAGGAGCTGCTGCCGCCGGGCACGCTCGTGGCCAACGATCTGGCCCTCGCGGCTGGTGGCGAGACGGCGCCGGCGATCCTGCTCGTGACCGGCCCCAACATGGGCGGCAAGAGCACGTTCATCCGCCAGGCGGCGCTCGTGGCCGTGATGGCGCAGGCGGGGAGTTTCGTGCCCGCGAAGCGGGCGCGGGTGGGCATCGTCGACCGGCTGTTCGCACGGATCGGGGCGGGCGACGACCTGGCGCGCGGGGCGAGCACGTTCCTCGTGGAGATGGCGCAGACCGCGCGGATCCTCAACCGGGCCACGCCGCGGAGCCTCGTGATCCTCGACGAGGTGGGCCGCGGCACGAGCACGTACGACGGCCTCGCGATCGCCCAGGCGGTGGTGGAGCACCTGCAGTCGGCGGTCGGCTGCCGCACCCTGTTCGCGACGCACTACCTCCAGCTCGCCGCCCTGGAGCGGCTGCCGGGCGTGGCCAACGTGCAGGTGCTCGTGAAGGAGCACCGGGACCACCTCGTGTTTCTGCATCAGGTGGTGCCGGGCGCGGCCGACAAGAGCTGGGGCGTGCACGTGGCGCGGCTGGCGGGCGTGCCTGGCGACGTGATCAACCGCGCCCGCGACCTGCTCGCCGGGTTCGAGTCCGAGGCGGCGGCGCCTCAGCCCAAGCCCCGCCGCAGGACTGCGGAGTCGAACCAGCGGACGCTGTTCGAGTAGCGGTCCGCCCCGCACCACCGGCAGGTGGGTGCAGGTTTCCGGAAGTGGGTGCAGGTTGTCGGAAGTGGGTGCAGGTTTCCCTAGAAAGTGGGTGCAGGTTTTCAACCTGCACATGTTTTTCCGCAGGTTGAAAACCTGCGGCCACTTAAAAGCGTGTCCCCATCGCTCACGCGATTGGGATTCCTGAGCCGCGAGCGGCTCAGCCGCACTGGTTCATCTGGTCGCGGGGCGTGCCCGCGCCCACCAGTTCGGGCTGCAGCCGCGCGACCGGCACC
>JBBAVS010000228.1:0-3498 GCA_040397585.1 Pirellulales bacterium
TCTGGCCCACGCCGACCGCACCCGACACCGCGATAATGGCCGAATCATCCTTGGCATACACCTTCATGCTGACCGTGCCAGGATCATTCGGCTTCTCGGTGAGCGTCGTCCCCGTGAGGGAGGCTTTTGTCTCGCTGCGGATGCGGCTGAAGGCGATCATGCCGGCGCCGCCGACGCCCTCTTCCTGCCCACCCTTCCCGAAGGAGCCAGTCACCGCGCAGATGCGCGGATTGGAATCGAGGCCGGGAGTATCGACCGTGGCCGCGACGGTCAGCCTGCCGCCGGCGATCTCGATCGTCGAGTCGCTGACAGAGGCGGTGGTCGTCGCGGGGTCGTTTGGCGTGCCGATCTGATTGGCACTGATCGCGATCCCGTAGCCGCCCGTACCGCCAAACGCGAGCGCTCCCGCGAGTGACCAGATCTGCGATCCGTTCGACGACGTCACGTTGACGTCGCGGGTTGACTGAAGACTGATGACGTTCGTCATCTGGGCGTCGACGGTGTCGGTGATCTTGTTGACCGCCACCGATCCGGCAACGGCGGTTCCCTTCGTTCCCGACGCACCGCTGCCGCCGCCGGCAACCGCGACGATGATTCCCAACCGCTTCGCCACGACGTCGAGGGTGCCGACCTCAATCTTCGTCGCTCCGGCAACCTGCGCCCGCGTTGTGCCCGACAGTTCGTTGTAGCTGAACGAGCCGGCGAGGCCCTTGTTGGGTCGATCCGCCTCGTTGTTGGCGGACTTCGCGTAGGCCATGGCGCCCGTCACGGTGACCACGACGGCATTGTTTTCCGCACGCACCTCCAAGGCGGATGCCTTGATGGTGCCGGCCGTGTTGATCGTGGCCTGGGCATCGTCGTTGCGCCTCGTAAACGACCCCGCGCCGGCAACACCGAGGCCGGTGGTGGTGGCCGGCAGAGGAGCGAACTTCCCACCATCCAATTCTGAAAGTTCATATTCCTGTCCCTGCTGCGTTTCGTTCGAGACGACCGCCGCCGCCAGCGACACGGCAACCTGATTCCCGGAGTTCACGGCGATCACGCTCACGCCGCCATCAGAGGAGAGCGTGGCTCCCGTATCGGTCCGCGGAACACCGTAGGGATTGCCGACGATGGCCTGCGTGTCGCGGGTGACGAGGTTCACCGCCACCGAGGCTCCAAATCCCGTGTTCTCGCCGCGCAAGACCCCGCCGGCCACGTTGTAGACACTGCTCTTGTCCTCGGCGCTCACGAGCAGGCTCACGCCCGGCACGCCCTCGATCGTCCCGGCTTTCGTGGTCACGGTGGCGTTGTCTGCGATGCGGGCACGCGTGGTGTTCGTGACCTCGGCCGTCGTTCCCGACCCGTTGAATCCCATCCCCTTGGTGGAACCGGCAGAAACCCCGACGGAGATCGTGCTGAACTCGTTGTCCGCAGTCACGCTCACCGCATCGCCAGTGATCCTGGCGCCGCCCAGCACGTCGGCGAACACTTCGTTCTCGTAGACGCCGTGGGCATAGGCGGCGCCTACTGCATTGCCGCCGTTCTTCGTGGGGCCGCCATAGCCGCCCGGCAAGGGGATGAGCAGAAACGGCGAGCCGAAGTTGCCGGAGGCGTGGAGCACGTTGCCCTCCGCCTTCGCCCGGATCGCCACGTTCCCCCCGGCCTCGATGACCGCGCCGGGTTGGACCGTGGCATGGGCCTTGTTCGTGATCGCGTAATAGTCGATGGCCCCGGCCACGGCGGTCTTGTTGCCCTGTGCCGTGGCCGTCGCCCAGGACGCAAAAAAGCCTCTCTGGATGCCGAAATCCCCGTTCAGTTTATCGGTGAAGAACCCCGAGCCCTGCACCAGCGGCCCGCCCCCCCACCAGCGCTCGCCGAGGGGCGTGAGCGTTTCAGCCGATACGTCCACGGATCCACTCGCTTCGACCCTCGCACCCTCGCCGATCGTCGCCGTGGCGTTGTTGCGGAAGCATCCGACGCTGATCGCCACGGAGACGGAATGGTCGCGATTGTTGGACTTGGTCTCCGGTTTTGCTGCGTCGATGGCGTCGGAGTTGATAGCCGACGTGGCCCGCATCTGCGGGAACTCGTTGACAGTGGCGGCGATGCGGACGTTGCCGCCCGTCGTGATCACGGTCGCGCCGGGTTCGATCCTCGCCGTGACGTTGTCTTCGTGGTCGGCCACCGCGATGGCGCCAGCAACCGCCAGCGGCTTTGTCTGGCCGCTGTACTTGTCGAAGAGCGGTTTGCCACCGGGTTGCAGGATCATTCCCAGCAAGCCCTGTTTCGAGAAGATGCCTTGAGCCACCTTGGCGCTCTTGTCCATGACCCCTTCGGCGAGCGAGTCAAACTTGTCCCACCCGGTTTTTGGCCCGACACCGGACTTCCACGAGCGAACTTTCCTCGACAGCCAAGTGTCGCCGACGACTGCATCGGCAAAGGTGCGGTTGTTGGGCGTCGTGATCTCCGCCGCGACAGTGACACGTCCGCCCGCGGATATCGTTCCTCCAACGGTGGCCTGCACGTCGCTTTGAAAGACGGAGACGGCCAAGCCGATCCCTACGGAACCTTCCTGGTAGGACCCGGCGTTGGCAGCCGCCCCCTGCCGCTTTTCGAGGTTCGAGGCGATGTCCACGTTGCCCCCCGCGGTGATCACCGCGCCTGGGGCGATCACGGCCTTCGAAACCGCATTGGCATACCCGATTGCCACCGTGACGCTCACCGCTTCGTTGCTCGCGTTCGGGCCGAGGAGGCCCTGCGTGGCAAACACATCGACCTCGCTCTGGGAGGTCGTGGCGATAGCCACGTCGCCGGCGGCGTCGATCCTCGCCCCACTCGCAATGCTCACCTCGGCCGTCGGCTTCGACTGCCCGTAGGCGACTGCAATCGCCGCATTGGCCGCCTGCACATGGGCCCGCGTTCGGGCCCGAGAGGAAAGGCTGACGCTCGACCCGACGATGGTGCTCCCGGAGCCGACCGTGATCGTGCCGGTCGCGGTGGAACTGGCGACACCGGCAACATCGCTGACCGAAAGAAGGTAATCGACCGCGCCACTC
This sequence comes from Pirellulales bacterium, assembly GCA_040397585.1. Lineage (GTDB taxonomy): Bacteria > Planctomycetota > Planctomycetia > Pirellulales > UBA1268 > QWPN01. The sequence goes on from JBBAVS010000228.1 coordinate 3,039, forward strand.
ACGATTCCGGGGAGGTTTTTCTCGCCGTAGATCGTGGCGCTGTTGACTGTGACGTCGATCTCCACCGCGCCGCCGCGGACGGTCGCCCGATCCAGGGTGACGGTGCCGCTGCCGTTCACCCAGCGGACGTACGGGGTCGGAACGAAACGGTCGGTCAGCGCCCGGAGGGTGATGTTGCCGGGAGTGAACTTCGTGCCGGCATCGACATCCGCCAGCAGTTGGGCTCCAGGCTCGAGCAGGATCGAAGTACCGGTAACACTAGTATTCAACCCCACGGCAGCAGCATTGAACGCGCTCGACACCGCCCTGAGCAGGATCGCGCCGGAGTTGCCCGCGGTCTTGCCATTTTCCGTGTGGCGTGTCGAAACGATCACGCCTGATTTGACCGTGATGTGTCGCGCGGTCAGTTCCAGGCGGTGGCCATTGAGCAGCACATTACCAGTGACGTCGATTTCATCAT
>JBBAVS010000229.1:0-3430 GCA_040397585.1 Pirellulales bacterium
GCCAGGCTTCGTTCGCAATCAGGATTACCCAGATTTGGTGGCTGTCACCTTTTTCTCTCTGTCACCTTTTTCTCCATGGTGGCTGTCACCTTTTTTGTCATCGATCAGCTTGCGATCGCGTCGCCGGCCGCCTCGCGGCTCCGACGCAGCTTTCGCAGCCGCCAGGCTCCGAGAGCCGCTCCGATGCCGGCGACCGACACCATGTGCGTGGGCTCGGGGACGACCGAGATTTCGGTGAACGTGGCGGTAGATGAGAATGCCACATTGCCCGCAACGGGTACGGTATCCCCGACCGAGTTGATTCCCGGGGCGAATCCCACACCCAAATTTATAAGTTGAGTGAAGTCAACTCCGGGGAAGGAAGAGAAAGGAATATTGTAAGTCGTGTTGGACGACCAAAACACGCTTGAGGGCAGAGTGTAGTAGAACTCTGCACCACCTAGGGCGGAAGCAGCATACACAAATGCACTCATCACCGAGTTATTGTTCGAGACCGTTCCAGTCTTGATCTGAAAGCCGTCGTAGATGCCACCAGGATTCGTGAAGTTCACAGACGTAACGGGTGTGGAAGTTCCGATTTGATAGTAGAAAGCCCCCTGCAGACCACCGATTTCAGCGGTCCCAGCACCGTTCGAACTGACGGAGAGAGTTCCCGTTCCGCTATTGAAAACACCGGTACTCACTGTCTTGGAGCTTGGCGTTCCCACCCCGTTTTGAAATGCATTTGCAATTCCAATCCGTGTGTCAAACCCATTGTAGCTGCCTGCGGTCGTGCCGTTAACTTGAAGAAAAAAAGTAGTAGACGTCCTCGTAGTGCCGGTGGTGGTGGCCGAGAAGTTATCGAGAGTAATCGGCGCCGCCTCAGCCGGCTGAAATGCGGCTGAAAAAACGACCGCGGACACGGCTGCCGCGACAGCGGCGGCGTAGGAATTCTTGAAACGCATAAAATGCACCTTTCGATAACCGCCACGGCTGCCGAGAAACGCCCGGCCTCGGTAACTCGTCGTCGGCACGCCGCCGGTCACCCGCGGGATGCCGGCAACGGGGCGAGCCTGCGAGGCGCCCGGCCCAGCCGGAGGCGGCCAGGTCGGGCCGTCGCCCAGGGGGAAAACCCTGATGTGCATGTGCGATGTTAAACTCGACTTGCGATATTGATTCGTGGATGCGATGATGTCGGTCATGGGAATGCTTCGCGAAGGCGGGTTGCCGGCCGGATTTGTGCCAGCTCAGGGAGCCGGGCTCGACTACCTGAGTCGGGACGGAAAAACGGCCATGTACGTGCCGCGATCGATGCTTGGGAGCCGCGATCTCCATGCGGCGGTCATGCAGCTTGGCATCTCCCTGGCGGATCATCCGGGTGTCGAACGCGGGCTGCTGGTCGTGACGGGCAGCCGGATGGCTCTGGCCAGCGTGCGGGAGGGGTGGGCGGCCGCCAGGCACGCGCTGCGGCGGCCGATCGCGGATCGACTTGGCCTCGTGGTGGTGGCTGCAGAAGAGTCTTGGGTCGATCCAGAAGATCCGCGCCTGCGGAGCGTCGCCCGGCACTTCGAGCGGACGACAGGCCATGGCCGCCAGCAGGCGAAGGCGAAGGTTTCGCTGCCTCCAGGACGCAAACTCTACGAGGTCGTGAAGGTGCTTTTGAGCCGATGGCTCAGGCGTGAAGGACCCATCCAAATCAGCGCCATCGCCAGCCTCGTCGGCTGCAGCTACCCCACCGTCCGCAGAGCGCTCGACAAGCCCACGGTGCGGCCTGCGTTGAGTTTTCAGTCCAATCGCTCGGTGGAGCTGAAGTCGTTTCCGCACGACGCCTGGCGTGAGCTCGTGGCACTCACCGGATCGCTCCGGGGCTCGATGCGGTTTTGCGACCGCTCAGGTGAAAAACCCGCGCCGCAGGCACTGCTCGCTCGGCTGGAGCGAGCGATTCCGCCGCACGTGGGCGTGGGCGGGGTCGTGTCCGCCCGACATTGGGATCCGGACTTTAACCTCCATGGCATGCCGCGGCTCGATCTTGTCTGCCACGCTCCCGACGGCACGGTCGATCTGGGCTTCGTGGAGAAGCTCGATCCATCCCTGTCGCTCACAAAGGATCCGAGCGAACCCGCCGTGCTCGTGATTCATCCGCTGGTTCGCTCGGCGCCGCTGTTTTCCGCGCACGGGCGGCGGCTGCCGTGGGCCGATCCGGTCGAAACGGCCCTGGATCTCTGCGAGCTTTCGCTCGGTCCCCAGGCGAACCGGCTCCTCTCGTCTCTGCGCCCGGAAGTTCGTCTGTCATGAATCGGCTCGACGCTCGAGCGTTGTTCGCCCGCCTTGCCTCCGACATTCCCCGTGAATGCTTGGGCCATCTGTTTGTGACGGGCAGCCTCGCCGCCGCATACCACTACGAAGCGGTCCTCCGCGGCCAGGGGATCAACACCAAGGATGCCGATATCGTCGTCCATCCCGCTGGGGATGTGGGCTCATGCCAAACCGTGGCTCAGACGTTGCTGGATTCGGGGTGGCAGAAGCACCGCGATTGCTACTCCCGGGCGACCCCTGCGCCGCCGGAGCAGCTTCGGGCGATCCGGCTCTATCCTCCGAAGTCGAACGCCTACTTCGTGGAGTTTCTGACCGTCCCAGCGAACCAACAGCGCAAGCCGATCGTCTGGACTCCCGTGCAGCTCGCCGACGGCTGGTATGGGCTGCCGAGTTTTCGGTATCTGGGAATCGCGGCTCTCGGTCGCCAGACGTCCGACGAGGGTCTCGAATACGCCGATCCGGCGATGATGGCCGCGGCGAACCTGCTCTCCCATCCGGAGGTGGGATCGGCCCGCATCGAGTCGGGCGACCTGCGGGGAGTCCTGCGATCCGCGAAGGATCTCGGGCGTGTGATTGCCCTCGCCCGCCTCGAGGGGCGAGACGGCACAGAGGCATGGCGGGAACGATGGCTGGCCGCCATCAAGACGTGTTTCCCTACCGGCTGGCGACAACTGGTCGCGGCCATGGGATCCGGGTTGCAGGAAATGCTCGATGACGACAATGCGATGGAGGATGCTCACACGACCACCGACATCGGCCTTCTTAACGGCTTGGGGGTGACGATCGAGCAACTGCGGGTGACCGGCAGGCGATTGATGGAAGACGTTGTGCTTCCTCTGCGGACCGAGGGAACGCGGCGGTAATGCCGGCGTGTACTCGAGTGTGAAGCCGCGCAAGGGCAGCGAGACGAGGTTCCGTGCCCCGCAAAAACGCCGCCGCGGACGGCACCCTCGTGGATGCCGCCCGCGGTCAGGCGCTTGCGTCACGTTCTTCCTGTCACCGGGTCTTCCGCTCCCGGGGCCCCTTTGAGCCGGGGCCAGGCTTCGTTCGCAATCAGGATTACCCAGATTTGGTGGCTGTCACCTTTTTCTTTCGGCAGGCATGCAGCTCGTTGCCTTCACGTGGGTGCAGGTTT
>JBBAVS010000230.1:0-3273 GCA_040397585.1 Pirellulales bacterium
GTCCCCATCGCTCACGCGATTGGGCTTCCTGGTGCCGCTCAGGAAGCGTAACGCCGTAAGGCGTACGATCTCATGCGGCTACGGCCGCTGCATCTGCTGCCGCAGATGCCAGAGCGACGTGGTGGCCAGCGGCAGCGGCGCGCCGGCCATGGTCAACGCCTCGGCGGCCTCGACCGCGCGATCGAACGGTCGCGCCCCGCTCGCCGCCACCAAGGCCATCGCGAGGCTGGCCGCCAGCGCCGACACCGCTGCCGACACGAGCGACCGCCGCCGCTCCCGCTCGATGACGGCCGGTTCCAGCGGCGGCAGCGGGATGCCGCCGTACCAGTCGCGGACAAGATCTTCGACGGCGATCGCCGCGCACACCGTGCGGCGGGCGGTGGGGTCGGTGGCGAGCGCCGCCACGGCACGGTCGGCGGGTTCGCCGATCGTCTCGCCGGAGAGCCAGAGGCTGATGTCGCGGGCCAGGAGGTCGTGGGCGCGGCTCATCGCTGGTCCTCCACGACGGAGGCGAGGAGCGACCGCAGGAGTGTGCGGGCCCGATGGATGGCGTTATTCACCTCGGCGTAGGAGAGCCCGAGCGTCTCGGCCGCATCGCGATACGAAAAGCCTTCGCAGACCGTGAGCAGGAAGCAGGCCCGCTCCCGGTCAGGGAGCCGGCCGATCGCCCGGGCCACGAGGTCGGCCGTTTCGCGCGACGCTGCGGTGGCGAGTGGCGACGGCACCTCGATGGGGTCGAGCGCCGCGACCCGCCGGTCTTCGGCCTGGCGACTCCGCCGGTGGTCGATGCAGAGCCGCGCCGCCGTCTTCACGAGGTAGGGACCGAAGAGCTCCGCGAGCGGGTAGCGGTCGCGATGCTGGAAGAGCTTTCCGAGGGCCTCCTGCACCACGTCTTCGGCGAGGTGCCGGTCGCCGAGGAAGGCCGTGGCGAACCGCAGCACCCGCGGCCGGTGGGCATCGGCGAGCGTGGCGAAGGCGTCGGCCGTGAGCGGCGCGGCGGTGCGGCGCGCGTCGGGCGAGTTCCGTTCATTCCGCGTTCGCATCATGGCCATCCCCTGTGGTTGCGATCTGCTGAAATCGTAGCAAGTCAGAACTCATCGTCGCTAACCGGAACCTCGCCGTCGGCACGATGGCCGAGTTGGCGGAGCACGTCGGGCGAGACTAGTCGACTGATGCCACGGATCGACCCGTCGGCCAGGCCGGCGACCACGAGGCCACCCGCGTGGTCGCTGTCGAAGCCGCCAACGAAGAGCGGATCCTGCGGGGCAGGGTCGTCGCCGAAGGCCTTGCCATCGCGCTTCGGAATGGGCGACGTGTTGCGGAGCGTGGCCCGGGTGCCAGAGGCCCACCCGAGATCGCCCTCGCTGCCCCGCCGCTCGCTGATCAGCAGCGTGTGGGAACTTCCGTCAGCGATGTCGGAGAATCGGACCCGGCTGTCGAGGAACAGCATGCCGTGATTGCCGGCGTCGATCGGCGCCTCGACGTCGTGGTGGCAGCCAGCGTAGTTCGACACGGGCACCTGCGGGCCGCCCTCGGAGCGATCGCGGTAGTAGCTCGAAGACGACGGGCAATGGAGCACCGAGATCGTCGCCTCACGCACCTTGGTATTCGACGCCGCGTAGACGCCGTCATCCGGCGTGAACCTCTGTTCGAGTGCGTTTTCCTCCATGAAGGGCAGCAGGCGGATGATCCAGCCCACGTGCTTACCGTCGGCCAGGTTGCGGATCGGGCCCGCGTCGCCGGTGACTCCGGGCGGAAAGGCCTCGTGAGCAAACTCGTAGCTGTGGAGCGCCAGGCCAAGTTGGGCTACGTTGTTTTGACATTTGCACCGCCGCGCAGCCTCGCGGGCACTCTGCACGGCCGGCAGCAAGAGGCCGATCAGCGTGGCGATGATTGCGATCACGACGAGCAGTTCGACGAGGGTGAACGCTCGGCTGCGCGTCGCTCCACGGCTGACGGGCAGTTTTTGCAATGTGGCGTGGCTCATGGCTGGGGCTCCTCGGAGGTTCTTGATGCAACGGACGGATGCGAAACAGTGCGGCTGCGGCGAATCGTCACCGGGCCTTCGAGCGGGTATTCGACGACGACGCGGATCGCCGGCGGTGGGGCATCCGCATCGCGGGCCAGCGTGACCCGTGCCGAGCCGACGCCGGTGAGTGAGGCCGCTTCGAGCAGGATCACCTCGTCTACGGCGGCATCGGGGCCGCCCGCGACGAGGCGTGCGTGGGCAGTAGCCGTCGCTGCCGCGAGCAGGCATTCCACCTGCCGCAGGTGCCGCTCCGTCCGCAGCGAGCGGTGGCTCGTCGTGGCGGCGCGGAGCATGGAGAGGGCGATCGCCGACGCCACCGCCATGCAGGCGAGCGCCATCACCATCACGCTGCCGCGCCGGCGGGCAGGATCGCGCGAGGGGCTGTGCTGGTGCGTCATGGCTGGCCTCCAGCGTCGCGGAGGATCGTCACGCCGGGTGGCACGGCCGCGGCCACGTCGATCGCCAACTGCGGCCGGCGGCCGTCGTCCGCGGAACTGCCGCTGAGCGACACGAGCAAGCCCTCCGCAGCGGTCGTCCAGAGGATTGGCCGCGAAAAAAGAAACTCCTCGCGGGTGGGCTGGTCGCTGTCTGGCTGCGTGGTCCGCACGAGGCCCTGCGCCAGAGGGCGGTAGGCGATGCCGCCGGTTGGGCCGGTGAGCGCGACGAGCGGGGCATCCGCAGCAGCGTCGCGGGGAAGCGTCGCGGAACGGGCCTCATGGACGTCGGTGCGAAACTGCCGCGCGAGCCGCAGGGCGGTCTGCTCGTCGGCCCGCACGAGCCGCGCTCTGGATTCGAGCCGATAGCTCGTGTGAACAAGCCCCATCGCCGTGGCCATCACCACCGACGCGGCCGCCATCGCCGCGAGGAGTTCGACAAGCGAGATGCCGCGGCGCCGGACGCTCGCGGGGCTCCGGCCACGGGCAGCCCCTCGCTGCGTTCTCGCTCCCACGTGGCACAGGTTTTCAACCTGTGGTGAATCACGGCAGACGTGTCCCCATCGCTCACGCGATTGGGCTTCCTGGGGCAGCTCAGGAAGCGTAACGGCGTAAGCCGTACGATCGCGTGGCGCCGGACGTCGATACGGTCCCCATCGCTTACGCGATTGGGCTTCCTGAGTGGATCGCTGACGCGATTGGGCTTTCTGGTGCGGCACAGGAAGCGTAACGGCGTAAGCCGTACGATCGCGTGACGCCGGACGTCGATACGGTCCCCATCGCTTACGCGATTGGGCTTCCTGAGTGGAT
>JBBAVS010000231.1:0-3241 GCA_040397585.1 Pirellulales bacterium
GTTCCGCAGGGTGAAAACCTGCTTGCAACGCGTGGCGCCGCAGCCGGCCGGAGGCATGCTCGGCGCCGGCGGCACTTGTGAGTTCACGACTCGGTCGGAATGTCGAAGCCCCGCGTCCACAAGTGTCACCGGCTTCTGCGCGTGCCTCCGGCCGGCTGCTCCCCGTTCCGAGCATCACTGCGAGGGGGGATGGAGCGAGGGGCTGCCCGGGCCTCGCGCACGCGTGGGGTGACGACCCGTACCCGGCCGAGGTTGCCGCGGTCGCCGACACGGGGGTACGATCCCGGCTCAACCCTGGGGCCCGTCGGGCCCGTCGCCATATTCCCCGAGGATTCCATGCTGCCACGTGCCACCGCCCGCCGTCCGCTCGCCTGGCTCGTTCCTTCGCTGATGGCCGGAGTCGCCGCGGCGCTGATCGTCCACCCCGCCTCGGCCCTGCAGCCCGCGGCCACGGCGGAACCGGCCGCTGCCGCCGGCCTCGTCGTGCCACCGCTTCCCCAGGGCACGCCCGAGCAGCTGCTCGAGTTCGTCGCGGGCCTGATGCCGCCGAAGGCACAGCCGAAGTCCCGCGAGGAAGCCTTGGCGTATCTCCGTGGCGTGGCGGGCGTCTCGGTCCAGGCGGCCGACAAGATCCTGGCCGCCGTGAAGGCCGACGATCCCCTCTATGCGAAGGCCGCCACCCTGAAGATCGAGAGCCTGATGCGGCTCGCGCAGTTCGGCGATGAGCAGGCCGCCGCCGAGATGTCGAAGTTTGCGGCGACCCTGGCCACGAGCCCGGTGCCCGCCCTGGCGATGGAGGGCAAGCGGCTCGTGATCGTGGGCGAGGCCCAGAAGATGTTCGCCGAGGAGAAGTTCACCGCCGCGCCGCAGCTCGTCGCCGAGGCGGCGGCGCTGATGAAGGCCGCTCCGGGCGACCAGAAGACCGCGATGCTGGTGATGCAGCTCGCCTCGGCGCTCGAGCAGATTCCCGACGGCGAGGAGGTGGCCGCGACCGCCCTGAAGACGTTCGGTCCGATCCTCGAATCGAGCCCGGACCCGAAGATCAAGGAGCTGGGAACGAGTTTCGCGGGCAAGCTCCGCCTGCTCGAGCTGCCGGGCAAGCCGATGGAGATTTCGGGCTCCTTGCTCGACGGCAAGCCGTTCGATCAGAAGTCGCTCGCCGGCAAGGTCGTGCTCGTCGACTTCTGGGCCACCTGGTGCGGCCCCTGCGTGGCCGAGATCCCCAACATGCTCGAGCAATACGAGAAGTATCACGCCCAGGGCTTCGAGGTGGTCGGGATCAGCCTCGACGAGGAGAAGGACAAGGTCGATGCCTTCATCGCCGAGCACAAGATCCCCTGGCCGATCATCTATGTCGGCAAGGGCTGGCAGGATCCCACCGCACAGTTCTACGGCATCTCCGGGATCCCCCAGCTGATCCTGATCGGCCGCGACGGCAACGTGATCACCCTCAACGCCCGCGGCAAGAAGCTCGGCGACCGGCTCGCCGAGCTCTTCAAGGACGGCGGCTGAGGAGCCGACACCGCCGCCATGAGCTTGCCTGACGCAGCCGGACGCCCGAGGTGGAGCGTGTCGAAGCGGGCCGCCGCGTTCGACTCCTCCGGCATCCGCAAGGCCTTCGACCTCGCGGCGAAACTCGACGACCCGATCAACCTCTCGATCGGCCAGCCGGACTTCGAGATGCCCCCCGCCGCCCGCGAGGCGGCGAAGGCGGCGACCGACGCGGGCCGCAACGGCTACACGCCCACGCAGGGCATCCCCGCTCTCCGCGAGCGGCTCGAGGCGGAGGCCCGCCGCGAGACCGGCCAGGCCGACCGGCGGCTCTGCGTGACGAGCGGCTCCAGCGGGGCGCTCGTGCTGGCGCTCATGGCGCTGATCGATCCGGGCGACGAGGTGATCGTCTTCGAGCCGGCGTTCGTGATGTACCGGCCGCTGGTCGAGTTTCTTGGCGGTCGCGTCGTGCCGATCGACACCTCGCCCTCGTTCGCGATCGACGTGGACGCGGTGGCGGCGGCGATCACGCCGGCCACCCGGGCGATTCTCCTCAACACGCCGGCCAATCCCACCGGCTTCGTGGCCGATGCCGCCACGGTCCGCAGCGTGGCCGCGCTCGCCGAGGCCCGGGGCGTGACGCTGATCAGCGACGAGCTCTACCGCTCCTACTGCTACGACGCTCCGTTCCACTCCCCTGCCCTGCACTCCGACCAGGTCGTGGTGATCGACGGGTTCTCCAAGTCGCACGCCATGACCGGCTGGCGGGTGGGCTGGATCCACGGCCCGCAGCCGATCATCGACGCCGTCACGATGATGCAGCAATACACCTTCGTGTGCGCCCCGCAGCCGGGCCAGTGGGCGGCGCTGGCGGCGCTCGACTGCCCGATGGACCTGCCCCTCGCGGAATGCCGGCGCAAGCGCGACAAGCTCATGGAGGGGCTCCGCGGCCATTACGACTTCGTGCAGCCTGGCGGCGCCTTCTATCTCTATCCCCAGGCGCCCGGCGGCTCCGGCAAGGCCTTCGCCGAGCGGGCCGCGGCCGAGGAGAAGCTGATCGTGGTGCCTGGCAGCGTGTTCGGCCGCGCCGACACGCACTTCCGCATCGCCTACACCGTGAGCGAGCGGACGCTCGATCGCGGGATAGCCGCCCTGCGGCGGCTCGCCGGCTCCGCCTGAGGACTCCCGAAGCCAGGAAGCCCGATCGCGTGAGCGATGGGGATCGGAAGCGGCCGCAGGTTTGAAGTGGCCGCAGGTTTTCAACCTGCGGGACTCCCCGCCCTGGGTATGCCGCCCCGCTCGAGGCCGCCCATGCCCGTCGCCGGACGCTCACTGCGCCCCTCGTGGGCTTCGTTCGCTCGGTGCTGACTCGCTTCGGCATCCTGCCTGCGCTCGTCAGCAAACGCCGGCTCTCGGGCACGGGCGGCCCCTCACTTGCCAGCGCACGTTCTCAGGAAGCCCAATCGCGTGAGCGATGGGGATCGGAAGTGGCCGCAGGTTTGAAGTGGCCGCAGGTTTTCAACCTGCGGGACTCCCCGCCCTGGGTATGCCGCCCCGCTCGAGGCCGCCCATGCCCGTCGCCGGACGCTCACTGCGCCCCTCGTGGGCTTCGTTCGCTCGGTGCTGACTCGCTTCGGCATCCTGCCTCCGCTCGTCAGCAAACGCCGGCTCTCGGACACGGCCGGCCCCTCACTCGCCAGCGCACGTTCTCAGGAAGCCCAATCGCGTGAGCGATGGGGATCGGAAGTGG
>JBBAVS010000232.1:0-3200 GCA_040397585.1 Pirellulales bacterium
AGGGTGGTGCTTGTGCAGGTTGAAAACCTGCACCCACTTCGGACAAAAAGTGGCCGCAGGTTTTGAAGTGGCCGCAGGTTTTCAACCTGCGGTGAGTCCAAGCCCGAGGTGGTGCTTGTGCAGGTTGAAAACCTGCACCCACTTTCGGGGATGGCCTACGGCAGCAGGATCTCGGCTTCGACCGGATAGTGATCGGAGCCGATGTCGGGGCCGACTTCGCGGCGGAGCACCGTGGCCTCCGCCGGCACGAGCACGTGGTCGATCGGAATCCGCGGCGCCGGCAGGTGGGCATGCCACGTGGGCCGCACGCCGCGGCCGAGCCCCGAATCGACCAGCCCGCTTGCCGCCACCAGCCGGCGGAAGGGCCGCGACCACGGGGCGGCGTTGAAGTCGCCCGCCACCACGCAGGGCAGCCGCTCGGCGGCCACTCGCGCCCCCAGGGCGTCGAGGTGCGCGGTGAGCTCTGCCGTGCAGCGGGCGTTGAACGGCGGATACGGGTGCGTGGCGATGAAGCGGAAGTCGCCCGCCGGCCGGCGGACCGTGGCCACGATGCTCGGAAACCCCGTGCTCGAGAAGGCCACGATCTCCGCGTCGGCCAGCGGCCAGCGGGAGAGCAGCGCGATGCCGAAGTTGTCGGCTCGCGGCCGGATCACGCGATGCGGAAACAGATCGGCGAGGCCCTCGAGCGCGGCCGCCCACTCGTCATCCACCTCGAGCACCGCCAGCACGTCGGGCCGCCGCTCGCGGAGATAGGCCACCGCGGCTGTCGCGTCGTCGTTCACGCGATGCACGTTCATCGAGATCACAAACACCCGCCGGTCGTCCTCGGCTGTGGCCGCCGCCGCTGCCGTGGCAGGCAGCCAGTAAGGAAGGAGATCGCGGGCATTCGCTGCCGCCGCGATCGCCAGGCAGGCCACCGCCGTCGGCCGCCGCCACTTCAGGCAGGCGGCGAGCCCGGCAACCGAGAGCACGAGCCAATACCAGCGGAAGTGGGTGGTGAGGTCGAAGAGCCAAAACCACGCGCCGGCCAGCCCGGCGAGGCTCCCCGCCAGCACGCCCACGGCCGCGAGGTCGAGCCAGCGGCCACCAGCCAGCAGCCGCGCGGCGCGGCCGGGCGCTGGATCGACGCGGGGGGCAGGAACAGGCGGGGAGGCAGGCATCGCCGCTTGTTGTAGCCGGCGGCGGTCAGACGGCGGGAGTCGGAAGCCAGCCGCCTGCGAGCGACCCGGCCAACAGAGCGGCCAGGCCGAGCCGGTACACGATGAACGGCCAGAGCGTGTGGCCCGTGAGCATCTTCAGGAGCCAGCGGACCGCCACGTAGCCCACGAGGCCCGCCGTGATCGTGCCCACCGCGAGCGCCGCCGCCTGCGGGCCGCTGCCGAGGATCTCGCTCCGCTGCTGCCAGGCCTCGAGCACCGCCGCGGCGGCCACTGCCGGCAGCGAGAGCAGAAACGAGAACCGGGCGGCCGTGCGCCGATCGAGCCCGGCGAGCATGCCCGCCGAGATCGTCACGCCGCTCCGCGACGTGCCCGGCACGAGGGCGAGCGCCTGCGCGAGCCCCATCACGAGCCCGTCGGCACCGGTCACCCGCTCGAGGCCGTCGCGGCCGGCCGTGCCCCGCCGCCGCGAGCGGGCGAAGCAGGCGAGTTCCGCGGCGGCCATCAGCGCCGTGGCTGCCAGGAGCGCCGCCACCACCACCTCGAGCCGCCTGGCCTCCCCGCGGATCACGCTCTTGAAGGCAAACCCTGCCGCCACGATCGGGATCGTGCCGACGACGATCAGCCAGCCGAGCCGGGCCTCGGGCGTGGCCAGCGGCCGCCCAGCGAGGGCCGCGGCGAGCGTGCCGCGGACGAGGGCCAGGATGTCGGTCCGCAGGGCCAGGCAGACGGCCACCAGCGTGCCGGTCTGGATCACGGCCGAGTAGGCCGCCCCGGGGTCGGGCCAGCCGCACAGGGCGGGCACGATCCGCAGGTGCGCGGTGCTGGACACCGGCAGGAACTCCGTGAGCCCCTGCACGATGCCGAGCACGATCGCTTCGAGAATGGACATCGGCCGGGGCGCTTCCAAATGCGGCGGGCGTCAGTCATACTTCCCCGTCCACCAGATTCCAACCGGGAGCCCCCGCACGGGGAGTGAGAGTCCGCATGTTTCGCAACCTCAGCACGATCGGCCTGCCCCTCTCCGGACGTCCCAGCGAACTCATCGAACTGGCGCTGTCGTTCGGCTTCGACGCCATGGACATCGACATTCTCGATTTCCAGCAGCAGGCCGACGCCTTTGGCGTGCCCCACGCCCGCCGGCTGATGGTGAGCGCACGACTGAAGAGCGGCACCTTCCACCTTCCGGTCCAGCTCGACGCCGACGAGGCGACCTTCAAGGAGCAGATGGCGGCGCTGCCGAAGCGGCTGGAGCTGGCCGCGGCGGCCGAGGCCAAGCGGGCGGTGACGAGCATCGCGGCGGCGTCCGACGAACACTCCTTCAAAGACTTCTTCGAGCTGCACCGCGGTCGCCTCCACGACATCGGCGACCTCCTCGCCCCGCACGACATCTCGCTCGGCCTGGCGATCCGCCCCGAGGCGGAGGCCCGGGAGGGCAAGGCGTTTCAGTTCATCCACACCTTCGAGGGCCTGATCGGCCTGGTGATGGTTGCGCACGAGCGGATCGGCGCTGTGGCCGACTCCTGGGTCTTCCACATCACCGGCGAACCGCTCGACCTGATCGGCAAGCTGCCGGCGAGCAAGATCGTGGAAGTGCGGCTCTCCGACGCGCCCCGCGAGGGTGCCGCGGCCGAGTTCACGCACACCCAGCGGCTGATGCCGGGCGACACGGGCGCGATCAACATGGCCGCGATCCTCACCGCGGCGAAGGCCGCCGGCTTCGACGGGCCCGTCACGCCGTGGGCCGACCGGGCCACGCTGGTGGGCCGCGGCCGCGAGAAGATCGTGAAGGTGGCCGGCGACCGGCTCGAGGCTGCCTGGAAGGAAGCGGGCCTGCCGATCGTGCCGCGGTGGTTCACGCCCGTGCAGCGCGACCAGTTCGGCCGACCCATCGAAGAGGCCACCTTCGCGGCCGCCGAGTAAGCGAAGAGCGGGTGCCGGTTTCCGGACGTGGGTGCAGGTTTTCGTACGTGGGTGCAGGTTTTCGGAAGTGGGTGCAGGTTTTCAACCTGCACATGCCTTCTCCGCAGGTTGAAAACCTGC
>JBBAVS010000233.1:0-3190 GCA_040397585.1 Pirellulales bacterium
GGCCGCAGGTGCGGCTTGCGGTCGCGGCCGTCGGGATGGAGCGTGATCGGCAGCTCCGTCATCTTCAGCCCCTTGAGGGCTGCCTTCACGACCAACTCGCTCGCAAACTCCATGCCCGGCGAGACGAGCTGCAGCCCGAGGGCCGCGTCGCGACGAAACGCCCGCAGGCCGCTGTGGGCGTCGCCGACGCCCGAATTGAAAAACAGATTGAGCACGCCCGAGAGCGCGGGGTTGCCGATGTAGCGGTTCATCGGGGGCATCGCGCCAGGCACGATCTTGCCCGTGAACCGGTTGCCCATGCAGATGTCGTAGCCCTCGACGAGCTTCGCCACCATCGGCACGCCCTCGCGGAAGTCGTACGAGGCGTCGGAATCACCCATTACGACGAACCGGCCGCGGGCCTCACGGATGCCGTGGATGAGCGCGGCGCCGTAGCCCCGCGTCGGGCACTCCGTGACGCGGCAGCCCCGCGAGCGGGCGTAGGCCTGACTGCCATCGATGCTGCCGTTGTCGGAGATGAGGATCTCCGCGGAGAGCCCCTGCTCGGCCAGCCGCCGCGCCGCCTCCTCGGCCGTGTCGATGCACGAGGGCAACGTGATCCGCTCGTCGAGGCAGGGCATCAGGACCGTGACGTCGATCTCGGCCGTATCTGCCACCCTTGGATCGGTGTCCATGAGAGCGGATTCTGCCACGGCTCACCCGACATCCCGCCGCTGGAAGAGCAGCACGGCCAGCGACAAGAGCGCCGTGATCAGCACGGCCGCGTAGGCCGCCACGCTCGCGAAATACTCCGGCGTGATCGCGTGCCCCTGCGAGAGGGCGTCGGCCGCCCAGAAGACCTGCAGGTTCGGCACCGCCACGTAGAGCGGCGCGAGCAGCCGCACGAGCGGGCTTGCACCCTCCGCCAGCGACCGCCCCAGGAAAAATTCGCTCACGAGCCCGAACAGAAACACGCCGCAGCAGATCAGGAGCGTGATCACCTGGTTGACCCGCGTGGAGGCCGCGATCGCCGCTGCGGAAAGCACAAGGATTGCGAGGAACACCATCCCGATCGCATACATCAGCTGCGGGTTGTAGTCGGTGAGCGGCCCCTGCAGCCACCAGTCGCGGGCCAGGATCGAGCAGATGCCGACGGCGATCGTGAGCATGCCGGCCAGGCAGGCCGTGAGCGTGGAGGGGAACGGCCGGCGATAGAGATAGTTCAAGAGCCCGGCCGTGAGCAGCGCGAGCAGGCCGAAGAGCAGGCTGAACGTGAGCACCGGGCCGTCGTAGATCTCGCCGCGGCCCATGCCCATCTGGGGCTTGTGCCGCACGGCCAGGAGGCAGGCGAGCGTGAGGATGTAGTAACCCACGCCGAGGGCTACGGCGACGCCGAGGAACTTGCCCACGATCACGGCGGCCCGCGTCACCGGCTTGCTCACGACCGTGAGCACCGTCTTGTTTTCGATCTCCTTGGAGAGCACACTCGATGCCGTAAACGCGGCCAGCAAGAGCCCCACGATGAGGAGGGTGCTGAGACAGAGATCGATGAGCAGTTTCTCGTCCTCCCCCATCGTGAAGGCGGCCAGGTTCACGTTGCAGACCATGGCCAACAGCCCGACGAGCACCAGCACGATGAAGATCGGCTGGCGGATCGCCTCCAAAAAGGCGTTACGGGCGATCGAGAAGATTGGCGGCATGCCCACAGGATACCGGGGAAATCGCCCTCATCGAAATCTCATACGCGGCTGCATGATGGGGATGGCAGGATCTTCTTCATGAATCGCGACGAATTGACATACAGCCGGGCGACCACGGCCGCCCTTGCCGGGCTCGCCGTCCAGATCGTGCTCTGCGTGGCCACGGGCCTGATCGGCGCCTGGGCGCAGAGCCCGGCGATCCAGGCGGCCACCTGGCACATCGCCGGCGGCATCCCGATCTGGATCATCCTCGCGATCATCTACCAGCAGCACCGTGTGGAGCGGACGGAGTCGCTCGCCGCCGAGAAGCTCGCCACGCAAGACGCCACCAGCGCCGCCATCTTCGGCGAGACGAGCGACGAACTGCAGCTGGCCCGCAACCGGCTCGACCGGCTCTATGCCTACGGCCTGCCGGCGGTGAGCTTCGCCGTGGCGTTGTATTTGATCGCCGCGGGGGCCGCGATGCTCTATCGCGCCGCGGGCCTCGGCACCGACAGGGTCGCCCTCTCGCTCGCCAAAGACTGCAACCCCGTGGGACTCATGTTCGCGACCGCGGGCGTTGCCTTTGTGGCCTTCATCGCCGCCCGCTGGATCAGCGGCTATACGCGGGTGCGCGAATGGCAACTGCTCCGCGGCGGCGCGAGCTACCTGATGAGCACGTTCCTTGTGGCGGCCCTGCTCTTCGCGGGGGCGGCGGCGGTGGCGATCGTCAAGGAGACGACGTTCTTCGAATGGCTCGCCCGGCTCGTGCCCTGGATGATGATCCTCGTCGGCGGCGAGATTTTGCTCACGGCGCTCCTGGCCGCCTACCGCCCCAAGCGGCCGGGCGAGATTCCACGGCCCGCTTTCGACAGCCGGTTCCTCGGCCTGCTCACGGCGCCCGAGTCGCTCGGACAGGTGGTGGGCGAACTGATCAACTACCAGTTCGGCGTCGAAGTGTCGCGGAGCTGGTTCTATCAGATGCTCGGCCGGGCGGTGACGCCGCTGACCGTCTTCGCCGGGGCCGTGCTCTTCGCCTTGAGCACGCTCGTGATCGTCGGCCCCGACGAGCAGGGCACTGTGCTGCGGCATGGCGCGCTCGCCCGCGGGCCGCTCGGGCCCGGCATGCACCTCAAAGCCCCCTGGCCGATCGAAACCTCGGAGATCTATCCGACCGGCAAGGTGCTGCAGCTTACGATCTCGAGCGACAAGCTCGGCCGGTTCAAGAAGAAGCGGGAAGGGCTCCTCTGGACGGGCGGCGACGACGACGCGGCGAAGATGGGCCTCGAGTTCTTCCTCTGTGCCTCCGAGACCGGCGACGGCAGCGGCAGCTCGCTCTCGCTTCTCGTGGCCGACGTGATCGTGCAGTATCGGATCGGCGACCTCGTGAAGTTTCTCGAAGGCTCGACCTCGGCCCGCGAATCGATCGAACTTGTGACGCAGCAGGAGGCGAGCAATTACTTCGCGGGCAAGACACTCGAGGAGCTGCTTTCCAAGGGCCGCACCGAAGGGGGTCCGGAGTTGCAGAAGCG
>JBBAVS010000234.1:0-3182 GCA_040397585.1 Pirellulales bacterium
CGACGCCGCTGGCCCCTGGCCGTGTGGACTTTCGCGAGCGGCCCGGGCCGACCCATGTGCCTGGCGACGCTTGCCGCCCCGGGCGCCGCCGGCCGCAACTCCTCCGAGATCGTCATGCCGGCCACGAGAATAACCGCGCGGGCGAGCAGTTCCACGCGATCGGGCGAAAGTGCGTCGCATTTCGCGTCGCAACTGCGCTGCAATATGCGTCGCACTCCGGGGCCGTCGCCGTGCCCCCATCCGTCCGGCCCGCACCGTCGCCGCGCACCACGTCCTCGAAGTGGTGCTCTCGCGATATCAGATAGTGCTGCGCCGCGGCTCTCGGCGGGTGCGCCAGCCACTTGACGACCACGCGCGACAGGTAGTTCTCCACCCAGTCGGTTTCGACCTCACGGCCACACCCTCATCATTTCAGTGACGATTTGGTGCTGTGCGCGTAATGCATTCGGCACATGCTCCCACATCAAGCTCGCTCGCAACGTGTGGCGCCGTGCCGGGGCTCGTGCGTGATGCCGGCTCACTCGGCCGCCAGTAGCCCGAGCAACTGCCGGCAGTTCACGACCTTCTCCATCAGGTCGACGGGAACATAGTTGTATTGGTTCGAGGCCTCGAACCCGATGCGCGAGTCGCGGCGCTGGAGGGCGTGGAGACGGCGAGCCAGTTCGATCTCGTCGCGGAGGATCGCCGCCATGATCCTGCGCTGCTCCGCGTCGTCCTGCGGCGCGGCCGCGGCGGCGCGGCGGGCCATCACGAAGCGGACCTGGTTGGCCGTGCTTCGGAAGTGGATCTCGGCCGCCTCGACGACGCCGCATTCCGATTCCAGGGCCGCGCGGTGCCTGGGCTCGACACCCTGTGCCGACGCTCCGGCCGCCAGCAGCCGCTCCCGCGCGGCGGTGAAGCCGGCGGCCACCTTCTCGAACTGCCCCGCGAATGTCGGCGGGTCGTAGACGAGCACCTGCCGCCCATCGTGGTAGCTCGCGAGCCATCCATCGAGGTCGTCGTATGGAAATCCGACCATCGTGGCCCTGTAGCCCGTCGGCTCGGCCCACACCAGGTTGGCCGGGCCAAGTTGGTGGGGCGCGTTGTAGAGGACGCTGATGTGGTAGGGATACTCGGCGAACGCCGTCGAGTAGGCCCGCCAGGCCTCCACGACCGCGTCTGCCAGAGGTTCGCCGTAACGGCGGACGGCGACCGCGCGCATGGCGTCGGCCACGGTGCGTCCGTCCATCACCTCCGCGATGGCCTCCATGTTGGGCGCAGGATAGCCGCCGAGCGTCCAGCTGAGCATCAGCCCGTCGACGCCGAGCCGACGGAGATTCTCGGCGTGGCGGGCCACGTTCTCGACCGCAGGCACGTAGGGCACGGGGGAGAGTTCCCACGTCGTGCCGGCCTGGATCTTCGCGAACAGGGGAAGCCCCCGGCGGCGGGCCAGCTCCCAGTGCCGCAGGGCCCGCGGCCCGGGCCCGATCGCCGAGATCGCGTATTCGCCCACCTCCGAGCGCACGCCCCCTCGCTCAATCGGCACGCTCCATTCGCTCACGCTCATCAACGGCACGTCCGACGGCAGCCGGGCGATCACCTCGCCGGCCCAGTCGTCGTTCCACACCCAGTCCCAGGCGATCAGCATGGCTCGTGTGCCGGCGCGGCGGATGCCCTCGCGGAACAGGGGATTGAGTTCGGCGACGACCGCCCCGGGGCCACGCGGCCCGCAGCGGGAACAGCCACGACCGCCGTTGTGCGACCAGCAGTTGGTGAGATTTTCCGAGAAGGTGATACTGAAGAAGCCGCCGAGATCGGGAACCGCTCGCGCTACGTGGGCCACGCCCTCGATGAGATACTCCTGCACCTCCGGGACGCTCGTGCAGAGCGTTGCATGCGTGCCCTCGACGACACCCCGCAAGTCGGGCCTCGTCTCGAAGAACGACAGCGGCATGGCCCGCGGCTCGTTGAGATAGAGGTAGATCTTCATGCCGAACGGGCCGGCGCGGGCAACAAGCCGCCGGAGATTCTCCAGCCGCCGCTCGTGACCGGTGCTCCGCGATGCATCCCAGGGAAAGGGCGCGAGCGTGAACAGCGGACACTGCAGCCACACTCCATTGGCTCCTGCCTCGGCAAGCCGGGCGAGCAGCCCGTCGGGGAACGGGTCGGCCTGCTGCTCGAAGAGCGGATCGCCGGTGAGCGCGAAGTATGAGAAGCACAAACGGGGAGGCTCGCCGGCCGGACGCGGCGGCGGCAGAACGGCAGGCAGTTGCGAGAGCCCGGCAACAAACCCGAAGAGGTCGTCGTCGGGCGGGCACGCCGCGTTCGGAAAAAACTCGGCGACGACGGCGGCAATCTCCTCCTCCCGTCGCAGGCACCCGGCATCGGCCTGCGCGAACCGCAGCGGCTCGCAGGCGGGCTTCAGGCTGCCCAGCTTCACGAACAAAGCGTCGTCCTCGCGCAGCGCGAAGGCCAGGCGTTCTGCCGTCCAGCCCAGCAGATCGAGAAGTTGGCCGTAGGGGAGCAGGTGCCAGTTCCGCTTGATGATGGTGACGAACGCCCGCGACTGCTGGTCGGGAGGGATCGGCGGCGGGTCGCCGAGCCCCAGCGCCCTGCCGATGCGCTCGATCGCGGCGGGCTCGCAGCCGACGACGCGCGCCATGCGCTCCGGCGTTGCCAGCGGCCAGTTTCTCCAGACGAACGCGTGCAGCCGGCTGGGAAAGTGCGGAATCGGCACCGGCGGCAGCGCCGGGCCGGCGGGCAGGTCGGCCGCCTGCTCTGCAGCGGGCTCGGCCCGACACCGGTCGGCGAGAGCAGCCATGCCGACGGCCCCGGCTCCCGCAGCCAGAAACCCCCGGCGATTGCAGTTGAGGCCCCCCGCCGCGTGAGCGGGGCCGACGTCGCGGGATGGTGATGCACTCGGGTCGCGTGGTGTCATCGTGATCGCCTGCTGGACTGTTGCCGTCTCGAGCACCTCGGTGCCCACCCGATTCCTTCAGGGCCTATGTCACTTGGCGCCGCGTGGCGACCGGTCAACAGCAGCCCGTGTCGCCCACCTTGCACTTCTCCGGCGCGAGGCAGGCTGTGTGCTTCGTACCGAGGTAGAAGAGCAACCCGGAAGGCGTGAGTTCCATGCCGCCAATCGGGTAAGGATAGCCCGGTCAACGGCACTTCCGCAACGATCTCGGGGCTGACGGACTGCC
>JBBAVS010000235.1:0-3164 GCA_040397585.1 Pirellulales bacterium
GGCCGCGGCGGGCAGCCGGGCACGTACATGTCGACCGGGATGAAGCGGTCGATGCCCTGGACGACGGCGTAGGTGTCGAACACGCCCCCCGTGCTCGCGCACGCGCCCATCGAGATGCACCACTTCGGCTCGTGCATCTGCTGCCAGATCCGCTGCAGCACCGGGAGCATCTTCATCACCACGCGGCCGGCCACGATCATCAGGTCGCACTGCCGCGGGCTGAAGCGGAAGACTTCGGCGCCGAAGCGGGCGAGGTCGTGCTTGGCCGCACCGGTGGCCATCAGCTCGATGCCGCAGCAGGCCGTCGCGAAGGGCATCGGCCAGAGGCTGTTCTTGCGGCACCAGTTCGCCAGGGAGTCGAGTCGGCTGACCACGACGTTCTCCGGCAACTCGATCCGCCCGCCCGTACCGGAAGGCATCATCGCCATCGGAACACCCCCTTGCGCCAGTCGTAGGCAAACCCGACGATCACCAGGGCGATGAACAGCATCGCACCGCCAAATACGAGCCCGCGGGACGACACCAGGCCGCCCTGCACCGCGGCATCGACGCCAGCGGCCGAGCGGCTCGCCACCGCCCACGGATAGAGGAACAAGAGTTCGACGTCGAACACGAGGAACGTGATCGCCACCAGGTGAAAGCGGACATCGAACCGCCGGCGGGTGTCGTGGACCGGATCCATGCCGCTCTCGTAGGGCATCTCCTTGACCGCCCCGGAGCGGTTCGGGCCGATCAGTCCGGCGGACACCACCAGCCCGACCGAGACGGCCGCCGCGATCGCGACGAACAACAGCACCGGCAGGATCGCGTCCATGGAAACTCGGGGGAGCGGCAGGAGGGGGCGATAGGCGTTTTTCGGCCGTGGAACCCGACTTCGTGAAATTCGTCACGAAGTTTGGCTCCGAAAAAGGCCGGAGGGCTTTCGCCAGCCCGCCGGCCCGGCCTCGGTCGCCCAAGTTATACCGGCCCCGATAGCGGCCGACGAGTCGGGCCGGTTTCCAGGGGGCCGCAGGCCGCGGCGGGCGGGTGTCAGCCGCAACGGGCCAGATGGCCGCGAATCAGGCCCAGGTCGTAGGAGGTCCGGCGGGCGAGTTCGGCGAGCACCCGCTGGACGTCGATTCCATAGTGGTTGACGCGAAACAGGCCGACCTTGACGAAGGGCACGCCGGCCTCGAGGAGCCGCCACCAGACGAGCTCGCTGGGGTTGTGCGGCGTCCGGCGGCTCTTGCGGATCAGCCGCCATGCCCGCCGCGGTGCCGCGAGCGAGACATGCGGCAGGACCTCGCGGAGGGCCACTCGCGGGGCGGTCGTGGCGTCGTAGAGCCCGGCGATGCGGAAGCCGGCCTCGACCGCCGACCGCGACAGCCCGATCTCGAACCGCTCGATGATCTCCCGCTTCGCCGTCACGGGCTCCACGCCCGTCCAGAAGGCGTCGAACCACGCCGACTCCAGCAGCGGCTTCCGCATCGCGAAGAACCACGACTGCAGGTGCGGGATCCGCGGCTGGTCGCGGGCGGTGGCCTGGTCCGACAGCACCATGCCCCAGAGGTCGGCCCCCGCGGTGCGGGGATCGTCGCAGGCGGCGGTGAGGTCGAACAGCGGCCCATACACGCTGTCATTGGCGCATACGATCTCGTCGTAGCCGCCGCGGTCGAGCGTCGCGAGGCCGTGCTTCCAGGCCATGAAGTCGTAGCCCACGTTGGGCCGGGGCAGATAATCGTCGACGACGGCCGCGAGGTCGCGGGGCAGCCGGCCGCCGCCGTTGGAGACGAGCACGAGCCGCGCCGCGAGGCGGCGGTAGGAGCGGGCGGCGTGCACCACGTGCCGGTCGAACCGTCCCTGCGGATCGAAGTGGGCCAGCACGATCGCCCGCCGCGGCGCGGGCCGCGGAAACCGCAGGACCACCCCGCCGTCGGTGCGGTCCGCGGCCATCAGGCCACCCGCCGCAGCACGGCCGTGTCGCGGAGCCGGGCCCGCAGCGCCGCGAGCCGTCGCGTGGCGGCACCCTCCGCGCTGCTGCCGTCGAGCACGTCGAGGAGATCTGGGATCGCCCGCAGGGTTGCGGCGGCCGCGGGGGTGGCTCCGGTCGCCAGCTGCCGTTCGGCGGTCCGCATGGCGGAGGCGGCATGCCAGCGAACGCTCGCGGCGAGCGTCGTGTGGCGGATCGAGTCGGGCAGCGTGGCGGCGTTGATCCGCATCGCCCGTGCCATGTCGGGCCAGACGGCGCCGGAGGCGAACAGGCGGCTGGTCTCGTTGGCCACGTGGCGGCGGTAGACCGCCAGCGGCCGCGGCTCGTACCAGACGTGATGGCGGGCGGCGATCCGCACCCACATCTCCCAGTCGAGGGCATGGCAGAGATCGTGGCGGTAGCCGCCGAGCGTTTCGTAGGTGCTGCGGGCCACTACCGCCGCCGGCGTCTGGATCCGCTGCCGCTCCGCGATCGTGGGCAGCCAGTTGGCCAGCACGCCGGCGAGCCACTGCTGCCGCGACGTCGTCTTCACGTGCCGGTCGTGATCATCGACGATGCGGCAGCGGCAGAACGCCATACCGACGTCTGCGGCGCGGCGGAAGCCACGGTCGATCGCGGCGTAGAAGCCCGGACGGACGGCATCGTCCTGATGCAGCAGGTGCACGAGCTCGCCGCGGGCCAGGGCGATCGCGCGGTTCCAGTTGCCGGCCAGGCCGAGCCGGGTGCGGTGCGTGATCACGTCCACGCGGCCGGCAGGATCGATGGACCGCACGAGGCGTGCGACGCTGCCGGGGGCGGAGGCGTCGTCCACCACCGTGATCTGCATCTCCTCCGCGGGCGGCGCCTGGGCAAGGACCGACTGCAGGGAGTCGCAGAGCCTGACATCGGGCTCGAAGGCCGGAACCATCACCGAGAACCGCGGCCTTTCGAGACCTTCAGCCACCGGCTGGATGGGTGGGGGGGCGGCGGCGGCGTGGTGCTGAAGCGACATGGCCGGGGAGAAGTACCAGCCCCCGTCCCGCGTTGACAGACCAACCGAATCAACCCGAATCAGCGTGGCGACGGACCGTCGCCCCGGGTTTCCTGAAGCGCCCAGACCACCACGGCACGGTGGGCCCGCCCCCGAAGTGGGTGCAGGTGTTCAACCTGCACGAGAAGCCCACCCAGCGCCGAGGCACCGCAGGTTGAAAACCTG
>JBBAVS010000236.1:0-2935 GCA_040397585.1 Pirellulales bacterium
TCGTACCGCTGACGCGGTTACGCTTCCTGGGCAACAAAAAACCCGGCCGGAGCTTTCGCTCCGGCCGGGCCGTTGGAATCACGAATCCGATCGTCGTGACGACGATCAGACGCTGCCGATCAGAAGTCCGACGGCGTGTTCTCGCCGCCCGAGACCGTGCTCATGCCGATGTAGACATTGGCATCGATGTCGGCACCGATCGACCGCACGCTGCCGTCGGCGAACGTGTGCATGACGAGGTTGCCAGCGTGGTCGCTGCTCTGACCCCAGATCAGGTCACCCGCCGAACCGTTCGCATTCACCAGAAGCTGCTGCCCCTGGGTGTAGTACACGGTCGAAGCGCCCGACGTGGGACCATAGTTCAGGCCGGTGGCCGTGTTGGCATAGGCGTTGTTCTGGAACGGCGAGCAACCATCCCGAGGACGGCCCGCGACGACCCACGTGTGAGTGCCGAGGAACCACTGGCAGTTGTAGCCAGTTCCACCAGAGGTGACCGCAGGGCTAGTGCCCGAGTATGGCCGCGGGTTCCCTTCCTTCGACTCCGCCACCATGATCGTCTTCGACGTGCCGTCACCCGAGGTGATGCTCCGACCGCCGAGGATGTAGTTCCGCACGTTGGCAGCCGTTGCCGACTGCGGGGGCGTGGAGGTCGGAATCAGCGGCATGTAGCCGTCGTCAGACGAATAAGGGCCAGAAGCCGCCGTTCCGCTGCTGACAACGGCGTTTCCCTGGCAGCTGCCGCGGCCAGCCATCGCCTTGTAGCAGGTGGCACCCCAGCTGCCGCTGACCAGGGCGTCGCCACCCCAACTCGGGCAGACCAGACCAGCCATCTGGACGTTGGCCAAGGGGTTCGAGCCCGTAATCTGGAGCGGCGTTACCGAGAACTGACCGCCGGTACCCGACGCGACGGCCTTCACCCGGTCGTAGAGTGCCCCTTCCTCAAAGTAGGGAAGGATGTGGAAGATCCAGCTGTAGCCGCTCGGGCTGCTGGCCGGCATCTTGACGTTCGGATTGCCGGTGAGGCCATACCACCGGTCGTTCACCGCGGGGAACTTGTCGCGACGGGCGCTGGCATACTGATGCAGGCCGAGGCCGACCTGCTTCATCTTGTTGGAGCACGCGGCCCGGTTGGCCGCCTCACGAGCCGACTGCACGGCGGGCAGAAGCAGGCCGATCAGCGTGGCGATGATCGCGATCACCACCAGCAGTTCGACGAGCGTAAAGCCACGCTTCGAATTGTGAATCATCCGGGACATGGGAAAAACCTCCGCCCTTGCGGGCAAACGCGGACAGGGATGAAAAAATGAAACGATGAAAAGTCCGCTGGAGATCCGCCGGGCAGGGCACGAAGGAAATAAATGGATGTGTCCCGCCGGTTGACCCCAGACTCCTTCCAACTATATCGACTACGCTCGTCGATCGTCAACGGTTTGGTCATCATGCCCGCTCATCCTGCCGATCCCGCCGCCGCCCGTGCCTTCGCCGCCGAGGTGGTTTCCCGGCTCCGGGCGGCCGGCCACGAGACCTACTGGGCCGGCGGTTGCGTGCGGGACGAGCTGCTGGGCCGAACGCCGGCGGACTACGACGTGGCTACGGCCGCGAAACCCGATGAAGTGCGGGCGGTTTTCGGCCGGGGCCGCACGCTGGCGGTGGGGGCGTCGTTCGGCGTGATCACCGTGCTCGGGCCGAAACCTGCCGGGCAGGTGGAGGTGGCCACGTTTCGGGCCGACGCCCCCTACACCGATGGCCGCCACCCCGCCGGGGTGACGTTCTGCTCGGCCCGGGAAGACGCCCAGCGCCGCGATTTCACGATCAACGGCCTGTTTCTCGACCCCACCACCGGCGAGGTGCACGACTTCGTGGGCGGCCGGGCCGACCTGGCTGACGGAATCGTCAGGGCGATCGGCGTGCCGGCGATGCGGTTCGGCGAGGATCACCTGCGGATGCTGCGGGCGATCCGGTTCACGGCGTTTTTCGGGTTCGTCCTCGAGCCGGCCACGCGGACGGCGCTCGAGCAGATGCGGCATCTCGTGGCGGCCGTGAGCCCGGAGCGGATTGCAGCGGAGCTGCGGGCGATGGTCTCGCGATCCGGACGGCGGCGGGCGCTGGAGCTGCTGCTCGACACGGGCCTGGCTGGGGAGGTGATGCCGGATCTCGCACCCCCGGCCGTGGCCGAGCCGCTGTGGCAGGAGGCTGCCCGGATCATCGACGCCTTGGCCGCGCCCGACCTGCCGATGGCGCTGGCGACGCTGGCAGAGGATGCCAGCGACGAGATGCTGGCGCGGCTGCAGGCACGACTGCGGCTCTCCAACCGCGAGTCGCGGAAGGGGGAGTGGCTGCGGGCGGGAATCGCCGCCGTGGGCTCCGGCGCGGATCCGGCGACGCGGCCCTGGTCGGAGGTGCAGCAGTGGGTGGCGCACGAGGATGCGGCGGCGCTGGCCGACGTGCTGCAGGCCCGCGCGGCGGGCGGGCGGGGCGACGCGGATCGCGTCCGCTGGTTTGCGGCTCAGGTCGGCCGGCCGCGGGCGGAAATCGATCCGCCGCCGCTCGTGACGGGCACCGACCTCTTGGCGGCGGGCGTGGTTCCGGGCAGGGCGATCGGGGCGGCCCTCGCCCGGGTGCGGGCGCTGCAGCTCGATGGGGCGCTCACCACGCAGGCGGAGGCCATCGCCGCGGCGCTCGCGGGGCAGGAGGAGTGAGGCGGACAAGTGGCCGCAGGTTTGCAGAAGTGGCCGCAGGTTTGCAACCTGCGGGGAGGCCAGGTTGGGGGTGGTGGTTGTGCAGGTTGAAAACCTGCACCCACTTTTGAAAACCTGCACCCACGTGGGACAAGTGGCCGCAGGTTTTTAACCTGCGGGGAGGCCAGGTTGGGGGTGGCGATTGTGCAGGTTGAAAACCTGCACCCACTTTTGAAAACCTGCACCCACGTGGGACA
>JBBAVS010000236.1:3035-3122 GCA_040397585.1 Pirellulales bacterium
AGTGGCCGCAGGTTTTTAACCTGCGGGGAGGCCAGGTTATTGAGCTTTGAATAGTTCTTTCAAGGATCTACAGATCGAGTTCAGCCT
>JBBAVS010000237.1:0-3115 GCA_040397585.1 Pirellulales bacterium
ACCGGCGAGTTGAGGACCGTCGTGGCCGAGGCCGTCACCGTGACGCCGCCGTGGATCGTGTTGTTGACGATCCGGCCGTAGGGCACGGGTGCCAGCGGCCCAGCACCGGTGTTGGGATCGCCGCTGAAGAGGATCGCCGCCTCGCGGTGGGTGCTCGCGATCACGTTGTTGGTCACGACGACGCCGGGCACGAGCCGGTTCGTGTTGAGGACGGGCGAGTTCTTCACCGCCCCGTTCGTGCCCGCCCCGGTCGCCGCGTCGCGGGCGGCGGCGTCGATGCGGATGCCGAACTGGTCGGCATGCGTAATGACGTTGCCCTCGATGATGAACTGACCCTGGCCGCGCGCGGTGTTCTCATCGCCACGCAGATTCTGCCCCGGCGTCACGCTGCCGTACCCGTTGAAGGGGCTTGTGGCCGCCGCATGGCGGGTGCTGCGGACGAGGGAGGCGTCCGAATCGACCACGTACACGGGCTCCAGAAACTGGGTCCGGTCGCCCATGATCTGAACGGCCCCGAACCTTGTGCTCGTCAGCTCGCCGTATTCCATGCCGCGGCGAATCTCGAGTTGGTAGGGGCCCTGGAGATTCTGCTGGGGCGTGGTGAGCGAGACTGGCGTGCCGATCGTGAAGAACGAGGTGTCGCCCTTGTCCTTAGCACCCCAGCCGGTGACCATCTCGCCCCGCTCGGCGAAGCCCACGATCAGGTCGTCGATGTACACCCCCTCGACCACGCCGGCGGCCACGGGCGTCGGCACGAACCCGAACCGCAGGCGGATGTTCTTAGTGCCGGCGAACTCGCCGAGATCGATCCGCGCCTGCCGCCAGCCCGTGCCCTCGAAGAGTTCCTGAGTGAACTGGTTGGGCTGCTGCCCGATCCGCGACGACACCGACGGAAAGTTGGGGAGCACGGCGTTGGCCTCGTCCAATTTCGAACGGCCGCGCTGGGCGGCGGCGATCGTGATCCACTTCCCGTCCCGGACGCCGTCCGCCGAGATCTGCACGCCGGCGCTGCCGACGCCGGCCTCGATCCGGTAGTTGAAGTACAGCGTCGGCTTGTCGGTGTAGGTCCTGTTCTCCAGGCTGAACGGCAGCGTGTCGATCGTGATCCTGCGGACGAACTCCAGTGAAACGCTGCCTGACTGCGTCGCGTTGTTCGACAGCCTTAGCGTTGAGAACGACTGGATCTCGAGGATCGTCGTGTCCAGGGGGATGCCGGGGCCGGTGACGAACATGCCCACGGCCAGGTCGCGGGTCCCGGCGACGCTCACGATGGGGCTGCCGGCGCTGATGACGGAAAGGTCCAGCTTCACCGCTGTGCTTCCCTTGTACGGCAGGTCTGCGACCTGATTCCCAACCCCGCTCAAGAGGTCAGTCAGCCAGGTCGTGGACTTCATGTGCAGGTGCGAAAGCTTCGACGAATCGAGCGCCGTGCCCTTGCTGCTGTCGAGGCCGTAGTAGATGCTCGTCAGGCCCTTCGACTCGGGCTCCTGCGTCGCCTCGTTGTCGTAGAGCGCGTCTCGGGTGTGATCGAGCGCCGCCGTCACGCCATGCCCAGGCTCGAGGCCCCGGTTGTTCGTCGCCCGCCAGAGCGGGATGTCGAGCGGCGAAAAGGCGAAGCCGGTGTAGCTGCTGCTGCCGCCGTCGAGCGGGCCGACGTACAGGGAGTCGGCGTTGCCGGGGAACACGGGCAACCGCGCGGCGGTCGTCGGGTCGATGCAGTACAGATCACCGGTCGCACTGATCGCGAACAGCTTGTCGGCGTAGTAGCCGGCGACGCCGAGGGGGCCGCCGACCGCGTTCTGAGGCCCGTTCGCCAGGCCCTGCAGATTCGGGGCCCCGGCCACCGTGCCGACAAGCGCGGCGACGCCCGTCAGGCGGTTGATCGTGAACAGGTGGCCGAGGTTGTCCACGCCGTAGAGCGTGTCGCCGATGAACGTCATGCCGGTCGTCAGTCCGAGATCGTTGCCGGGCGTCTGGATGACGGTGCCGATCCGGCCGAGCGGGGCTTTTTGGTTAGCGCTCACCGTAGCCGGGTCGGCCGAATAGAGCCGCGAGACGCCCGTCTGCTTCGTGGTCTTGATGTCCACGTCGCGAACGGAGTAGAAGAGCTGGTCGTAGACCGGTCCCGCGCCCGCCTTGCGGTGCCAGGTGGCCGCGTCCACGCGGTCGGTCGTCAGGGAATTGTTGGGCGCCGGCGGGGGGATATACGTGTACGCGACTTGCGTCATCGTAACCCCCGGCGGCGTGTTGGTGACGACGGTCGTACTCCAGGTCACGGTGACCACCCCATTATCGGCCACGAGGCTGTTGGTGGGACCGACCAAGGGCTGGGGCAACGTGAGCGACCCGGCGACTTGCGAGAAGCTCAGCTGCCCCGTGGGGCCGGAGGTGAACGTCCACGTGCCCGTGTCCGGCGGAAGACCCGGCACGGTGACCGTGTACTGCAGCGTGCCCGATAGCGTGGCGACGTCGACGGTCGTGTTGGCGGGATTGGCGAGTTGGAACGTCGTCACCGTGGTCGTCGCGGCCTTGGTGGTCAGCTTGGCATCCTGGCCGGTCACGGGCGTGGGGTCGACAACCGCCGGGAAGTCCGGGATGGAGTCGTTCCCCACCGTCGTGGACGCGTTCGTGCGGATGTTGATCCAAGCCAGCGTGCCCGCCGTGTTCGCCGCGTTCGCGAGCCCGGTGTAGGTGTAGAGCCGGCCGTCGGTCCGCATCGCCAAGTCGTCGGCGACGATCGCCCCGAGCACCGGCACAGGCGCCGTTGGACTGACGGAAAGGTAATACGCCACTTCGGTGAGGCTGAAGGGGGCGACCTGGCTCGCCAGCGTGGGAAGGCCGAACAGCGGTCCGCCGGTGGGCGGCACGTATGTGTAGTCGCGCTCTTCGAAGGTCGCCCCGTTGTCCTTGCCACTCACGACCTCGCCCGAGTGGTAGCCCTGCAGGCCGATGCGGTCCTCGATGACGCGGGCGATCGAGTTCACCGGCTCCAGCCGGATGGCGGAGTTCGTCGCCGTGGCCCTGAACGTCATGTCGAGGACGGACGGCAGTTGCTCGTTCGACGACACGGCGACGTAGTAGCGGGTGGTCGCCGCCGGCACGGCATTCGGGTCGG
>JBBAVS010000238.1:0-2995 GCA_040397585.1 Pirellulales bacterium
CAGAGGTAGAGGTTCTCGGCGTTCTGCACGGCTTGCGAGAGGCGGTCGTCCGCGACCGTGCCGGCCGTCAGGTCGGAGGCGGAGCCGCTCGTCGCCACCGGGGCGAGGCCCGTGATCGTGCCGGCGGCCTGGGTCCCGGTATGGTTCGCCCGCTGGACGGCCGCGGCCTGGACGGCCGCGTCGGCGGCCGCCTGGGCCGTGCTGACGGGCTTCGCCGTGTCGGCCGTGTTGTCGACGTTTGCGAGGCCGACGTCCGTCTTTGCGAGCGTGACCGTGCCGGTCCGGCCGGCGACACTCTGGACCGGCGCGGCGGCCGCGGCCCGGCCCGTGGTGTGATAGAGGCTTGTCGACCCCTCGGGGACGGCGTCCGTCGAGCCAGGCGAGGCCGAGATCTCGACGTAGGCCGAACCGCTCCATCGGTAGGTTTTCCCGGTGTCGATCGTGACGTAGATCTTCCCGGTCTCCCCCGTGGCCGGCAGCGCCGCCAGGTTCGCGACCTCGAGGACGTCGTCGACGTAGGAGGGGAGCTGGGCCGCCGGGACCTTCCCGGACCCGTCGAGGGTCGCGTAGGAGCCGGCCGCCTGTTTCGCGTCGAGGGCCGCCTGGAGGCTCGTCACCTCGGAGATCGGATGCGAATGGGTCGAGGGCGCGAACGTGGCCGGCTTGTCCGTGATCCCGGACCAGGTCGTCGTCCCGGCCGCTCCGGCCGGCCCCTGGGGACCCTGCGGCCCGGCTGGGCCTTGCCCGCCGGAGACCCCGACGGAGACGTTCTGGTCGGTCGCGGTGACGTTGATCGGCATATCAGTTGTGGACCTCGACGGTCCCCTGGAGGACGGTCCGGATCGAATCGCCGGGGGCGGTCCAGGACAGCCGCCAGCCGTAGGTCCCGGCCGCGAGCGCGGCCGTCTGGATCTCGGAGAGCGAGACGTTCACCTGGCCGTTCGCCGCGCTCACGACCGAGACCGTCGGGGTCGCGATCGTCGCCCCAGTGACGACGGAGTAGATCGCGGCCGACCAGGTGTAGGAGGTCGTCGCGATCGAGAAGTCGATGAGCGTCGAGAACTCGTCCCCGCGCCTGAACGCGAGCGAGAGCGAGCCCGGGAGGGAAGTGACCAGTGCCATGCCGCGAGGTTATTCCGGGAGACGGTCGCCGGAAAAGTTTGGGTGCAGAGGATGCGAGCATTCCGCGCGGTGCAGGTCGCTCCATCCGGCCTGGATCTCCTGGCAGATCGTGGCGATCTCGGCCGGCGTCGGGTCGACCAAGCGGAGGCCCCGGCGGGGCCGGCCGCCGCCGCGGCCCTGCCCGACCTTCGCGTCGGCGAGCTGGTCCAGGATCCGCGTCAGGAGCCGCCGATAGGTGACCCCGACCGCGGAGGCGACGTCGCGGTGACAGACCCCGTCGGCCAGGAGCCTCCGGGCGAGCTGCTCCTGTTCGGGGGACAGCCAGAGTTTCAGGTCCTTCTGGGGCCTGCCCACGGTCAGAGCCTCCGGATCTGGATGATCGTCCGGGCCGGCTCGCCGCGGGCGGCGTAGCGCTTGATCGCGCGGCCGTCGATCACCTGGGTGTCGTCGTGCCAGACGCCCCCGCAGGCCGTCACGGCGTCCTGGACGCCCTTCGCCAGGTTGTCCCAGTCGCCGCACCGCAGGCCCGGGAACGCCGGGGCCGAGGCCGCCAGGTCGCCGGCCCTCGTCCAGTGCGAAGGCGGCCGCGCGAACACGCACACGATCACGACCTCGAACGGCCCGTCGATCGCCTTCCAGCGGCGCCGCTTGGCCTCGAGGCCGACGCGGATCGCGATCGCCTGTTTGTACGGGCGGATCGTCTTCCCGGGCGTATACATGTGCCCGCCGCGTGTAGCCCGCGCCCGCGGCTGCGGGATCGGGTCGCCCGGGATCTCGACCGTGATCTCGTCTGGTGCATCCATGCACCAGACGACGCTATCGGTTCCGCCCCACGAGTCCAGCGCGGCGGCAGAGGCGTGATAGGCGGCCCCGCATAACGCCGGCGTCCGTCGTCACGCCGCTGGCTGGCGTCGATTCGGCAGAGCGTTATGCGGCTGGGGGCGTGATATGCGGGGCGGCATAAACACTGGTTCTGTGGGCTAACCCAGCCGCTCCAGCAGGCCATGAAACACCCGCCGCTCCGTTGGCGTCAGCGTGACAGTCCTGCTTGCCAGCGGATCGCCGCACGGCCCTAGTCGCTTGATCGCCTCCCGCTCCTCGTCGGTGAGCGTAGGCTGCGACTGAGCGTAGAGCGGTACTCGCTGTGATTTAGGCCACTTGCCAAATGGCAGGACAATCTGTGCGTAGCCGAATGGTCGCCCGTACTCATCGACCGCCTGATAGGCTACCGGCTCTCCCGCCACAGAACCAGCCGATGCAACAGACCGCTCATCCGTATCGCTCATGGTTGGCCGCCTCCTCTGTTCGCGGCTGTTGATCTCGCGTGTTATGGGTCTGTCCGGTCGCAACAAGGACCGTGCCACTCGCTACTGCGATCCACCACCCAGACCCATTTGCCGCATTCTAGGCATCCTTGCTCGCACAGGCTGTCGCCACGCAAGCGATGCAACGCAGTTGGGAGGACGTTGACGCCGGGGCCAAGAAAATGCACCCCCATTCGACATACGATCCATCGCAACCGCAGCGGAATCAGTCTGGCAATCATGCGCACTCCGTAGGTTCTGGCGTTGATTCAAGCATCGCGGGCGTTCGCTGAACTCAACCGGCCCGTCCGGCTATGAACATCGGCAGCATCACCGGCCACGCCGCCGCGTAGACAAACGGCCGCCAAACGTCCTTTGACCGCCCGCCAAGGGCAACGCAGAAGCCAACGATCACAAACGTGAACGCGGCCCCCGTTGCA
This sequence comes from Pirellulales bacterium, assembly GCA_040397585.1. Taxonomy (GTDB): domain Bacteria; phylum Planctomycetota; class Planctomycetia; order Pirellulales; family UBA1268; genus QWPN01. The sequence continues at coordinate 2,867 of JBBAVS010000238.1, forward strand.
TACGAACCGAGCAAAAACATCTTCATTCAATCCCTCCTTCTGTGTCACTCTCCGAACTCATGCCCGATCGGGACTATCGTCGCCAGTTTCGCCGCTCCGCGCCGGCGTTGCCCCCCCTTTTCGCGGCGG
>JBBAVS010000239.1:0-2980 GCA_040397585.1 Pirellulales bacterium
TCGCAGGCGCAGCGCGCGCTGTCGGACGAGGAGCTGGCCGACTACCACATCAACGAGCGGATCAACGACCGCGGCGTGCTGGTCGACGTGCCGCTGGCGCAGGCGGCCGTGCGCTACGCCGCCGCCGAGCTGGAGGAGATACAGGCCCTGGTCGTCGAGGTGACGCAAGGGGCAGTTACGTCCGTGCGCAGCCCGCGGATGCGTGAGTGGGTGTGGGACCGCGTCGGGCCGCAGGCGCGCGACCTGATGACCGTGACCAAGAACGAGGAGACCAAGCGGTCGATCGACAAGAACGTGCGCGCCTCGCTGCTGGTGCTGGCCGAGGAGAACCCCGACGAGGTGCCCGCCGAGGTCGCCGACGTGGTCCAGTGCGCCGACGACCTGTGGGCGTCCAGCGTGGCCAAGTTCGCGCGCATGGCCGACCTCGCCGACGACGAGGACCACCGGGTGCGCGGCGCGTTCGTGTTCGCAGGTGGCGCGGCGACCGGCCGGGCTGCCAGCTATGGTCTTCAGGCGCATAATCTGAGCCGCAAGACGGCCAAGGACCCCGACGCCGTGCGTCTGGCGATGGTCCGCGGCCACCAGATCGTGCCGGCGCACGGACGGCGGGTGACGGACGTGCTGAAGGGCATGCTGCGCCCGGCGCTTATCGCCGCGCCCGGTCAGGGGCTGGTCACGGCCGACTGGTCGGCGATCGAGGCGCGGGTGAACCCGTGGCTGTCGAACAGCCCCGAGGGCGAGGCCAAGCTGGACCTGTTCCGCACGGGCGAGGACATCTACAAGGTCAACGCCTCGGCGACGTTCGGCGTCACCGTGGCCGACGTCGACGACGCGCAGCGGCAGGTCGGCAAGGTCCAGGAACTCGCGTGCGGGTTCGGCGGGGCGGTCGGCGCGTTCAACGCCATGGGCCGCATCTACAACGTCCTGCTGCCCGAGGCGCAGTCGCGCCGCATGGTCGACGCATGGCGCCGGGCGAACCCGTGGGCCGTGAAGCAATGGTCCGATCTGGAGCAGGCCTACACGCTGGCCATGCGCCAGCCGGGGCGCGAGTTCACCGCCGGGCGCGTGACCTATCTCTATGACGGCCAGCACCTGTGGTATGCGCTGCCGTCCGGCCGGGTGCTGTGCTACCCTTACGCCCGCTTCGATCGCGACGGCATTTCCTACGCCAAAGCGGCATGGAAGCCCGCGCAGGATGCGAAGGAGTGGCCGCGCGCGCGACTGTGGCACGGGCTGGCGTGCGAGAACATCGTCCAGGCCACGGCCAACGACCTGTTGCGTGACGCGCTGCGCAGGCTTGACGCCGAGGGGCTGGAGGTGGTCCTTCATGTCCACGACGAAATCGTGCTGGAGGGCGGGGAGAACGCCGCCGGCGCGCTGAAAGACATCATGACGACGACGCCGGCGTGGGCCTCGGGCCTGCCGCTCGCGGCCGAGGTCAACATCCGTGAGAGGTATGGGAAATGAGCGACTTCGTCGACTACATCTGCGGCTTGGCCCCCGAGGGCGAGACGGCGCTTCTCAGCTACCAGAAGCCGGTCAAGGGCGGCGTCCACGCCGACGGCTCGCCCAAATACACCTGGCCCTCGTTCCTGCCGGGCGAGCGCGTCAAGCCCGGCACGGCCGCCTACCTCAACACCGGCTCGTTCATCCTGGACCGGATGACCAAGGGCGTCAGCGCGTCGTCCGACAACTGCGAGTTCGTCCTGTGCATGATGCTAGACGACATCGGCACCAAGTCCAAGGAGCCACCGCTGCCGCCGACGTGGGTCATGGAAACCTCGCCCGGTTCGTTCCAGTGGGGCTACGCCTTCTCCGAGCAGCCCGCCAAGGGCGCCTTCGTCGCCGCGATCAAGGCGATTGCCGCCGCAGGCTACACCGACCCCGGCGCGGTCAACGCCGTGCGCAAGTTCCGCATCCCCGGATCCGTCAACCTGAAGCCGGGGCGTGACGGCTTCGCCGCGCGGCTGGTCGAGTTCCACCCCGGGCGTGAGTTCACCCTGGAGCAAATCTGCACGGCGCTCGACGTGACGCCGGCCGAGGCGGACACCGCCGACTACCTGCCGATCCGGCTGGCCGACACGGGCGACGACCCGGTCCTGTCGTGGTTGAGCGACCACGGGCTCGTGCTGTCGCGCCCGAACGGCGGCGGGTGGGTGTCCGTCGTCTGCCCGAACAAGGATCAGCACAGCGACGGCACGGTCGAGGCGGGCTACCGCCCGCTGGACCGGGCGTTCTGCTGTCACCACGGCCATTGCGAGGACCTGTCGTCGCAAGCCTTCCTCGACTGGGTTGGCGAGAACGGCGGGCCGCGCGTCAAGCAGGGCTTGCGTGACGACCTGCTGGCCATGGAAATGGCCCGCGCGCAGGCCGCGCTCACGCCCGAGACGTTCTTCAGCGAGGACGCCGACGACGTCATCGCCGAAGTCAAGCGCAAGGAGCTTGGCCGCGTCGAGAAGCGCGAATGGTATCAGCGGTTCGCCTACATCCAGCGCGAGGACTGCTTCTTCGACCTGCACGACCGGCGCGAGGTGTCCCGGCAGGCGTTCAACGCGCTCTATCGCCACATCCGCTGCACCAGCCTGCACGGCGGCCGGCGCGTCGAGGCGTCGGTCTGCTTCGATGAGAACCGGCAGGCCATGGGCGCGGCCTCGGTCGCGGGCGTGACCTACGCCGCGGGCGACAACGTCCTGGTCATGCACGACGGCGAGCCGCTGGCGAACCGCTGGCGCGACGCGCGCCCGGCCGCCGTGCCGGGCGGCGACCCGACGCCTTGGATCGAGCATTGCCGCAAGCTGGTGCCCGACGACGACCTGCTGGAGCACCTGTGGGACGTGATGGCGTTCAAGCGCCAATACCCCCGCATCAAGATCAACCACGCCGTCCTGCACGGTGGCGACGAGGGCTGCGGCAAGGACAGCATGTGGGCGCCGTTCATCTGGTCGGTGTGCGGCCCGAACCTGCGCAACCGCGGGCTGGT
>JBBAVS010000240.1:0-2955 GCA_040397585.1 Pirellulales bacterium
CCTTTACCTCCGGCAAGGGCTGGCAACCGGCTCCTGTCAAGCGGATGGCCGACATCGCCGCCGAAGTCGCGCAGGCCAACGGCCTGACCCTGGCCGAGCTTAAAAGCCGCAACCGAGCGCAGCGCATCGCGCGTCCGCGCCAAGAGGCGATGGCCAAGATCCATCAAACAGGCCGCTACACGCTGACGCAGATCGCCCGGTTTTTCGGCATGGATCACACCACCGTCCTCTATGGCGTCCGCCAGTACGAAGCCCGCGCCGCTGGCGTGAAGATCGTTCGGCAGGTGGCCGCATGAAGCCCGTCGGCAATGCCATCGCAGACGCCGTTCTTGCGGCCAAGACGGACGAGGACCGCCGCAACGTGGCCGCTGCTTACGTCGCCTACGGGCTGGGCGTTCTGGCCGCCATGGACGGCGGCAAGGCCGCTGCCGAGGTCGCTTACCGGTTCGCAGACGCCTTGGTCGGGCGAGGGGACAAATGAGCACGCACCCCTATATCCCGCTCTACGTTGACGACTTTGAAGCGGCGACCGCTCACCTGACGCCAGAGGAAGACGGCATCTATAACCGTCTGATCCGTCTCGCGTGGCGGACGCCGGGATGCAGCCTGCCGAACGACCCCGCATGGCTGGCGCGCAAGATCAGGGTTACAGAAGCCGACTTTGAACGGGTGGCAAAACCGATCCTGGCGGAGTTCTTTAAGGTGCAGCGCGGGCGCCTCGTTCAGAAGCGCCTAAAGGCCGAATACGAAAACATATCGCGTAAGAAATCGGCGCGCGTCGCGGCGGGTAAAAGAGGCGGCGACGCTAAGGCACTGAAAACAAAGGAAAACGCGCCTAGCAATGCTAGCGTTTTGCCAACACACACGCGCGCGTTTCCAGAACCAGAACCAGAACCAGATAAACTTACCGGAGATAAATCTCCGGCCAGCGTCGCAATTGAGCCGCCAACCGATCCCGACGCGCTGACGTGGCACATGGCGAAAATCCTTCTGGCGGATCGGGCCGGAATGAACAGCGCGCAAGTTGGCGTGTTCCTGGGCGGGGTTCTCTCGCGCAACGGCATCACGGCGCGGGACATGCTCCCGGCGGTAAGCGCGGCCACCGTCAATGCGACGCTGGACCCAAAGGGATATCTCACCAAGGCGGCTGAAGGCATTGCCCGGCGGCAGGCTCCGGTTGCCCGCAAAGTTTCGGGGGCGCTGGTTTGATGGCGACCAAGGAGCAGAAGGCCCGTGAGGCCGGTGTCGAGGTGTGGACCAACCGCAGCGACTACCGGACGCCTTGCCCGGCCTGTTCGCCCCTGCGGCGGAAGAAGCGGGACCCGTGCCTGCACGTCACCATCACGGGCTCAGAGATCAAATACCAATGTTTCCACTGTCACGACTTCAAGGGGGTTTTCAGCGATGACGATGAGCGCGGAAGTGATCGACTGGCTGGGCGCCCGTGGTCTGGACGTGGAGCTGGCGGACAGGTTCGGGCTGGCGAGCGTCAAGCGAAGCGGTGGTGGTGAGGCGGTCGTTATTCCGTTCATGCGGGACGGCGTGACCCTGCGGCGCAAGTACCGCTACCTGAATCCGCCCGAAGGGATGCAGCCGTGGAGCGCCGACAAGGGCGGCGAGCGGATTGCGTTCAACGAGGACTGCCTCCGCGACGACAGCCTGATTAATCAGCCGGTCATCATTACCGAAGGCGAGTGGGATTGCATGGCTGCGGTGCAGGCTGGCCACGCCCGCACGATCAGCGTTCCCGATGGCGCCCCGCCGCCTGGAGACCGCGCCAAGGCCGATCTGGAGGGCTCGGCGAAGTACGCTTGGCTGGACGCCATTTGGCCGTACCTGACCAATGAGCGCGTTCCCGCCGGGTTCATCCTTGCCACCGATGGCGACGAGAACGGCGCGGCGCTGATGCAGGATTTGTCGGTCTTGTTGGGCCGGGCGCGCTGCAAGTTTGTCACCTACCCGAAGGCGCGGCAGGACCGGGGCCGGGAGCGGTGCAAGGATCTGAACGAGGTGCTGGAGGACTACGGCGCCCGTGGCGTTGTGGAGACCATCCAGCGGGCTGACTGGATCAGGGTGGACGGCGTGTACCGCATGTCCGACCTGCCGCCGCTGGCCCCCCAGGTGATCTACGAACTGTCCGACCGCTTCGCCCTGTTCCGCGACAACTTCAAGGTCAGGCTGGGCGACTTCATCGTCATCACCGGAACGCCCGGCTATGGCAAGACGACGGCGGCTAACGATCTGCTTTGCGATCTGGCGGCAAACCACGACCTGAAACTCGGCTGGGCATCGTTTGAGCAGGAGCCCCAACGGGACCACCGCCGGGCTCTGCGGTCATGGTATTTTGAGCGGGCGGAACACACCCTTGACCCGTCCGAGCGCCGCGCCGCTGACCACTGGATCGACGCGCACCATGTGTTTCTTGTGCCAGGCGAGGACGATGATGCATCCCTCGAATGGCTGCTGGACAAGATGGAGGTCGCGGCAATCCGCCACGGGGTCAAGGTGTTCGTCATCGACCCGTGGAACGAACTTGAACACGCCCGGCGCCGTGACGAGACAGAGACCGAATACACCGGGCGCGCGATCCGCACCCTAAAGAGGTTCGCCAAGGCGTTCCGGGTGACGGTTGTGGTGATTGCTCACCCTACCAAGTCGGCTAAGGACGCGGACGGCAACTACCGGATGCCGACCCTGTACGATATCGCGGGCTCGGCGAACTGGTATAACAAGGCCGATCTGGGCGTCATCATCCACCGTTCAACCGAAGACGATACGGTCTTCAAGACGCAGAAGTCTCGTTACCACGACGTGCTGGGCAAGCCCGGCGAAGTGGAGATGGCGTACCGCAAAGAGGAACGCCGCTTTTACGAGCGTCGCCGCCTCGCATGACCTCCCGCCACACGCCCCGCATAGCCGAGCGGCTCGACCAGCTCATTATCGACCAGGGCGACC
>JBBAVS010000241.1:0-2910 GCA_040397585.1 Pirellulales bacterium
CCGGCTGCGGCGCCGTGACGACGCCCGAGGGCGCGACAAGGCTTACGCCGTTCACCGCGCGGCCTGCCCCGGCGGACCGATCACCACCGACGGGTCGGCGAGGTCCACCGGCTCGTAGCCCGGATAGGCGGGCATCTGCCAGAGCTGGCCCGGATCGCCGCTGGCGGTGTTCGTGGTGATGGATGACAGCTCGATGGAGAAGTCGACGCCCGAGGCAGGCCACGACACTTCGACGAGGTGCGGCAGCGCCGCCCCGGACGGGGCGTCCACGCGGTGCCGGCTGGTCCGCACGCTGGCGAGCCGCTCGCCGGCCGCCGTGAAGAGATGCTGCTCCGCGACGAGCCCGGTGGTGCCGTCGAGGATCGTGGACTTCAGCAGTTCCCCCTCGGGCGCGGAGATCGTGCTGCGGATCTCGATCCGACCGTCGGGCAGCGGAAACGGTCCCTGGTGTCGATCCTCCGGACGAAACATCACGAGCCCGAGAATCTCCGGCATCCAGTCGGCGCGGATCGGCAGCAGCCTCCGGGCGGCCGACTGGGCGTATTGTTCGTGGCGGCAGAAGGCGACGATCGGCGGCTTGTGCTGCCGCAGCCAGAGCCAGAAGAGGTCGTCGTTGCTGCCGATGTCGAGCTCGGGACCGGTGATCGACGTCTGGGCCTGGAGCCGGAACCGCCGCGGCGGCTCGCAGGCCACCCGCGCCGAGAGGCGGGGCACGCCGGGCACGGCGAGCACCGCCTGCGTCGCCATGCAGCTCCGCACCCGCTGCGTGTTGTCGTGCACCGCCGCGATGATCTGCTCGAGGGTCGGATGGGCGGGCAGCGTGCGGGGCAGCGGCATGGTGCCGATCTGATAGCCGCGAAGCACCTGCGGGCAGGAGGCGCCGCTCGCCGCGACCGAGGCGACGAGGATCGCGAGCGTGGCAACGCGGAGCGGTGCGGTTGGTCGGCGGCTCGCGACGGCGGAGGGCTGGGGCGTCATGCGGCGTCTCCCGACCAGAGGAGTGCGGCGAGCCGGGCCTCGACATCGCCGGCCGTGACCTCCGCCGGCTCGACGGCGCGCACGCGGTACTCGCGGTCCCGCTTCCGGCAACTGAGCCGCAGCGTGCCCGCGTCGGCCTCCGCCGCAGGCTCGTCCACGATCCGCAGCAGGCGGCGACGGACGAGCTGCAGCGCGAGAAGATAGCGCAGCGGATCGTCGCCCCCTTCCTGGAGGCTCTCGAGGGTGTCGAGCAGCACGTCGGGCGGCGCCAGGGTGGGCCCCGCGGCGCCGGCCTCGGGATACCGTGACCGCCACCAGGCGATCGTCTGTTCGGGAGGGCCCTGCCAGGCCTCGGCGGCCACATCGCGCCGCTCCACGGCCCCCCGACCGCGGACGAGGGCCGCATAGAAGACCTCCCCCGCCGCGAAGGGGCGGCCGGTGATCGCGCAGATCGGTTGCGGACGGTGGAGCTTGAGATCCATGGGCCGCGAACGATACGGGCCCGCCGCCTGAGCCACAACCGCGAGTGCCGCGGCCCAGCCGGCCGACGGCGGCGGCCGGGGCAGGCTAGGCAAGCCCGGCGAGCACGAGGTCGGCGACGTCGGCGAGTCCGCCTGCGTCGTTGGTGGCCACGACCACGTCGGCCTGGGCCTGGACCTCCGGACGGGCGTTGCCCATGGCGACGCCGAGACCGGCCGCGCGGATCATCGGCAGGTCGTTGACGTCGTCCCCTACCGCACAGACCTCGGCAGGCCCGATCCCCCACGAGGCGGCCACGCCTTCCACGCCCGACCACTTGGTGACGCCGACGGGAGCAATCTCGCACATCCAGTCGCGATACCGCGGGCTCTTGATGGTGTGGAGCGACAGGCTCCCGGGAAAGGCGGCGTCGAGATCGGCCTCGAGGGCCCGCATCTCGGCATGCGGCCCCATCACGAAGCCGGCGAACACACCCGCCGGCGGCGACTCGTGGAGGTCGTGCACGACGTCGGCCAGATCGCGGTTGCGGCCGAGATACTCCTGCAGGCCGCCGCCGAAGGCGCCGGGCACGGCGGCCGCGGCGGCCAGACTGCGGCAGTGGAAGTCGAACCCCTGCGCATAGCTGTCGCTGTAGAGGATCGGCTCGTGCCCCCGCGCGGCGACGAACCGCACGACCCCCTCGAGCACCCCGGCCGCGAAGGCCGCCCGCGAGAGCGTGGCGTGGTCGGAGGGCCGCTTGATGAGCGCCCCCGACGCCGAGATCAGCGGCACGTCCACCCCGAGCGCCCGGGCGATCGGCAAGGCGTCGCGATACCGCCGCCCGGTCGCGAGCATCACCCGCACGCCGGCGGCGGCGACCCGGGCCACCGCAGCGCGGGCCAGCGGCGGCACCTCGTGATTGGAGTCGGTGAGCGTGCCGTCGATGTCGAGCACGAGCAGCCGCACGCGGGGCCGCGACACAACCGGTGAATGATCCGTCATGCCGCTATCATAACCGAGGAGACTCCGCTCATGACCGCCTCGACCACGCCCGACGACGCGGCCCCGCCGCCGTTCACACCCGTCGCCCGCCACGGCGACATTCCTGCCGGCGAGGGCCGCACCTTCGAGGTCGGCGGCCGGCTCGTCGCCGTGTTCTTCGACGGCGCGTCGTACCACGCGCTCGACGATCTGTGCCCGCACATGGGCGCGTCGCTCGGCTCCGGGCCGTTCGTCGACGGCGTCGTCACCTGCCCGTGGCACGCCTGGCGGTTCCGGGCCTGCGATGGCGCCTGGTGCGACAACGAGAAGCTGCGGGTCGCGGTGTATGAGGTGCGGCGCAGCGGCGACGCGATCGAGGTCCGCGTGCCCCCGGCCGGCTGACCGGCTGCAGCCTCAGGCGGCCGGTGGCTCCGGAAGTGGCCGCAGGTTTTCAACCTGCGGTGATTGCCAGACCAACAGTCCCGTTCCGCA
>JBBAVS010000242.1:0-2656 GCA_040397585.1 Pirellulales bacterium
CGGTCCCGAGCGGCGCGGTCCACAAGGCCGGATACCGCAGGTTGAAAACCTGCGGCCACTTTCAGGCACCGCAGGTTGAAAACCTGCGGCCACGTCAAACCGGCGCCACTGCGGGTCCCCATCGCTCACGCGATTGGGCTTCCTGATGCGCCGGTCAGCCGGCTCCCAGGATCGCCTCGGCGCAGCGGCGGCCGCTGGCCAGGGCAGCGTTGATGGACGCGGAGCCGCAGTGGTCGCCGCAGATCCAGAGTCCGGCGACCAGCATCGGCCCCCGCACCCGGCTACGGCGGGCCGCCGGAGACTCGTCTGGCAGCGCATGGCAGACCTCGACCGTCGCCAGATGCCGCCACCCGTGAGCCGCATCGCTGAACCAGCTGCCTGCCTGCCGCTTCACGGCCTCCACGATGTCCGTGGCCGCAAACCCGTCACGCACCGACGCCGTCACGAGCGACTGCCCGGCGGGCGCGTAGCCCGCGGCGACGTCCGAGGGCACGGTCAGGTTGTCGATCGGACCGTCGGCCTCGGCGCTCACGACGAGCGTGGGCCGCGGCAGTGGCGAGCGGTCGGCGGCGAAGGCGACCAGCCGCGTGGCCTTCCACTGCCGCGCTGCCAGCGGACCGCCGAGAGCCGCCGGCAGGAGCCGGCTGGCTACGGCGCCATCGGCGGCCACCACGACGTCGCGGGCCGCCAAGTCGCTGCCGTCGTCGAGCGTCACACGGCCCGGCTCGACGGCACGCACCCGCGCCCCGAGCCGCACGCAGCCCGTGGGCAGTCCTGCGGCGAGCTGCCGCGGGATCGCGTCCATCCCGCCCCGCGGCAGGCAGGCGCTGCCGAGCGAGAACATCGCGAAGTCGAAGAGCAACACGGCTGCAGCCGTGTCGAGCGACCGTTCCAGGAACACGCCGCCGAAGAAGGGAATGAAGAACCGCCGCACGAACGCGTCGGAAAACCCCCGGGCCGCCAACTCCTCGCGGGCCGTTCGCTCGCCTGGCCCTGCGGCGGCATCGGGATCGATCGCGCCGCTCCGCACACCGCGGATCGCCGCGGCTCGCAGCCGCGCCGTCCGCAGGCCGTCGGCCAGCCCCACGGTCCCGGACAGCAGCCCGCTCACGGCCGCCAGTGGTCGCCGCCATGGATCGCTCACGCCCCGCAGCCGGCCTGCCTCGGCGATCAGGGCACCGGGCTCGAACCGTCCCAGGCCAAGCGCCCCGAGATCGAGCTGCCGCCGGCCTTCGGGATAGGCGTCGTTGTAGACCTGGAAGCCGCGGTCGATGCGGAAGCCCTCGACCGTGTCGGTGGCCACGCGGCCACCCACGCGGTCGGCGGCCTCGAGCAGCATCACGCGGCGGCCGCCGCGGACGAGCGCTCCGGCGCAGGCGAGGCCCGCGAGTCCGGCTCCCACCACCACGCAGTCGAGCGGGGCGTTCATCGCCCACCTCCGGTGAGCCGGTCCAGGAGCATCGTGCCCGCCGCGACGCCACTCGAAAACGCGCCCTCCACCCGCGGCCCGGCGAAGGCATCGCCGCAACACAGGATCGGGGGCGACCACGAGACGGCCACGAACGGATCAGACAACACCGTCGTCGGCGTGGCGAACTTCCAGCGATGCACCGACCGCTCGACGATCGCCGTCTGCGGGTCGCCATCGATCCACGTCCGGACGGCATCGACGAGCATGCTTGCCACCTCGTCGGGCGGCGTGTCGAAGTGCGCCCGGCTGAAGGCTCCGGTGGCGTGCACCGTGAGCGCCGGCACGGGCGAGATGCCCTTGCGGAGGTTGTCGGCCACCCAGGCCACCGGTCCCGGCGCGTCGCTTCCGAACTGAATCGCCCCCGGCTCCGGGAGCAGGCTCGGCCGGTCGAGCACGAGCATCACCGTGAAGCAGGGATCGTAATCCACGGTCCGCAGCCGCGCGACCGCATCAGCCTCCAGCCGGTCGAGCGCACCGCCCGCCGCCAAGAGATCGAGCGACTGGGGCACGGGCGACGTGAGCACGCATCCTGCCGCCTCGACGATCTCAGCCGCCCCATCCTGCCCCTCGAGGGTCAGCCGCACGCCGTCGGCCCCGACCGCCACCGACGTCGCCTTCGCCGCGGTCCGCAGCTCGACATCGCTGCCCGGCGTCGCGAGCCTCGCCGCCAGCCACTTCGGCAGGTCGGTCATCCCGCGGACGCCGCGGTACCGCGGATGGCCGTCGCCGACCGCCGGGCCACCCGCACCGATGCTCCCGTCGCGGGAGAAGCCCCGGCACCACTCGACGACCGCGTCGTCGCGGATCGCATGCTCGAGAACGCTGTGGAAGCCGGGGGTGCGGGTCGTGAAGAACTGGGCCCCGTGATCGCAGACCGCCCCGCCGAGCCGTCGGGTCGCCATCCGCCCGCCGACCCCCCGCGACTTGTCGAGCACGAGCACGCGGCGGCCGTGGCCCCCGACCCGCGCGGCGGCCATCAGCCCGGCGATGCCCGCCCCGACCACGACGGCATCAACGGTGTGTTTCTGCTCGTGCACGAATGGTCTCGCCAGCAGTGGATGGACGACGCAACGAAGCCGCCGAAAGGCGACTCCAAGCAGAGTTATACTCGCGCGCGTTCGTTCTTCATGTGAAGGCCTTCCCGCGCGGCGGGGCCACACGGCGAAGAACCGCAGGTTGAAAACC
>JBBAVS010000243.1:0-2626 GCA_040397585.1 Pirellulales bacterium
GGATGTCGCTGGCGCCGTCGCGGATCGCCAGGAGGAGCACCATGTTGAGCAGCTTCCGCACCGGGGCACTCTCGGCGAGGGCCTCCACGCTCGTCAGGTCGGTGACGCCCTCCTTGCCGGCGGCGGCCGCCGCGGCGGCGAGCTCGTTGTCGGCCTCGAGGTCGGAGACGAGCGATTCCACGCTCTCGTTTTCCGAGGAGAAGAGCTTCTCAATCGTCTTGGTGATCTCGGGCTCCGTGGCCACGCAGACGTGGATGTCGTAGCCCAGGAGCGTGCGGAGCTCGTCGGCGATCTGGATCTTCTGCGGGTCGGCCGAGGCCACCGTGAGCCGGTCGCCCTTGAGCTCCAGCGGCACGACGCGATAGAGCTGGGCCATCGGCTCGCTGATCAGGCGGATCACGTCGGGCGGGATCGCTCGGTCGTAGAGCGTGACGAACGTGGTGCCCCACTGCTCGGCCAGGGCCTCACCGAGCTGCTCGTCGGTGTAGAAGCCGAGCGCCACGCCGATCCGGCCCAGCAGCTCGCCGCCCCGCGCCGACTGCTCCTCCATCATCGTCTCGAGCTGCTGCTCGTCGATGAGGCCGAGGTCAATCAGGATTTGTCCGATCCGCTTGAGTGCCATGGGAGATGTGGGGAAGGAGGCACAGGCGAAGCCTGTGCCGGATGTTTGATCACAGGTTGAAAACCTGTGCCACTTTGTCGGGGTTGGAAACCTGGGTTACTTTTCTTCTCACAGGTTGAAAACCTGTGCCACGTTACTTTTCGTCCTTGGCCTTCTTGGCGATCGTTTCCTCGTCGTCGAAGATGCCCTGCTTGGCGTTGAGGATTCGCTTGGCGAGATCGTCTACCTTCTGGGCCTTGGCGAGCACGGCCTCCTCGGTCACCTTCTTCTCGCTCCAGAGGCGGAAGAGGTCGTCGTCGAGCAGCCGCATGCCCTTCTTGGAGCCCGTCTGGATCGATGAGTTGATGCGGAAGGTCTTGTTTTCACGGATCAGGTTGCCGATGCCGTCGTCCACCACCAGCACCTCGTAGGCGGCACAGCGGCCGCCGCCGATCTTGGGCAGCAGGGCCTGCGAGACCACGCCGATGATCGCGGTGGAGAGCTGCGTGCGAACCTGCTCCTGCTGGTTGGTGGGGAAGGCGTCGATGATGCGGTTGATCGTGCCCTGGGCGCTCGACGTGTGGAGCGTGCCAAACACCACGTGGCCCGTTTCGGCCGCGGAGATTGCCGCCTCGATCGTTTCGAGGTCGCGAAGCTCGCCCACGAGGATCACGTCGGGGTCTTGCCGGAGGGCGCGGCGGAGGGCCTCCGAGAAGCTCATCACGTCGGTGCCGATCTCCCGCTGGTTCACCGTGCTCTTCTGGGAGTAGTGATAAAACTCGATCGGGTCTTCGATCGTGATGATGTGGTGGTCGTGGGTCTTGTTGATGAAGTCGACCAGGGCGGCGAGCGTGGTGCTCTTGCCCGAGCCCGTGGGGCCGGTCACGAGAAACAGGCCGCGGGGCCGGCAGACGAGTTTCTTGCAGATCTCCGGCACGCCGAGCTGCTCGGGCGTGAGCAGCTTGTTGGGAATCTGCCGGAGCACCATCGCCACGGTGCCGCGCTGCTTGAACACGCTCACGCGGAAGCGGGCCAGATCCTTGAAGGCGAAGCCGAAGTCGCAGCCCCCCTTCTCCGCGAGCTCCGCCTGGCAGCGCTCGGGCGTGATCGCCTTCATCAGGCCGTTGGTGTCGTCGCCGGTGAGCACCTTCGTGGCCTGCGGCTTCATGCCGCCGTCGATGCGAAACACCGGGGGCAGGCCGGCCGTGATGTGGATGTCGCTGACGCCGTTTTTCACGGCTGCCGTGAGGAGCTTGTCGATCTGGACCGTGCCCACCGCCGCCTGGGGCATGGCATACACATCGGCGGCCCCGGCGGGGCCGGCGTCGTCCTCGGCCTTGGCCTCGGTTTGCACTTCGAGCTCGAGCGGGCCGTCGGCGGCCGGGGCCGGCTCGCCGCCCGGCTTGAGCACCAGCACCTTCGTGCCCTGCACATCCATCAGCGAGCCGCTGTAGCTGCCCAGGGAGTTTGCGAAGCTGAACCGGGCCGGGTCGCCGCCGGCGGGCAGGATCGCCGCCGCGAGGGTCTGCACGTCTTCGGGCGTGAGCGGCGACTTGCCCACGGGCCGCAGCTTGCCGTCGATCATCACGTGCGGGGGCATACCGGCCCCCAGCCGAACCTCGGTGGCGGCGTTGTCGAGGGCGATCTTGAGGATCTTCTCGACCTGCTGAGCGTGCACGGAAAGACCGGCGGTGGCCGTCATGGCTGCGTTCCCTGGCGGATGCGAACCCCGGGCGAAAACCCGCCTCTGGAACTCCCTCCAAAGGTCATTCTATTCTGCCCGCAAACCGGCGGCGCGCACAGTTGCCGGGAACGGTGCCGATTCCCGTCGCGGAGATGCCGCACGGTGTCTTGGGGCCCGTTCACGAGTTGTGCCGCCTCCCATCGGCCAGACCCCTGACAGCCGCCGATGGACCTGGTTCATTATGCACCCCGGCGAGCGAAAAGTCCCGCGGACGGCAAGAAAAATGCGGCTGACGGCGGGAAGTGGGGGGTTTTGAAGTGGGGGGAGGGTTTCGAAGTGGC
>JBBAVS010000244.1:0-2509 GCA_040397585.1 Pirellulales bacterium
CGACCGTCACCGTTGCCAGGCCGGCGATCCGCACGTTGGGGCCGGCGAGCCCGAGGATCGCGCCTTTCAGCACCCGCTCGCGGTCGGCGACCTGTTTCGGGCTCCGCGCGGAGTCGTCGGTTTGCGGGTCGTCGATTAGCACGAGCGAGGGCCGGATCGTCTTGCCGCTCCCGGGGCTCTTGGTTTTCATTCCGCGGACGGCGCCCGTGATCCCCGCCACTTCTATGATTCCGCCCGCGGCCGCGGAGCCCGGGATCGTGGGCAGGCGGATTTTGCGATCCTTCCAGGTGATGTGTGTCGGTTTGCCGCGGTATGTCTGTCCCCGCGCCCGGTTGTTGATGCGTTCGAGTTTGGCGATCGGGAACACGATTTCGGGAAAGTCCCCCAGGAGCAGCTCGTTCGTCTCGAACTCGGTTTTGATTGAGTCGAGCATCCCGGCCGCGTGATCCTCGGTCGAGCCGATGATGGCGACGAACGGCCTGTGCCCGTAGTTGAGCGCCCACTCCGCGGCCGCTTCGACCAAACTCGTTTTGCCGGAGCCGCGAGGCATTGCGCAGGCGAACAGCTCTCCGTGCAGCACCGCGCTTTCCACGTCCGCGATCACCCGCAAGTGATCTTCCGACCATGCCAGGGAAAACGTCGCCGCGTGGTAGGTCTCACAGTAGAGCCGGAAGTTCTGGCGGCAGGATTCGCGCCGCTCGGCGTTGACGATCGGCGGCATCTCGCCGATGTCGCGGCCCGCTTTGCTGGCGTCTTTGTCGCGGGCCGCCTCCCGCGCTCGCCGGGAGTTGTGCCGCTTCGCGGGCTTGTCGCGATCCGCCGAACCGCTTCCGCCGAAGAGCGTCACAGGCCGAGCTCCGTGATGTTTTTCAGCACCTTCCGGGCGCCGTCGAAGTCCCCGACCTCGAGCATCCGGCGGTAGAGCTCACGGTAGGACACGAGCACCCACCCGCGGAGCGCGTCGGAATCCGGAGTGCCCTCGCTCGAAAGATGGGCGCGCACGAGCGACATCGTTTCGCGGTGGTCGGATCCGGGGTATTTCACCCGGAGAGCTTCCATCACGTCGTGTTCACTGGCGCCGCTTATCAGCCATTGGATGACGGCGATCGGCGGCGGTGGTGGCGGATCATCCGTGCTTGTGCCACCAGGCGGTTGCGTTGGTGTGACTTCCGTCAGCGATGTTCCGCTTTTGCGTTTTCCAGACATCGTCCATCGCCTCCATGAGAAACGCGGCCAGCTCCGGGTCGTGGGCTACGGTGAAGTCTTCGAGCCGCGGGTTATGGTTTAGGTTCATGCTCGTCCGTGAGACAACCTGCCACCGGTCATTCCGAATCACCGAAAACTTTGCGTGGGTCCGCGTGACGCGGATCGCGTCTGGCCCGAAAGCCTCCCGGATGCGGGCGGCCAGCTGCGGGGCGCGGCGGACGAACGTCACATCGACGAGCCATCGGGCCGCGGTGAGCTTTCCGGACGCGATCATGTCGAGCATCTTCGACACGTCCGTATTGGCGGCCGTCCAGGTCGATACGTGCAGCTCAGCGGGTCCGGTGATTTCGACAATGGCCTGGATCATGTCGGTGAGGGAGAACTGGCCTTTCGTGAGTCCGAAGATCTCGCGACCGTCCAGGTTCAGCGATGCAACGGCTTCGGCCGCTGATTCAGCGCGGCGAAGGTCGTGAATGTCGCGCTTTCGCTGGCGCACCAGGGCGACGTGGCCGCGGCGGATCACTTCCGGATCGACGACCGGCTCGTGCTTCTCGAAGAGCAGCGGGTTCTGGCGAAGGGGCGGTACGTCTGGCATGGTGGTATCCATTTGGAGACTAGGACGGCCGCGGGTCGTTCCGCGGCTGATAGGATTCGGCGTCGGTCCTGAGCACGAGAAACACGCCATCGACCTCGACGTGTTTCAATCGCTTTTCGTGGATCAGCCGCCGGATGTAGGCGCGGGTGACTCCGGCCAGCTTGGCGGCGGTTCCGACTCGAACGTAGTGGGCAGGATCGATTTTCATCGGTGGGGCTCGCGGCCGGTCACGCGTCCGTCGCCTCGAGGAACGCGCGACGCCCGATCCGGCGGATCGACCGTACCGGGCTCGTCGCGACGCGTCGGCCGCAGCTCTTTCCGAGGATGGGACATCCTTTTTTGGGGAACTCGGCCGGCTCGATCACGCCAAACCGTCCGCCGTAGACCGTCACGGTCGGGCCGTCACCGTGCGCGGCCGCGAGCATCCAGTCGTGGGCGTACCGCCCCGGGATCACGCGGACGTGGTAGGTCGTGTTCGCGGTCGTGATTTCGTAGAACGTCATGGGATTCCCTTTCTCGGTTCGTGTTTCTACATCGTATCCGACTGGATACCATACGTCAACCGGAATCCGATGGTTCGATCGGATTTTTTGGGTGGGCCAAGTGTGTGGCGTACCAAGAGCAATCCGTAGGCCGTGGCCCCGGCGTCGCCCGGCCGGGAGAACCTATTTCGTCTGCTCAGGGGTCGCCGATCCCCCTGGCCTCCAT
>JBBAVS010000245.1:0-2476 GCA_040397585.1 Pirellulales bacterium
GGCTGACGCGGATCGGGCTCCACCGCCACGCGAATCGCGCGGGCGGCCGCCTTGAACACCGCCTCGGCGATGTGGTGGCCGTTGCGGCCGTGGTGCAGGATCGCATGGAAGTTCATGCCCGCCGTGGCGGCCACGCTCTCCCAGAACACCTCCACGAGCTGGGCGTCGAACGTGCCGATCGTCGGCACCGGAAACTCGACCGCGAACACGCAGGCCGAGCGGCCGCCGAGATCGACCGCCACCGTCGCCAGCGATTCGTCCATCGGGATGATCGCGTGGCCGTAACGGCGGATGCCCTTCCGGTCACCGAGGCACTCGACGAGCGCCACGCCGACCGCCCGGCCCACGTCCTCCACCGTGTGGTGGCCGTCCACGTGCAGGTCGCCGGTGCAGGCCACGCTCAGATCGATGAGCGAGTGGCCCGCCAGGAGCGTGAGCATGTGGTCGAAGAAGCCGAGGCCCGTGCGGACGTCGGCCCGCCCCGTGCCGTCGAGGTCGAGGGTCAGGCGGATGTCGGTCTCGGCGGTCTTTCGGGAGACGGTGGCGGTGCGGGGCATGATGCGGCGAGGAAACGTGAAGGGGATCGGGCGCAGCGTCAGAGCGTCTTCATCACGGCGAGGAAGGCGTCGATCTCGTCGTCGGTGCCGACGGTGATCCGGAGTCCGTCGCCCCAGCCGGCGTAGTGCATGTAGCGGATCAGGATGCCCTGGGCCTTGAGGGCCTCGTAGAACGGGCGGTGCGGCCGCTCGCGGTGGGTGCACCAGACGAAGTTGGCCTGGCTCTCACAGGCGTCGAAGCCGAGGGCCCGCATGCCCTCGATCAGCCGCGTGCGGGTGGCGATGATCTTCGCCCGGTTGTCGGCGAGCCAGCCCTGGTCGTCGATCGCCGCGGTGGCTGCCGCGATCGAAAGGGCATCGCAGTTGTAGGAATCCTTCACCTTGAGCAGCTGCTCGATCACGGTCGGCTGGGCCACCGCGAAGCCGAACCGCAGGCCGGCGAGGGCATACGACTTGGAAAACGATCGCGTGACGATGACCCGCGGGTTGTCCTTCACGAGCGCCAGGCAGTTGGCGTCGGCGAAGTCGCCGTAGGCCTCGTCCACGACCACGGCGCAGGAGAGCCGGTCCGCGAGTTCCGCCACCCGCCGCGGCGGCAGGAGCGTGCCCGAAGGGCTGTTGGGATTGGCAATGATCGCGAGGCGGAGATCCTCGCGCGGCGCGGCAAACTCCTCGCCCAGCGACCAGTCGGGCCGATAGTGGACTTCGTCGCACTCGGCCCCCTGGATGCCGGCGAGGGTGCGGTAGAGGATGTAGCTCGGATAGGGCATCCGCAGGCTCTCCCCCTCGCCCACGAAGGTCCGCACCAGGATCGTGAGCAGGTCGTCGCTGCCGTTGCCGCAGATGATCCACTCGGGCTCGACCCCGAGCACCTCGGCCGCCCGGCGGCGAAACGCCGTGGCCATCGGGTCGGGATACTTGGCGAGCGTCCGGCCGGCGGCGGTGGCCGCGAGCGCCCGGGCCACGGCCGGCGACGGGGGATACGGATTCTCGTTGGTGTTGAGCTTGATCCACTTGCCCGACTGCGGCTGCTCGCCGGGCACATAGCCGTCGAGCGCCGCGATCGCAGGACGACAGAGCGGGCGAGCGGCGGACGTGGGCTGGGCAGCCATGGCGGAAGCTCTCTGGGACGGGCCGTGAACAGTCTACCTCACGAGGCCGGCGCGGCCGCCGCAGCCAGCACGACCGTCATGATCGTCACGCCCGACACCCGTCAGGCCGCTGACGTCATGAGAGCCGCGCCTCGACGCTGCGGCGGTGGGCCGTGAGACCTTCGGTGTCGGCCAGAAGGCGGATGTCGTCGGCCATCTCGGCGAGATCCGCCTTGGCCAGCGCGATCACGCTGCCGCCGCGGAGAAACTCATTCGCCGACAGGCCCGCCGCGAACCGGGCCGTGCCGCCCGTGGGGAGCACGTGCGACGGCCCGGCCGCATAGTCGCCGGCGGCCACCGGACTGTAGGGCCCGAGGAAGGCGGCACCAACGTGCCGGATCCGGGCGAGCGTGGCCTCCGGATCGCGGGTGTCGATCGAGAGGTGCTCCGCGGCGAGGTCGTGCGCCAACTCGGCCGCCTCCGCGTCGCTCGTGGTCACCACGATCCCGCAGAACCGCTGCAGGCTGTCCCGCGTGAGGTCGCTCCGCTCGAGCACGGCCAGCCGCCGCTCGAGCGCCTCGGCCACGGCGTCGGCGAGGCCGCGGCTCGGGGTGAGCAGGATCGCCGATCCGGGCGAGTGCTCCGCCTGCGCGAGCATGTCGGCGGCGATGAACTCGGGCCGGCCGCCGTCGTCCGCCACGATCACGATCTCGCTCGGGCCGGCGATCGCGTCGATCGAGACGTCGCCGTAGACGTGTTCCTTGGCGAGGGCCACGAAGAGGTTGCCGGGGCCGACGATCTTGTCCACACGGGCGAGCCCCGCGACGC
>JBBAVS010000246.1:0-2450 GCA_040397585.1 Pirellulales bacterium
TCGACGACATCATCGGCAGCGAGACCCGCAACGTCGTCGCCCGCCACGACCTGATCGAGCTCGTGCGATCCGACAAGACGCGGAAGCCGGAGCAAGACGCCACGCTCGCCGAGGCCTCGGCGACGGTGGGCACGCTGCCGCCGATCCAGTTCGGCCGCATGGAGCTGGAGCAGGAGATTCTCGCCGCCGCCAAGCCCAAGATGGGGATCTGGGGCATCGAACTGCTCGACGTCCGCGTCAAGCGGGTCAACTACAAGGACGGCGTGATCGAGAAGATCTACGACCGGATGATCTCGGAGCGGATGCAGATCGCGGAGCGGTTCCGCTCGGAGGGGGCCGGCGAGGCCGCGAAGATCGAGGGGCGTCGCGAGAAGGACCTCCAGCGGATCCAGTCCGACGCCTACCGAAAGGTGCAGGAGATCAGGGGCACCGCCGAGGCGAAGGCCTCCGAGGTCTCCGCCCGGGCCTACGCCTCGAGCCCCGCGGCGGCCGACTTCTACGCCTTCCTGCAGACGCTCGACACCTACTCCAAGACGCTCGGCAGTGATTCGACGGTGGTGTTTACCACCGACAGCGACTTCTTCCGCCTGTTCAAGCGGATCGACCCGCCCGCAGCGCCGGCCCGCTGACGGCCCGCACCCCGCCCGATCCACGGCGGTGGGCCGCGGCCATTGGTGCGGCCCGGCGACCGAGTCTACGATGATCGATTCTTCGGCGGGCGGAGCCGGAGCAGGGCCTCTCGGGAACGGCATCCATGATGGTTCGATCTGTGCTGCTCCTCGCGGCGGCGACGCTCGCGGTCACCCCGGCTCGCGGCGGCGACTGGCCGCAGTGGGGCGGCGGCCCCCGGCGAAACCTCGCCTCCGCGGAAGCCGGCCTCCCGGCCACGTTTCATCCGGGCAAGCGCCGCCGCGATCACCTCGGCCTCGACCCGGCGACGTCGAAGAACGTCCGCTGGGTCGCCCGAATCGGGGGCGAAAACTACTCCAGCGCCGTCGTCGCCGACGGCCGCGTGTACGTCGGCACCAACGACGAGGAGATCGACGACCCGCGCTTCGAGACGACCGAGGGGGGCGTGCTGATGTGCCTCGACGAGCGGACGGGCAGCCTGCTCTGGCGGCTCGTCGCGCCCAAGCTCGAGATCGACCGCTCCAAGGTGAGCGAGGACTTCGACGCCATGAAGCTGGGGATCTGCTCCACGGCGACGGTCGAGGGGGACCGCGTGTATCTCGTCACCAACCGCTGTGAGGCGATCTGCCTCGATGCCGACGGCCTGGCCGACGGCAACGACGGGCCGTTCACCGACGAGGCCTCGTTCATGGTGCCGTCGACGGCCAAGCCGATCGAACTCGGCCCGACCGACGCCGACATCATCTGGCGGTTCGACATGCTCCGCGACCTGCCGGTGTTTCCGCACGACGCCACCAACTGCTCGATCCTCCTGGCGGGCGACTGCGCCTACGTGGGCACGGGCAACGGCGTGTACGACGGCAAGATCGTGCTCCCGACGGCGGCGTCGCTGGTGGCGCTCGACAAGCGGACGGGCCGCCTGGTGGCCCGCGACGACGGCGCGATCAGCGCCGGCACCTTTCACGGCCAGTGGTCGTCCCCCACGCTGGCGCCGGCGGGGGACCGCGAGCTCGTCGTCTACGGCGGCGGCGACGGCTTCTGCTACGGCTTCGAGTTCGCCCCGCCAGCCGGCAACGCCGCCGCGGTGTTTCGTCAGGCCTGGAAGTGCGACTGCAATCCGCCGGGCTACCGCGCCCGGGGCGGCGAGCCGATCGACTACTGGGCGCTCGTCCGGGGCGGTGCCCGCACGCTCGATGGCGACGGCATGCTCGTGAGCCCGAACGAGATCATCGGCTCCCCCGTGATTCACGACGGGAGGATCTACGTGACGATCGGCCAGGATCCGATGCACGGCGCCGGCCGCGGGGCGCTCACCTGCCTGCGAGCCGACGGCTCGGGCGACGTGACCGAGTCGGGCGTGCTCTGGCGTTACCTCGGCATCGGCCGGTCGCTGTCGACCGTCTCGGTGGTGGATGGGCTCGTGTACGCCGCGGAGCATGCCGGCAAGGTCCACTGCCTCGACGCGGCGACCGGCCAGATCGCCTGGGTGTACGACACGCGTGACGAAATCTGGTCGTCGACGCTCGTCGCCGACGGCAAGGTGTACGTCGGCACGCGGCGGGGGCTGACGGTGCTCCGGGCGGGCCGCGAGCGGGAGCACCTCGCCGACGTCCGCCTCGGCACGCCGGTCTGGTCGGTGCCGACAGCGGCCAACGGCACGCTCTTCGTGGCCTCGCAGAAGAACCTGTTCGCGATCGAGGAGCAGGGGGAGATGCCCGCGGAGAAACGCTGACGATCGTCGCACCCATCCTCCGACAAGCCATTAGGGCCCGTAGCTCAGCGGTTAGAGCAGGGGACTCATAATCCCTTGGTCGTGTGTT
>JBBAVS010000247.1:0-2421 GCA_040397585.1 Pirellulales bacterium
AGCAAAAACAACTAGGCCCGGTGTGATTCGAACACACGACCAAGGGATTATGAGTGGAGACGAGCCCGAAGAATAGGCCACGGTCGTATCGCGGTCATGTGAATTCCTCGGAAACGGCGCGTGTCGCTCGGCGCAGGATTTTGGCGCTGAGAGGGCGTTTGCTAACAGTTTTGCTAACAGTGCCGAGGCTGGCCTGCGCCGCCGTCACGCCGCCTCCCGGATGACGTCCAGATACGCCCGCCAGACCCGCGAGTAGGCGCAGCCCCAGGCCTCGTCGTGACAGGCCCGCTCAAACTCCACGGGGTCGGTGTCGGGCGCGTTGATGAGCCGATCGACGGCGAAGTTCCAGGCCAGCGCGTGCGCCCATTCGTGGCAGAGCACCTCGACGGCCTGCGGCTCGCCCATATTCTCGTTGAGCTGGACCACGAACCGCTGCCGCCGCCGAACGCACTGTCCGAGGATCGTCTCTGGGAGCCACGACGTCCGGACCACCACGGGCATGGCGGTCGGGCACTGGTCCCGGAGGCCAGCCAACACCGCGCGGAACTCGGCCCACGTCGATCGCTGGAGGAAACTCACGCCCGGGCCGAGAGCACCCGTGGCGGCCGGGATCGCGAGCGGGCTGCCGATGCTGGTCCGGTGACAGCAGAGGACGGGGAAGTGGCCGCGGGAGGTGTTCTTCATCCGAGAATTCTAGCGCGTCCCCCATCGCGCGCAAGGCTTCGGCTGCCGCCCCGGAACCGCGCCCGACATGGACCCGCGACCGAGCCCCGTACACTCCTCTCCATGCCACCCCGCTACGCCCCGGCCAACCTGCTGCCGCCCTACTCGTACGTGCCGGGCCATGACCTGCCGCACCCTGTGAACGACTCCAGCGGCCATTCCTTCAGCGCCCAAGCCCAAGCGGAAGCCCACGGGACCTCGAAGCCTCCTCCCGTCCTCGCCCACCTCCCGCCCGACCCCGCTTCCCGGCGCCAGACCATTGCCGCCACGCTCGCCGCTGACCCGCAGTGGCTCTATTCGCTCGACCTCTTCAACGGCGGCTGGTATTGGGAAGCGCACGAGGCATGGGAGGGCTTCTGGAACGCCCTTGGCCGGACCACTTCAGAAGCCCGACTTGTTCAGGGGCTCATCCATCTCGCTGCCGCCGCTGTGAAGATCCGCGAGGGCAAACCCAATGGCGTAGCCCGGCACACGCAGCGGGCCCGGGAACTCTTTGGCGGCTCCCGGGCGGCACCTGTTGGCGGCGCACTGGTAGGGGTTTCCAGTGGCCATGGCGAGAGCCCGCGTGACGCCGCTGCCACCCTCGGTTTGGCACCCGATAGCCTCGCCGCCGTGGTTACCGAACTGGACGCCTACAAGCCCGAGTGCTGGCACACCTCTCGGGCGGCTGTTGTGCGGGTCGTGGCCAGTGAGTTGCGGCTGGCGGAGTAGGGGCAGCGGGGTAAGGGGTCGCCAAGGGTTCTCTGTTGGGGCGCGATGGGTTGCCCAAGGGATCGCCGTAGGTTCGCCAAGGGTTCGCCGAAGGCAGCGGCAGGGCGAAGGGGTGGCGAAGCAGGGGCAAACATGGCGCACCTACAACGCAACGCCGGACGCACCCCCCGAGCCGATGCACCCATCAGCCCGCTCCGCTAGCGCCGCCCCCTCCCTGTGCGCTATCTTCAAGGGCATGCCCCGAGGCCGCCACCATGAACCACGCCACGCCCAACCCCGACCGCGCCAAGGAGATTCTGCAGACGGTCGACCAGATGGCCCGGGAGTTCATGAAGTGTCATTACTACGTGGCAACCAACACGCAAAAGTTGGCCGAACTTCTTCGTGAGTCTGAGTCCCGCGGCGTCCTTCTCCAAGACGCCTTCGCACTCGCTGACGTCGGGTACTGGCTGGAGCACCTCGATTGGCAGAGCAAGTTTCTGGGGGTCGTCCTCGCGTTCGCTCAAGACCCCAGCCGGGCTACGCTTCGGCCCCTGATCGAACTCTACGGCCGCGACCGGGACCGCATGAAGGTCGAGGTGGAGATCCTTGAGCGACAACTCCAGTACCGGCTCGCCCATTTCGCCCAGCCCGATGACGCCGCTGTCCGCAAGGTGGTCCTCAAGAACGAGCAGCGAATCTTGGCCGTCTACCTGCACACGCGGGCGGGCTATGGCGGCGCGGCTTTGGCCCGGTTCTTCAAAGTCCCCCGCTCGACCGCCTACGGGTGGCTCGATTGGTTCGAGAGCCTGCCAGAGGGCCTGCGAGAGGGGATTCTGGCGTTCATGGCCACGCAGGTGCCGGTCATGGCCGCGTGTCAGGTCCCCGCCGTGATGCCCAAGGCTAAGGTGTCGAAAGAGGCCGGTCAGTCGGGTAGCGCGGCCCCAGTAGCCCAGACGGCGTGATCGGGCGCAAACGGACAGCGGTTGGAGGGTCGTTTTTCAGCCT
>JBBAVS010000248.1:0-2419 GCA_040397585.1 Pirellulales bacterium
CCCACCGCACCGCCGAGGAAGATGATGAGCAATGGCTCCATCAGGCTCGTGAGGCTCTCCGTGAGCACCGCCACCTCCTCGTCGTAGGTGTCGGCCACCTTGTAGAGCATCGTGTCGAGCTCGCCCGACTCCTCGCCCACGTCCACCATGTTCACCACGAGATCGTCCACCACCGTCTGCTTGTAGCGGGTGAGGTAGAGCAGGGCGCCGATGCCGGGCACGAAAAACGCCCAGAACAGCATCGCCACGAGGTTGAACGGCGGGATGGAGTAGGTCTTCAGCGGCTTCGCGATCGCCTCGCCGTCGCGGATCGAGTCCGACACCTTGCCGAAGAGCCGCTCGAACATCATGTTGCCCGAGGTCTCCTTCGTGATGTTGAGGGCCTCGAGGATCGGCACGCCGCTCGCCAGGAGCGTGCCCAGGGTGCGGGCCGAACGGGAGAGGATGTTTTTCTCCACGAGCTGGCCAAACACCGGCATCTTGAGCGTGAACAGATCCCAGCCGAAGCGGCCGTAGGGCACCAGCTTGATCGCCTTGATGATCAGGTTGAAGCCGAAGGGGATCGCCGGGATCAGATACCAGTAGTTCGACACCCAGGTGGAGATGTTGATCAGAACCTGCGTCATGTCGGGCAGCGTGCTGCCGAAGTCGTCGAAGATCTTTTTGAACTGCGGCACGATCTTCAGCATGATGAACGTGAGGATGCCCACGGCCACGCACACCACCACCACCGGGTAAACCAGCGCGCCCTTCACCTTCCGCTTCAGCGACTCGCTCCGCTCCATGAACTCCGAAAGACGGCGGAGAATCACCTCGAGCGCACCGCCCGCCTCGCCGGCCCGGATCATGTTGCAATACAGGCGGTCGAAGGCCTTGGGGCTCTTGCTCATCGCCTCGGAGAGCGTGGAGCCGCCCTCGATCTCATCGCACACGTCGAGCAGCGAGTTTCTCAGCCGGCCCGGCTTCTGCATCTCCGCGAGCACTTTGAGGCTGCGGAGGATCGGCAGGCCGGCATCCTGGAGGATCGAGAGCTGCCGCGTGAAGAGCGTGAGGTCTTTGCCCTTCACGCCGCCGATCGCGAACGTGCGGCCGGGCTTCTTGCCTTTGCCGCCGCCCCCCTTGCCGGCCTTCGACTTGCCGACCTTGAGCTTCGTGACCATGTAGCCCATCGACCGGATCGTGGCCTGGGCTTCGGCCTCGCTCCCCGCGTCTACGGTGTCGCGGATTTCCTTGCCGGTGGCCGCGTCGATGGCTTCGAAGAGGTAGGTTGGCATGGCTTACGCATCCAGGATGGTTTCGCGAATCACTTCGTCGGCCGTCGTCCAGCCGTTGAATATGCCTTGCATGCCCGACTCGCGGAGCGTGACCATCCCATACCGCTTGGCCACGTCGCGGAGTTCTTCCGTGGAGGCGTTGCGGATGATCAGGTCGCGCATCTCGTCGTTCATGATCAAGAGTTCGTAGATGCCGAGCCGGCCCTTGTAGCCGGTGCGGTTGCACTTCTCGCAGCCCTTGCCGCGGAAAAACTTCTTGTCGGCGGCCTGGTCGCTGGTCATCTCCAGGTCGGCCAGCACGTCGGACCCCGGCATGATCTCCTCGCGGCAGCCCGTGCAGATCCGCCGCACCAGCCGCTGGGCCAGGATCGCCTCCACCGTGGCCGTGATCAGAAACGGCGGCACGCCCATGTCGCGGAGCCGGGTGACCGTGGAGGGGGCGTCGTTGGTGTGGAGCGTGGAAAACACCATGTGGCCGGTGAGCGAGGCCTGCACCGCGATCTCGGCCGTTTCCACGTCGCGGATCTCGCCCACGAGGATCCGGTCGGGATCCTGGCGGAGGATCGCCCGCAGGCAGGCCGCGAAGGTGTTGCCGATCTCGGAGTCGATCGGCACCTGCACGATGCCGTCGATGTCGTATTCCACCGGGTCTTCGGTGGTGATCAGCTTGTCTTCGACGTCGTTGAGCTCCGAGAGCGCCGAGTAGAGGGTGGTGGTCTTGCCCGAGCCCGTGGGGCCCGTCACCAGCACGATGCCGTTGGGCCGCCGCAAGACCTCGCGGAACTTCCGCAGCATCCCCTCCTCCATCCCGATCTTGTCGAGATTGAGCGAGACCACGCCGCGGTCGAGCACTCGCATGACCACGCTCTCGCCGAACAGCGTGGGCAGCACGCTCACGCGGAGATCGACCGGATGGCCGCCCACGGTGAGCTCGATGCGGCCGTCCTGCGGGAGCCGCCGCTCGGCGATGTCGAGATTGGCCATCACCTTGATGCGGGTGGTGATCGCAAAGGCGAGGTGCTTCGGCGGCGGCACCATCTCCTGGAGCACGCCGTCGGCCTTGAGGCGGATGCGAAACTCCGTCTCGAAGGGCTCGAAGTGGATGTCGCTGGCGCCGTCGCGGATCGCCAGGAGGAGCACCATGT
>JBBAVS010000249.1:0-2410 GCA_040397585.1 Pirellulales bacterium
GGTGGAGCCGATCTTGGCGCCTTCCTTGGCGAAGCTGTCGTCGTATTGGCGGTTGATGTTCCGCGTCAGGACGAGGTTGTTCTCAAAGATCTCCAGGGCCTTCCTGGTGATCATGTCGATGGTCAGAAGCGAGTTGGCCACGTCAGTGGTTCCTTGCAGATGGGGTTAGCGGGCCGCTTTTCTCATCTGCCGAGCCCGTTCCTGCGCGATCCATTCCGACGTGCTCATGGTGGGAACCGAGCGGGGGTCGGTGGTGTCGTATGCGGGCGTGCCGCTGCTGGTCGGGGTAACAGGTGAGATAGGCGGAGGGGCAGAGGTGGTCCGTTTGACCGGGGGCGACGCCGCCAAAGCGACTTCGATCCGGCCGATTTCCTTGGCCTGCAAGAGCGGCGGCAGCGCGGAAATGCGAGCTGCTTCCGACGGGTTGGACCCCAAGTGATAGAGGACACGGGGGCCTAGGTCGGAGGCGCGGATGGTTTCGGCCATCTCGGCCGTGACGGGCAGGGAGGGGTTGTATGCGACCTGCTTGAAGTCGTCATACTCGGCCAGCGCCTGTTCTTCACGGTCGTAGTAGGCTTCGATCAGAGCTTCCTGCTGCCGCTGCCGTTCCCGCTGTTCGACCAAGGCAACTGCCTTTTGTTCTGCCAGCGCCTCGGCGTAAGCCTCGGTGCTCTCAAACTGGTCAGCCGAAGGGAGAGGGGCCGGCGGTGGTGCCTGTCGCTGCTGCTCTCGTTCCCACTTTCGCTGCTCTCGTGCGAGACGCTTGCCGATCGCGGCGTCCAGTTCCTCCTGAGTGAAGGTCTTGGGTGCGTCTTCCGGCGTTTGGATCTCAGGGGCGGGAGGGGCCGTAACCTCCAACTCCGGCGCGGCTTGTTCCCCCGCTAGGATTTCTTCTGACATCTATGGTCCCTTGGAACCCCCGGTGCGCTCCGCCGGTAGAGTGACGCAAAGCCTACAGTGGCAGCGATTTTTTTGCAACAGGGTCAGAGCGACGCTGAATAGCCCAACTCCCATTTCCCGCGCCGCCATGTCAGATACTCGGCGGCTTCTTCCAGCGAGAAGAACGCCTTGATGAAGCGAACGGGATCGTGCGCCCATTCCGGGTCGATCACCGCCGCCATTGACCGCGCCCAATTGCCGTCTTGGAAGCCCTTTTCGGCCGCGTAGTGGTCCATGTCCTTGTAGGTGCCGAGCCGGAACCCGTGGCACAGACGCCGCGGGTCGTTGTGCCAGACCGGGATGTAGCCGGTGTGGTGACGGTGGCCGCACATCATGATGTGGTCGCGGAAACCGAACAGCGTCTCGCGGACGAGCGCGTGCGCCGGGTTGAATTGCGAGCCGCCGGGGAAGTCGTGGCGAATGTGCATGAAGACGGACGCGCCGACCGGCAGGTTCAGTTGCAGCCGCGTGCCGCCCGTGTTCATGGACCCGAGGCGCTTGTGCATCCGGTGCATGATGGCGACCGGGTCGCCCTTTTCGGTGTTCCACAGGTCGTGGTTGCCGTCCTCCCAATGCAGCCACGGCAGCGCGCACATCAGCCACTCGATCAGCTGCAACGACTGTTTCGGCGTCACCTCCTGCTCGGCGTAAAGCCGCATCAGCCGGCCAACCCAATTGTTCGAGTTGTCACCGACGTCGACCGCCAGCATCCCCGGCGTGTCCCGGCAGATGCGGACGTCGCGCTCCAGATCGCCCCAGGCGCAGCCCTTGTCGTCGACGTGGGGGTCGCCGAACCCGGCGACCGCTATCGGGCCGCCGAGGCCGATACGGACCTGTCGCAGCTTGGCGGCATCGTGGTGGGCCTTGCGCTTGGCGTGGCGCGCGGCCAGCGCGGCGATCAAATCCTCGGCGCTCGGCTCACCGTCGTCGGGCAACGCTTCGATGCGGAAGATGGGCTCGCCCTTGCGCGGGATGTAGCGCGACGGATCCGGCTCGATGTCGTATTGCCGTTTCGCCGCCTGCAAGGCTTGGTGCAGGCCCGACGTGCTGATCTTCAGCCGCTCGCACGCCTCCGTGCGTGCGCCCTTCTCGCCCGGCACGCAGTTCTCCCACGGATGGCCTTCCTCAAGGCACTCGTGGATGACGGCGATGATTTCTTCGGCGCGCTCGCGCGTGGCTTTTGTCCCCCGGCTCATGGTGCCTCCTTGATCGCTGTCTGCTGTGCGTCAAGGATGTCCACGGCGAGCTGGCGCCGGGCGTCGCACTCGATGATGGCGAGCCCGGACTGGATGATCAGCGCGTCCACGTCGCCCTGGGTGGGGCTTTGCGGGAGCAGCGGCATCCGGCAGGGCTGGCGGACGGTGTCAGCCACCGTCAGAAGGATCGGCGTTGGCCGTGGTGCAGACGGTCGGGGCAGCCACGCACAGGCTGCGTTGAGCGTCATGGATACGGCGAGCGCGGTCAGGATCAA
>JBBAVS010000250.1:0-2405 GCA_040397585.1 Pirellulales bacterium
GCCTGGCCGAGCGACATGCGGCCCCGGGACGGAAGACTCGGTGACAGGAAGAACGAGACGCAAGCCCGACCGCGGGCGGGGCTGACGAGGCCCCGCCCGCGGCGTCGTTTTTTTTGAAGGCGGCAAGGGGCCAAAAGCGAAGTGGCCGCAGGTTTCTACCCTGCGGTGAGTCCAGGCCCAGGGTGGTGCTTGTGCAGGTTGAAAACCTGCACCCACTTTCGGGCAAAAGGGGCGAAAGATGACAGCCACCAAATCCGGGCAATCCTGACCACGACCAACGCTGCGTCGCAGCGGCGTCCGGCGCGGGAGTTGATGGCATTAGCCCGGAAAGCAGCGGCCGAAGTCCTTGAGCTTCGCCAGCCCGCCGGCCACGCGAACCTTGCCGCGGATGACCGCCCACACGATCGACCGCTCCTTGCGGAGGAAGCCGAGCCAGGTGGCGGCGTCGGCCCGGATCGTGCAGTCGGGGGTGCCGACGAGCCCGGGCCGGACGTCGAGGGCCTGCTGCCGGATCGTGACCGTCGCCTCGGCCGTTTCGGCGCCGGTGAACACGAGGTGGTAGACCGCGTCGATCCCCTTCGCCTTGCCCGACTGGAACACGATCTTGAGCCCATCGAGGAAGCCGTGGATCGTCGACGGGCGGATGCCCGTGACCCGCTTGGGCGTCTTGTGGGGAAACGCGCGGCTCACGTGCGCCTCGGCGTCGGAGTCGGCGACCACGTAGATGGTCTCCTCCTTCTGCTGCAGCGGTTTGACGAACTCGCCCACGAAGCCGCCGCGGTCGTCGAGGAACGGCGCGATCACGTCTTCACCGGCGGGGCAGACTGCGAGGCAGTAGGCCGCCTTGTAGTTCGCCCCGAAGCTCAGGCTCTGCCACATCGACACCGACTCCTGGTCGCTCACGCGGTGGCGATAGTCCTTGCCGTCGCGGCTGTCGGCGACCGTCTCCACCCAGTCGGTGAAGCCGTTCATGAACTCACGGTAGTTGTGGGTGAGGCAGGAGCTGGCGTCGAACCGGCCGTCGGGCTTGATCGCGCCCACTGGGCAGGCGGCCACGCAGAGCTTGCAGCTGACGCAGGGGTCGTAGGCGACCGGCTTCGATTCCTCGTCCACCTCGGCTGCGAGGAGCACGGTGCCCAGGAGGATGAACGATCCGAAGCGGGGATGGATCACGTTGCGGTGGATGCCCATCTGGCCGAGGCCCGCGGCGACGGCCACCGGCTTGTGCGACACTACCCAGATCTTGCCAGGGAACTTCGTCGCCTCCATGGGGAAGCCCATGGGGGGGTTCAGCGCGCGGATCCCCTCGTCCTCCAGCACGCGGACGATCTCGCGGGCCGCGTCGTTGACGTGATCGCCGGTGCGGTGGAACTCCAGATTCGCCACCGACCGGGCCGGATTGCGGACCGGCTCCCGGTTCATGTGGCAGACGATGCTGACGAGCGTCTTCGTCGCCGGAAACACCTCGA
This sequence comes from Pirellulales bacterium, assembly GCA_040397585.1. Classification (GTDB taxonomy): domain Bacteria; phylum Planctomycetota; class Planctomycetia; order Pirellulales; family UBA1268; genus QWPN01. Next base: position 1,470 of record JBBAVS010000250.1, read on the forward strand.
GGATGTCGGGCCGGTCGGCGGCGATCTCGTCGCGGTCGATGGCGACGAAGCCCACGTCGTCGGCCCCGGCCGCGAGGCAGACCTCCCGCAGCCATGCCGCGGACACCCGGCCCGGCGCCGGCCGGGCGGGTCTGCTGCGGACCGCGACGACGGTGGGATGCTGGTCGAGGGAGGCCATGGTGCGGTCCTGCGAGGAGAAGACGCCGTTCGCCGGGGCATTCGATAACGCTTGCATTATGCAAGTGACAAAGGTAGCGTCAAGAGGGTCTGGCATGACATGAGGAGCCGCGACACGCGCGGGCAGCAGGCGATGGCACGAAGCAAGCGGCGGTCGATCTGTCCGGTGGCCTGTGCGCTCGACCTGTTCGGCGACCGCTGGACGCTGCTCGTGATCCGCGACATGGCCTGCGGCAAGGCGCTCTTCAAGGAGTTCTCGGCCTCGCCCGAGCGGATTGCCACCAACATCCTCGCCGACCGGCTCGAGCGGCTCGTGAAGGGCGGTCTGGCCGAACCGTTCGACCCGCCCCACGGCGGCGGCCGGAGCGGCTATCGCCTCACGGCCAAGGGCCGGTCGCTACTTCCAGTGCTGTCGGCGATCGCCGACTGGGGGCTCGCGCACATCCGCGGCACCGAAGCCCGGCTGCGGCCCGCCGGCTCATGATGCGGAGCGCCGGAGAGTCGCCTGCGGCGACGGCAAGGAACCATGGCCAAGGGGGCGGCGGCGGGGGACCGCTTCGATGGCTCACGGGAACACCTCTGATGGTTGTGCAGGGTTTGCAGTGGCCGCAGGTTTTCAACCTGCGGAATACGACGCCGGGGGTGGTGCTTGTGCAGGTTGAAAACCTGCACCCACGTGGGGAACGGGTGGCCGCAGGTTTTGAAGTGGCCGCAGGTTTTCAACCTGCGGAATACGACGCCGGGGGTGGTGCTTGTGCA
>JBBAVS010000251.1:0-2395 GCA_040397585.1 Pirellulales bacterium
TACCCCCGACAGGGATCGAACCTGTGACCTGAGCTTTAGGAAAGCTCCGCTCTATCCAACTGAGCTACGGGGGCGAATGCGGCACGCCACGGCAACCGCCGCGACTCCCGCACCCCGCATCTTACGGACGGCCGCAGCCCCTGACGATGCCCCAGGATCCCGAGCGATTCCGCGGCGAAAATGACGGCCGCTGCGGCCCCGCGGCGGGCCGGTATCATGCCAACAGCCCGCGACAGATCCGCGGGAGCCATCCACACCGAGGGCCCGACATCGTGGCACGCGCAGCACTCGCACTCGAAGACGGCACCGTCTACCTGGGCGAGTCGTTCGGCGCCACCGGCACCGTGTCGGGCGAGGTGTGCTTCAACACCTCGATGACCGGCTACCAAGAGATCCTCACCGATCCCTCCTACCGCGGCCAGATCCTCTGCATGACCGCGCCGCAGATCGGCAACTACGGCGTGAACCACGCCGACATCGAGAGCGGCAAGCTCCAGATGGCCGGCTTCGTGGTCCGCGAGGCGAGCCGCCTCGCCAGCAACTTCACCTCCGAGGGCACGCTCGGCGACTATCTCGCCAAGGCCGGCGTCGTGGGCCTCACGGGCATCGACACCCGGGCGCTCGTCCGCCACCTGCGGATCCGCGGCGCGATGACGGGCGTGCTCTCGAGCGAGGTGCTCGACCCCGCGGCACTCGTCGCCAAGGCCAAGGCCGCGCCAACCCTCGTGGGCCGCGACCTCGTTTGCGAGGTGATGCCCGAGCGGCCGGCTGCCTGGACGGAATCACTCGACGACTGGGCTCGCCCCGTGCCGCAGCCGCTCGAAGGGGGCGACCCGGCTCCGGTCACAACCTGGGCCGGAAAGAAGAAGGTGGTCGCCCTCGATTACGGCATGAAGTGGAACATCGCCCGCCACCTCACGAGCGTGGGCTGCGACGTGACCGTGCTGCCCGGCCGCGCGACCGCTGCGGAAGTGCTCGCCCACAAGCCGGACGGCGTGTTTCTCTCCAACGGCCCCGGCGACCCGGAGGTGCTCGGATACTGCGTCGACACCGTCAAAGGACTCGTTGGCAAGGTGCCGATGTTTGGCATCTGCCTGGGGCACCAGCTGCTCGCCCTCGCCTGCGGAGCCAAGACCTTCAAGCTCGCGTTTGGCCACCGCGGCGCCAACCAGCCGGTAATGGATCTCACCACGGGCAAGGTGGAGATCACCTCGCAGAACCACGGCTTCGCGGTGGACGAGGCGACCCTGCCGCCCGAACTCGAGGTGACGCACCGCAACCTGAACGACGGCACCATCGAGGGCCTGCGGCACAAGACGGCGAGCGCCGCGAGCGTGCAGTATCACCCCGAGGCCGCCGCCGGGCCGCACGACTCGGCGTATCTCTTCGTGCGGTTTCGCGAGATGATGGCGTAGGGCGATCGTACGGCTCACGCCGTTACGCTTCCTGAACGGGGCGATCGTACGGCTCACGCCGTTACGCTTCCTGAACGGGGCGATCGTACGGCTCACGCCGTTACGCTTCCTGAATCAGGGCGATCGTACGGCTTACGCCGTTACGCTTCCTGAATCAGGAAGCCCAATCGCGTAAGCGATGGGGACAGCGGCCAAACCCGGGTCCGATTACAACGACCGTTCCGAATAAACCGGATCGTCGCGGGGCGGGTTTTTGACTCGCCCGAGGGGTGTGCCAGAGTTGAGCGGAGCCGGGCTGCATCCCGGCTCCACCGCCGCTCGAAGGATCCGGCGGTCCCCAGTCTCTGCCACGGAGGTTCTCTCCCATGATTCGCTTCAAGTCGGTTCTGCTTTGTTCGCTCTTCGCCTCGGCCGCGGTGCTCCTCGCCGCCACGTTTGCCGAAGCCGGTTGGCGTCATCACCGTCAGCTCGATCCCGGCTGTGCCGCGGTCGAGCCGGGCTGCTCGGCCTTCGAGCCAGCCTGTGCCATCGATCCGTCGTGCGGGTGCGAGCCCGGCTGCGGTGCCGAAACGGTGTGTCCGACCAACCCCTGCATCAAGTATCGCCACAAGCACGCCCACAAGCACCACCACTGCAACCAGGGCTGCTGCGGCGAGCCGACCTATCAGACCGTGCTCACGCCGACGAGTCCCGAGACCTGCCAGACCGTGGCGGTGCCCGTGTGCCTGCCGGCCTGCTGCCAGGGCTGCCCCTGCCAAAGCTCGCGGTGCACGCTCCTCGGCTGCGGCCAGGTGCGGTACGACTACGGCTGCGGCTGCTCCGTGATCATCCGCTTCCAGAAGTGCGGCGACATCCTCGTGATCTACGAGGGCTTCTGAGCCGCACACGGTCTGAGCCACTCGATCCCGTTCATGCGAGGCCCCGGCCCGGAGCGATCCAGGCCGGGGCCTTCTTTTTCCGCAGGTTGAAAACCTGCGGCC
>JBBAVS010000252.1:0-2385 GCA_040397585.1 Pirellulales bacterium
CCCCGCCACGTGCCCCGGCACCGACTGGGGGGCGATCGTCCACGAGCACGGCGACGCCGTCTGGCGGCTCGCCTGCCGGCTTCTCGACGACGAGGCCGATGCGGCCGATTGCTTCCAGGAAACGTTCGTCGCCGCACTCGGCGCCAGCAGGAGCACCGCGGTCACGAACTGGCCGGGCCTGCTCCGGAAGATCTGCGCCGCGCGGGCGATCGACCTGATCCGGCGCCGGATCCGCGACCGGCGCCGGTCCGCGCCACTCGATGCCGCCGCCACGCTTGCCACGCCCACCCCGAGCCCGGCCGACCGCGCGGCATCGGGTGAACTCGCCGACCGGCTGCGGCTGGCCCTGACCGCCCTGCCCGGCCGGCAGGCGGAGGTGTTCACGCTGGCCGTCATCGAGGCCCTGCCGCATGCCGAGGTGGCGACACTCTGCGGAATCACGACCAGCCACGTGGGTGTGCTCGTCCACCGCGCCCGCGGTCGCCTCCGCGGCCTGCTCGAAGACCGCGCCCCGACACCAGTCCCCAAGCCTGCCCCCGCGCACCCCTGAACAGCCCGGAGACCATTCCCATGACCACGCAGCCAGCACAACCGGAGATCATCATCGATGCGGCCGTCGCCGCCCTCCGCGAGACTGCCGTGGCGGAACATCCGTCCGCCGCACTCGTCGAGCGCACGATCGCGGCGATGCAGTCGCACGGCGGCAGGCCCCGGCCGGCGGGAACCGCGCGGCCGGCCGGTCCAGTCGAGCCGGCTGGTGGCGGGTCGGCATCGCCGCCACGGTCGGCCTGGCGGCGGCTCTCGCGGTGATGATCATGCCGGGCATCAGCGGCCGCGACGGCAACGCGGCCTTCGCGGCGATGCTGGAGAAGGTCCGCGAAGCGAAAAGCGTTCGGTACCGAATCACGGTGCCTGGCGTCGAGCAGGCTGCGGGAACAGCGAAGACTCCCTTCTTCGTGACGATTGAAACAGCCGAAGGAGCGAGACTCGAGATGGGCCCGCTGGTGACCGTGTTCGGCCGCGATGGCGGCCTCATGCTCGACACCGAAGGCAAGAGTGCGACGACGTTTTCGAACGATGAGGCCAAGGATAACCGCAGGCAACGCCCGGATGTGCTGGCAAAGTTCCGGCAGGCTGACGGGTCATGGGGCGAACCGATCGAGGGAAAGCAGGTGGGCACGGTCGCCGCTCGTGGCTATCGCATGACAAAGAAGTGGATCGGCGAGAACGATCCGGAATGGGTCAGCATGCGGGTTTACATCGACCCCGCCACCGATCTGCCCGTGCGGGTCGAGCAGGAAGTCCGGCTGTCGGACGATGAACAAAGCCAGCGATTTGTCTCCGTGCTTTCGGACTTTGAGTGGGATATCGAGATTGATCCGGCGCTTCTGTCACTCGACCCGCCTGCGGGCTATCGTCACGAACAATCGGCCCGGGAAGCCGTCGCCGAAGTCTCGCCTCCCGAGGCGATCGCCGCGGGCCTGAGGTTCTATGCCGACCACTTGAAGGGAGATCTGCCGAACGGAATCAACGGCATCGAACCGATGTTCGCCCTGCAAGGTGCTGTCTTCGACGCCGCCGCCAGAAAAGAAGTCTTGGCACTCGACATGGGAGCCAAAATGAAGTTCGTCAAGCAACGACTTGCACCATGGTTTGGCTTGGCACGAGCCCTCGATGATCTCGAAAAGCAAAACATCAAGGTCCACTACCTCGGCAAGGGCCTGAAGGCGGGGGATGCGACGCAGATCGTCGCCTGGTGGAAAGCGGAAAAGGCCGGCCGGGCGATCGCGATCTACGGCGACTTCTCCGTCAGGGAGATCGACGAGTCCGCCGCCCCGCCGCCGGCTACCGGCGCAGGCCGATGACGCCGATCACGAGCCGGCGGTCGGTGACGTACCGGTCACCGCCGCCGTTTCGGCCCTCGGCCGCCTCGTGAAACCGGTCCACCCAGTAGTAGCCGTCGAGGTGCCCGCTGCGGATGACGTCGTGGACGAGCTTGTTTCGCTCGGTGTCGATGTCGGGCGCGATCTTGTGGGTGATGCCCGCCGTCCGGCTGAGCTCGACCCGCTCGTCGAACGTGGCCGCCCCCAGCCACAGTGGACGTGACGCGGCGTCCACCTCCCGCGACCGCCAGAAGCGGACATGGTGCCGCTGCTTCGGGCTCTCGCCGACCGGCTGCTCGAAGGCCGCGTCCTCCTTGCGGTCCCAGAGATACAGGTCGCTCACCGGCGCGTGCGGGTAGGGCTTCTGGAGGACGACGTCGGCGGCGATCCGCAGCGACGTCCGCAGCGTGATCGGGTCGGCGGCGTACCAGCCGGCCGAGCCGAGCACGCGGTGCAGTTCCTCCTCGCTGCCGACGAAGGCCACGTTGACCGCATCGCCGGC
>JBBAVS010000253.1:0-2304 GCA_040397585.1 Pirellulales bacterium
ACGCGATTGGGCTTCCTGCGGCGGCGTCAGCGTTCCGCCTGCCCCCTGCCTCTGTTTGCCCACTGGTTCGTCGCGGCGGTATTCTCCTGCGACATTTCGTCCGCCGTCTTATCCCGGGAGCATTTCCGATGAGTGAGCCCCTGTCTGCCGCGCCGTCCACCGTCACCCGTCGCGACATCCTCCGCGCCGCCGGCTCCACCGCCGCCGTCGCCTCCACCACGCTCGGCATGCGGGGCGTGCATGCCGACAACCCGTCGGGCGAAACGCTCAAGGTGGGCCTGATCGGCGCCGGCGGCCGCGGCCGCGGCGCGATCGTGCAAACGCTCTCCGTGCCCGGCTCCAACGTGAAGCTCACCGCGATCGCCGACGCCTTCAAGGGGGGCATCGACGGCACCATGCGAGCGCTGGAGGAGGTGAAGGACAAGGTCGACTGTCCCGAAGACCGCCGCTACGACGGGCTCGACGGCTACAAGCGGGTGATCGACGCCTGCGACCTCGTGATCCTCGCCACGCCCCCGGGCTTCCGGCCGTTTCACTTCACCGCCGCGGTCGAGGCGGGCAAGCACATCTTCATGGAGAAGCCGGTCTGCGTGGATGCCTACGGCGCCCGGCTCTGCCTCGAGGCCGCCAAGCGGGCCGACGAGAAGAAGCTCAAGGTGGTGGTCGGCCTCCAGCGCCGCTACCAGACCAACTACCGCGAGGCCCTCGCCAAGGTCCGCCAGGGCATGATCGGCGACATCATCGGGGGCCAGGTGTATTGGAACGGCAGCGGCATCTGGTTCCGCGACCGCCAGCCAAACCAGACCGAAATGCAGTACCAGGTGAACAACTGGTATCACTTCAACTGGCTCTCGGGCGACCACATCTGCGAGCAGCACGTCCACAACATCGACATCGCCAACTGGTTCCTCGACCGCCTGCCGATCTCGGCCTACGGCGTGGGCGGGCGGCAGCAGCGGGTGCCGGGCCAGTCGAGCGAGATCTACGACCACCACGCCGTCACCTTCACCTACCCGAACGGCGTGCGGATCGCCAGCCAGTGCAAGCAGTTCCCGGGCGGCGAGAACCACGTCGAGGAGCACTTTCAGGGCACGAAGGGCCTGCTCTCGCTGCATCCCGGCCACGCCCGGATCACCGACCTCGAGGGCAACGAGCTCTGGAAGTTTTCCGGCGAGAATCCCGATCCCTACCAGGTCGAGCACGACGAGCTCCATGCCGCGATCCGCACCGACACGCCCAAGAACGACGCCTACTACGGCACCACCTCGAGCTTCTCGGCGGTGCTCGGCCGGCTGGCGACGTATTCCGGCAAGACCTGGAAGTACGACGACGCCATGAAGCTCGACTACCGGACGATGCCCGAGAATCCCACCTGGGAGACCACGCCGCCGGTGGTGCCCGACAAGGACGGCACCTACTCGCTGCCCATGCCTGCCAGCTTCAAGATCCAGTCGCTCACCAAGCCGGTGGTCTCGTGATCGTCGGCGTGCCCCGGGAGACGAAGCGCGACGAATACCGCGTGGGCATCCTGCCCGTGGGGGCCGAGGAGCTCGTCCGCGCGGGGCATGCCGTGATCGTGGAACGCGGGGCCGGGGCGGGCTCGGGGCTCCCCGACGAAGCCTATGCCGCCGCCGGGGCGACGCTCGTGGACGGCCCGGCCGCCGTGTTCGGGCAGGCCGACCTCGTCGTCAAGGTGAAGGAGCCGCAGCCGCAGGAGCTCGCGCTCATCCGCGGCGGCCAGACGCTCTTCACCTACTTCCACTTCGCGGCCGACCGGCAGCTCACCGAGGGCTTCATGGCCACCGGGGCCACCGCCGTGGCCTACGAGACCCTCCGCGACGACAAGGGCCGGCTGCCGCTCCTGATCCCGATGAGCGAGGTGGCCGGGCGGATGAGCATTCAGGAGGGGGCGAAGTTTCTGGAACGGCCGCAGATGGGCCGCGGCATCCTCCTCGGCGGCGTGCCGGGCGTGGCCCCGGCCAACGTGCTCGTGCTCGGGGCCGGCACGGTGGGAGCCAACGCGGCGAAGGTGGCGGCCGGCTTCGGAGCCAACATCGCCCTCCTCGACACGAGCCTCGAGCGGCTCCGGTATCTCGACGACGTCACCCCGCCGAACATCGACTGCCTCTACTCCGATCGCCACACGATTCGTGAGCGGCTCGGCTGGGCCGACCTCGTGATCGGGAGCATCCTGATCCCCGGGGCCCGCGCCCCGCACCTCGTGGAGCGTGACGACCTCAAGCTGATGAAGCCGGGCGCCGTGATCATCGACGTGGCGATCGACCAGGGGGGCTGCGTGGCCAC
>JBBAVS010000254.1:0-2051 GCA_040397585.1 Pirellulales bacterium
GACCGAAGGAGCGGTGGTGTTCGGAACGGAAGGAGGGCCTGGCCCGACTGGAGTTGTGCGTTGGACATGGATGAATGACAGAAGGTGAGAGTCCTTTATGGGGCCTGTTGGAGGCAACCAGAAGCCGGAGGCAGCTGCACGAGGTCGAGACTGGCATTGCACAGTCGAGGTCTTTCCCGCGAGGGCGTGTGGGATGGAAGCCCGAGGTGAACCGCAGCACCGAACGCAAGTGAACCCCCGTAAGGCCGGCCTGCCTGGGCAAGCGTGCGACTCAACGCGACGCCCGATATCCAATCGCGACAGGACGGTAGTGGGGGCGGCGGCGACGGGAAGTCACTCATCCTTACTCCAAGAGATCTCCTCCGGTCCGGAGACGGTAGGACCCAAGAAGGCAACGACGCGGGCCCGAAGCCGGAGGAGAAGTCGGATCGCCTCATAGTAGCGATGAAGCCCGTGAAAGCGGGTGGAGCGAAGGGGGCGATGGGTTTTGAAGCATGAGATCACGCCAATTGAAGTTCGTGTTTGCCGCCAGCCCGCAAGGGAGCGGGAAGTCGGGACCGTCGGACGCATCCGTCGGCAGAGACTTCCTGCTGCACACAGCGAACCGCAAGACAGCGAGCGAGCTCGGCGCCAGTGCAGCCGACGCAGGTCGGCTGTTGGAGGCAGCGGCGTCGCCAGCGAACCTGGCGACGGCCCTGCTGAACGTTGTTCGCAACAAGGGCGCTCCGGGTGTGGACGGATGCAGCGTGAAGGAGGTACTGGGCGCCGCCCGGTCACTTCTGCCACGACTGCACCGTGCGCTGATGGACGGGACGTACCAGCCGGGTGACATCCGCAGGGTTTGGATTCCCAAGCCAGACGGAAGCCAGCGCGGACTGGGCATCCCGAACGTGATTGACCGGTGGGTTCAACAGGCCGTGCTCCAGGTTCTGGAGCCGATCTTCGAACCGACCTTTCATTCAAGCAGCCACGGATTCCGGCCTGCACGCGGGGCGCACACGGCGATCGCCGAAGCGAAGGAGTATGTCGGCGACGGATACGGGGTGGTGGTCGATATCGACCTCTCGAAGTTCTTCGACCGCGTCAATCACCAGCGGCTCTTGAGCCGTCTGGGCCAGAAGGTCGCGGATTCCCGGATCCTGAAGCTGATCGGCCGGATGCTGAAGGCGAAAGTCGTGATGCCGGATGGCACGCGGGTGTGTACCGATGAGGGCACTCCCCAGGGCGGTCCCCTGTCACCGCTCCTCTCCAACGTCGTACTCGACGAGTTCGACAAGGAGCTGGCGAGACGGGGGCTCCGCTTTGTCCGCTACGCCGACGATTGCAACATCTTCGTGCGGAGCGAGCGGGCCGGTCAGCGGGTGATGGGCTCGATCCGAAAGTTCCTGGAAGGCCGACTGCGGCTCAAGGTGAACGAGGAGAAGAGCAAGGTCGCCCGTCCTGACGAGATCCACTTCCTCGGCTTTACCCTCAGGAAAGCCAAGGATCGGACGAAGGTGGAAGTGCATGTCTCGAACCGCACCAAGGAGCGGATGGACGCCAAGATCCGGGAGCTCACGCCCCGGATGTGGGGCCAGTCGTCCTCTCGGTGCATCGAACAGCTCAACATCTACCTCCGAGGATGGTCGGGGTACTTCAGGATCTGCACCGAGGAGAACACTCACCGACTTTCCAGGTGGGACGCCCACATCCGGCGACGGTTGCGGGCGATCCTCGTGCGGCAGAAGAAGCGACCCCGATATCTCTCCCGGCACTTGCAGCAACGCGGTGTGAGCCGGCGTGGAGCCACGCAGGCTGCATACTGCCGACGTGGAGCGTGGTATCAGGCCAACACCTACGGGATGACCACGGCTTACCCGAACGCTTGGTTCCACGAGCGTCTGGTATCGCTTGTCTCCACGTGGGAGGCACTGACCCCTCGCCCTCAACTGGCCTCTGGTCAAACGCTTTTGTTCGACCTGTGAGAACGGAACCCAAAGAGCCGGATGTGTGACCCACCAGTCCGGTTCTGTGAGAGGCCTGGGGGCGAAAGCCCCCGGGCCTACTCGACC
>JBBAVS010000255.1:0-1932 GCA_040397585.1 Pirellulales bacterium
CGCGGCACGGCAAGCGGACGGCGCTGGCCTACGTGAAGATCGCCCACGACATGGTGAAGCAGAAGCTGATGACGGCCGAGCACGCCATCCAGTCGGCCGATCCCGACGCCCTCTCGCAGCTGCTCGCCCCGATCTTCGACCGCCACGACTACGAGGCGGCCAAGAAGAGCGGCCGAGTGCTCACCACCGGCCTGCCCGCCGGCCCGGGCGCGGCCACCGGCCAGCTCGTGTTCACGGCGGCCAAGGCCGAGGAGCTGGCCCACAAGGGGCAGAAGGTCGTCCTGGCCCGCGTTGAGACGAGCCCTGAGGACCTTCGCGGCATGATCGCCGCCGAGGGCATCCTCACCAGCCGCGGCGGCGTCTCGAGCCATGCGGCCCTCGTAGCCCGGCAGATGGGCAAGGTCTGTGTGGCCGGTGCCGGTGCGATTCAGATCGACTACGCCGCGGGCACGCTCAAGTGCGCCGGTAAGACGCTTCGCGAGGGCGACGCGATCTCGATCAACGGCTCGACGGGCGAGGTGTTCGCCGGCGGCATCAAGACCGCCGACAGCGAGCTGAAGCAGGTGCTGATCGCCAAGACGATGAAGCCCGCCGACTCGGAGGTCTTTCAGTACTACGACTTCATCATGAAGCTTGCCGACAAGCATCGGAAGCTCGGGATCCGCACCAACGCCGACACCCCCGAGCAGGTTCGGCATGCGATCGCGTTCGGCGCCGAGGGCATCGGCCTCACCCGGACCGAGCACATGTTCTTCGAGGGCGACCGCATCGACGCGATGCGGGAGATGATCCTCGCGGAGACCGAGGAGGCCCGCCGGGCCGCGCTCGGCAAGCTCCTGCCCTACCAGCGGGACGACTTCGAGGGCATCTTCAAGGCGCTCGACGGCCGCCCGGCGACGATCCGCTTCCTCGACCCGCCGCTGCACGAGTTCGTGCCGCACGACGAGAAGGCCCAGGCCGACCTCGCCAAGAAGCTCAGGCTCCCGCTCGAGACCGTGAAGGCCCGCGTGGCGGCCCTGCACGAGTTCAACCCGATGCTCGGCCACCGTGGCTGCCGCCTCGGCATCAGCTATCCGGAGATCTCGGAGATGCAGGCCCGGGCCGTGTTCGAGGCCGCGGCCAAGGTGCAGAAGGCCGGCATCAAGGTGAAGCCGGAGATCATGATCCCGCTCGTCGGCTTCAAGAAGGAGCTCGACAACCAGGTGGAGATCGTCCACGCCGTCGCCGAGAAGGTGCAGGCCGAGACGGGTCAGAAGATCAAGTATCTCGTCGGCACGATGATCGAGATCCCGCGCGGCGCGCTCACGGCCGACGAGATCGCCGAAACGGCCGAGTTCTTCTCGTTCGGCACCAACGACCTCACCCAGACGTGCCTCGGCATGAGCCGTGACGACATGGGGTCGTTCCTCGGGAAGTACACCGACGAAGGCATCTTCAAGGCCAATCCGTTCGCGTCGATCGACGCCTCCGGCGTGGGCCAGCTGATGAAGATCGCCGTCGAGAAGGGGCAGAAGACCCGCAAGGACATCAAGCTCGGCATCTGCGGCGAGCATGGTGGTGATCCCCACTCGGTGCTGTTCTGCCACCACATCGGGCTCGACTACGTGAGCTGCTCGCCGTTCCGCCTGCCGGTGGCCCGGCTGGCGGCGGCCCAGGCGGCGCTCGGCAAGACGTACTGAACTCACGCCCGCACCGCCCTCGTGGCCGGTGCGGGCTGGGTTGGTGGCCGGCCCTCCGGGCCGGCAGGTTGAAAACCTGCGGCCACTTTCGGTCGAGCGAGGGGCTGCCCGTGCCCGGGAGCCGGCGCTGGCTTTCTTCGCGGAGCCAGGATGGCGTAGCGAAGAAACCACCGAGCGAGTGAAGCCCAGGATGGGCGCAGCGAGCGTCCGGCGACGGGTAGGGGCAGCCCCGAGCGGCGGAGTCCACGAGGTC
>JBBAVS010000256.1:0-1882 GCA_040397585.1 Pirellulales bacterium
CCGCTCGGGGCTGCCCATGCCCATCGCCGGACGCTCGCTACGCCCATCCTGGGCTTCGCTCGCTCGGTGGTCTCTCCGCTTCGCCCTCCAGGCTGCGCGGAGAAACCAAACGCCGGCTCCCGGGCACGGGCAGCCCCTCGCTTCGTTCTCCGATGGGGCCGAAGGCGTCGAACCCGTGTGTCCGAACGTGGCCGCAGGTTTTCTAAAGTGGCCGCAGGTTTTTAACCTGCGGAACTCCACGTCGGGCGTGCTTCCTGTGCAGGTTGAAAACCTGCACCCACTCATCGAGGACCTGCCCGAAAGTGGCCGCAGGTTTATAACCTGCGGAACTCGACGTCGGGTGTGCTTCCTTTGCAGGTTGAAAACCTGCACCCACTTATCGAGAACCTGCCCGAAAGTGGCCGCAGGTTTTCAACCTGCGGGTCCCTCCGCGTGGCACCGCACCGCTCAGCCCCTCCCGCGCACCGCCGTACCGCATGCCTCGCGTCAGCTGCAACTCGGCACCCGTCGCGTCAGTCGCCCGCCTTCTTCGCGGCCGCCAATACCTTCCGCATGTCGGCGACCAACTCTTCGGGGATCTCCAACTCCCAGTGATCCTCGCCCGGCTTCACGATGCGGCGGAAGGGCTCACCTCGAAGCTTCAACTCGGGCATGTAACCGTCCTCCGGCTTGATGTACGGCGCCCAACAAATGTCGACGGGGCCACTCACCAAGACGATTCGACGGTCGTCTTCCGAAGCGGCTCCCAAGTCGAATTGGTGAATGGTCCTCCCCGAGAAAGGCTGGCAAACGTGAAGCCAGGTGACCTTTCCCGCATCATCGAACACGACTTCTTGATCATGCACATTCGGCAATCGCCACTCCACAGCCTCGACGACCATCGCAGGATTTTGCTTCAACCAGACACCGGCACCAACTGCGTCTTGCAGATCCTCCGGCAACGGCGACCCCGTAATCGCCACGGCAACCTTCGTGCGCGGCTCAGGGCAGACAACGGTCATTTCGCGTGGTAGATCTTCCCGAACCAGAACGTCTCGCTCCGAGGTCTGACCATCGGCAAGGGTGATGATCAAGCGATACCGCTCCCCACCGGGAACGGTAAAGAGGTAGCGACCGGGTTCACCTGGCATGCCCCCGCCAGGGGCCACGCCGCCTTCATACACTCTGCCACCGCCAATCAACTTCATCTCCTTCACTGGCTCCTCGACCGGCGGACGTCCTTCACGGTCGTACACCAGCTGAACGGTCAGCGACGGCTTTTTGGCGAAGGACTCGAGTGCCGCGGCGGCGGCCTCCGCATCGCCCGGTGCACCAGGAGGGCCATCCGTCGCCCCTGGCTGCCCGTCTGCCCGCCGACCGTTCGCCTGATCCTGGGCCACGGCGATCTGCTGGCGGAGTTCCTGGAGTTCGTGCGCGAGGCTCGCCGTGCTTCGCCGATCCTCCGTGCGGGCTGATTCGAGCTCGCCCAGGATCCGCGCGTTCGTCACATACACCGCCCCGGCGCAGAACACCGCGGCCAGCGTGACCGCCCACTGCAAACCGGCCAACAGCTTCTTTCCCATGACACGGCTCCACATGGCCTGCCACCAGAGGCGGCGGGCGAGTTGTTTCGGATCGCCAAAGCGGTTCAGGACCCGCGCCTGGGCGGCGGGTTCATCGCCATCTCGCAACACTTCCCGGCGAAACGCACACTGCAAGTGATCCTGGAGTTCGTCCCGAATGTCGTCCCGCAGCGACGACGGCTCGAAGTCGTCGGGGGGCGGCAGATCGGCGAGAAGGTCAATGTCGCGCATGAGTCACACCATGCCCCAGCGGGTAAATCGGGGACGGGAGCCGGGGTAAATCGGGGACGGGAGCCGGGGTAAATCGGGGACGGGAGCCG
>JBBAVS010000257.1:0-1811 GCA_040397585.1 Pirellulales bacterium
CCGCGGCGGCGTTTTTGCGGGGCCGCGGGTTTTCAACCCGCGGAATCCGCAGTTTGCCGGCCCGCCTGCCCCGGGGCGTCACGGGCCGCAGGTTCGCCGACGGTATACTTTCTCTCGGAGTCCTTGCCATGAATCACAGCCCGGACATCCGTTGGCAGCAGCGGTTCGAGAACTTCGACCGAGCTTTGTCACTGCTGAACGATGCGCTCTCACGCGGTCCATCCGCGCTGAACCAACTCGAGAAGGAAGGGGCCGTGCAGCGGTTCGAGTACACGCTTGAACTCGCCTGGAAGACGGTCAAAGACTACCTGGAGCAGAGCGGCGTGGTTCTCAGTGCGGTGACACCGCGGCAGGTGATCAAGGACGCCTTTGCAGCTCGGATTCTGGATGACGGCCAGACGTGGATCGACATGATCGACCACCGCAACCTGCTCTCGCACACCTACGATGCTGCGAAGTTCGAAGAGGCCGTGGATGCGATTCACGGCCGCTACCTCGCCGCGTTTGCCCAGGTGAGGGAACTTCTCGGGGCGCGAAAAAACACATGAGTCCGGCGCCGTTTCCCGACCGTGAACTGTCGATGATGCGCGACGTGTTTCGCCGGCATCCGCAGGTGACGGCGGCGATTCTCTTCGGGTCGCGGGCCAAGGGCACGCACACCGAGCGGTCTGACGTCGATCTGGCGGTCATGGGCGACGTGACGCCCCTCGAGGCGGAAGCGATCGCCGGCGACTTGGAGGAACTGCCGCTGCCGTATCGGTTCGAGGTGCAGCCGGTCGCTCGGATCACCTACCGGCCCCTTCAGGACCACATCGCACGGGTCGGGCTCTGCATTTATCGGGCGGCCTGAAAAAGGTGGCTGTCACCTTTTCCTGTCACCTTTTTCCGCTGCCTCAGCCAGCCGGCCGCTCCACGAGCTGCTGCAGGGGGTGCGTGAGTCTCGGCCACAGGTGCGGGTGCGCTTCAACCAGCCTGACGATGTCGGTGAAGTCCTTCGCCTGCTTGCTCTGACGTCGAGTAGGCTCAGACCAAGCCTTCATTTTTCCGGCGAGTGTGTCGTCCAGCGAGGCGACGCGCATCAGAATGCCGTGGACGTCCGCCGGCACTGCCCGTTCGGGAAAGCCCCGGTAAAAATCCTCGGTCAAGAGCTGGATGGACACCGCCGAACGACCCTGCAGGTTGATCGACCACTGGAATCGTTCACTCGTAAACCCCGACTCCTCCAGCCGGCGCACCGCCAGCGTCACGGTGTCGAGCGCAATCACGACATCGACGTCGCGGGTCACCATCTGCTGCTCGGCCCAATGGTTCACGGCGATTCCGCCGATGCAGCACCAAGCCACGTCCGCTCGTTCGAGGCAATCGACCATCCGCATGACGTCATCGGTGCCGCCGGAGGTCTGCCAATCGAAGAATTGTTTGCCGGTCATAGCAACACGCTTGCACGAAATAGAAGATCACCACTGGCCAACCGTTGGCCCCGACGCCCCTCGGTCGCTGTCTTAGAGTCGAAGTATACGGCCGCCACGCTGGGAAAATCGGGCACGAAATCGGATTCCGTTTTGTCGACTGCAGCCGCCCAGAGGCTCGTCCGGTCGCGCATGAAAAACCGGCCGTAGGTCTACGGACGGCAGAACACGACGCCGCCGACAGGGCCGGAGCAGGCGACGCATGACGGGAGACGTTTGGGCAAGACGTGGCGGCGACTCTCGAGGATGATGGGAAGCCGCAGTCCGCTGTGTCGTGATCGGCGGCGGGCCACGTGCCATCGCCGACTGACCGTGCGCTAGCCGAAGCGGGCGGCCGCCGTA
>JBBAVS010000258.1:0-1795 GCA_040397585.1 Pirellulales bacterium
GGAAGCGTGGCGAACCCGTCGAGGAGAGCGTGGCGATACCGCAGCGCTTCTTTCGTGGGCGGGTCAGCTGCGTCGCTACCCCCGGCGAAGCGAAACAGCCTGTCCGTGGTGGTGACAATGTGCTCGATTTCCGAACTCGCCTGGGCCTCGAGCAGCGGTAGCATGTCGCCGGCAGCGACACGTCCAGAAAACGTGTCGCAAATTATCCGTTTTCGAGACAAGTCCATCCCTGCACGCGGGCCCCAACGGCCCATGAATCCTCGTAGATCGTGACGGCTTCCCGGCGCACGGTCGGCTCGAGACGTGGGTCCAGTCGCGAACAGAAATCTACTTTCTGGCCAAGGATTCCCGCGAACTCGTCGCCGCCGTCAACAGCTGCGAAAGTCGTGATCGAAATCGTGTTTCTCGGGGACGAATCGCCCGAGGGCGGCTTCACCGCCAGAGCGGTTGGTGAATCGATCTTCACCGAGGCCGATTCAATCGACGAACTGCGGGTCAACATGCGATCCGCGGTGGACTGTCACTTCGACGATGGACAGGGGCCCAAGGTGTTCCCCTACTCTCTCATGAGCTCTGGTACAGAAACTGGGGAGGGGTCAGTGCCGGGCTCCGCGGCCGGTGGGGCGAGCGTTTCGGGCGGCGGGGCCGTCTTCGCCACACGCTCCCCTTGCACCACGCAGTGGACGAAGAACATCTTCGCCACTACCACGCCGCTCAACACGAAGGGATACGTGTCGGGCTGGCCCATGCTGCGGGCCGTCTCGTTGAGCACCGCCGTGAGCCGGATCCAGGCGTTGATCCACTCCACGAACGCGTCCACCGCCTCCGGCGGCGTGGGGGGCAGCGGCATCCCCCGTACCACCTCGGCCGTGAACGGCGTCACGCGGACCGGCGACTGCGAGATGTCGAGCCGATAGAGCGAGGCCGTTTCCAGCGTCGAACGGATGTGGAGATAGTGGGCCCACGTCTCCGCCCAGTCCTCCCAGGGATGCGATGCGGCGTAGCTGCTGATGCAGCGGCCAGGCCAGTCGGGCGCGGGCCCTTCCGCGTAGTGTTTCTTCAGGGCCTCGCCGTAGTCGGCCCGTTCGTCGCCGAAGACCTGCCGAAACGGCTCGATCCAGGGGGTGTCGCGGACGAGCAGATCCCAGTAGTAGTGGCCGAGCTCGTGGCGGATGTGGCCGATGACGGTGCGATAGGGCTCGCGGAGGCTCTCGCGGTTCTTCTCCCGATAGTCGTCGTCGGCCTCGGCCACGTTGAGCGTGATCGCGCCCCCCATGTGGCCCGTCATCACCGCTGGCTCGCCGGGGAGCGATTCGAGGAAATCGAAGGCGAGGCCGTTCTCAGGGTCGCGGGTCTTGGGCACGAGCGGCAGGCCGAGCCGCTGGAGCATCGACACCACGCGCCGCTTCGCCGTCTCGAGGTGCAGCAGCCGGGCGGCGTTGCGCGGCCGGTCGAGCGGCGGGACCGTGCGCGTGAGTCGGCACGACAGGCAGATCGCCGCCGGCTCCGACGCCGGGACGAGCCAGTTGCACGACGAGGCCGCGGTGCGATGCGCACACAACCGAAAGAGCGGCGGCGGATCGAGCGTGTCACCGCACACCGTCCAGAGCCCGTCGGGAGCGGCCGCGATGGCACCGAGCCGGCGGCGGAGCGGTTCGTAGGCCACCTCCGCCCCGCAGCCGAGACACAGCGTGTTCTCGAAGAACAACGGCTGACCGCACGTGCACTGCGAAGGCTGCATCCGCTTTGTTCCGCCCCGATGATTCCGCAACGCGGAGGTGGCGACGCCGAAACC
>JBBAVS010000259.1:0-1749 GCA_040397585.1 Pirellulales bacterium
TTGCGTTTCGTTGGACGCGATCCCCATCGCTTACGCGATTGGGCTTCCTGACGGCTGACGGGGAGCGTGAGTGCTCCGACGGCTCACTCGCGGAGCGCGGCTGCGGGCGTGTCGGCGGCGAGGCGGTGAATCATCTCGTGGCAGGCCCGCTCCACGGCGGTTTGCCACTGGTGATCGGCGAGGCCGGCGTTCATCTCGGGGCGGGCGTGGGCGAAGATCACGTCGCGGGCGCTCACGATCAGCGCGCCCAAGCCGTCGGGGGCAAATGCCCCGCGCACGTCCGACGCCCGGCCACCCTGGCGGCCGAACCCGGGCACGAGCAGCCAGGTGTGGGGCATCGCGGCGCGAAGATCGTCGAGCTGCTTCGGCCAGGTGGCGCCCACGACGGCGCCCACCGCGCCGTAGCGGCCGCCGGCGGCGGTGCGGGCGGCGAGCGCCTCCACGGCCGCGGCCACGTGCTCGTAGTTGGTCTGCCCGTCGCAGACGAGGTCTTGGAAATCCTTGCTGCCGGGGTTCGAGGTTTTCACGAGCACGAAGATCCCGGCGCCGCGTGCCTCGGCCGTCTTCACGAAGGGCTCGATCGAGTCGTGGCCGAGGTAGGGGTTCACGGTGAGGGCGTCGCAGGCCCACGGTCCGCCGAGCCAGCCTTCGGCGTAGGCCTCGGCGGTGGAGCCGATGTCGCCGCGCTTGCCGTCGGCGAGCACGAGCAGGCCCTTCGCGCGGGCGTGGGCGATCACGTCGGCGAGCGCGGTCATGCCGTGGGGGCCGATGGCCTCGAAGCAGGCGAGCTGCGGCTTCACGATCGGCACGAGCGGGCTCACCACGTCGATCACCTCGCGGCAGAAGGTCGCGAAGATGTCGGCGAGCGCCTTCGGGTCATGGGCCGTGGCGGCGCCGAGCGCGGGGGGCAGGGCTTCGCGGCGCGGGTCGAGGCCGATGCACGAGGGCGTGCGGCGGGCGGTGATGGCGGCGGCGAGACGGGAGGCGAACGGGGCGGCTGGGGCGGCGTGGCTCGGGGCGTTCATGGCGCGGGCGAGGTGGTGGGGGATGGGTGGCCGGGCGACGGCGTGGATCACCAGTGTGTCAGCCGGGGAGGCCGGCGGCGAGGGGCGGCCGGGAACGGGCGTTTGGGGTGCGGGGCCGACGCTGCTGGCCGG
This sequence comes from Pirellulales bacterium, assembly GCA_040397585.1. Lineage (GTDB taxonomy): Bacteria > Planctomycetota > Planctomycetia > Pirellulales > UBA1268 > QWPN01. Next base: position 1,158 of record JBBAVS010000259.1, read on the forward strand.
GGGTCGCGGGGCGTGCGTAGCGTTTTCAAGAGGCCGAGGCATCCACGCCGCGGCCGGTAGCGACCGAGGCATGGAGGTGATTCCGAGCGAACCTGAAAGCGAGGAGGTGTGTGATGACGCATATCGATCCGAATCGGCTGGGCGTGGTGGCGGCGGTCATGCTCACGGCGTGGCATGGCGTGTGGCTGGTGCTCGTGGCGACGGGGCAGGCGCAGCGGGTGGCCGACTTCGTGCTGCGGATGCATCAGATGAAGTCGGAGGTGGTGGTCGAGGCCTTCGATCCGTTGATGGCGGCGCTGCTGCTCGTGGCGACGGCGATCCTGGGCTACGTGGGCGGAGCTGCGGCGGCCGCCCTGTGGAACTGCCTGGGCTTCGTCTGCGAACGCCATCCGGCGGCAGGCCCAGCCAGTCTCTCGGCCCGTGCCTGACGGGTGGAACGCGGCCGTGGCCAAGTCGTGTTGAACCCTACGGCTGGGTATGCCATAGTGAGAACGTCGTGGGGCGGCGGTGCCGATGGCACTGTCGTCCCGCGGCGGTTTCGGGGCGTGGCGCAGTCTGGCTAGCGCGCTTGACTGGGGGTCAAGAGGTCGCA
>JBBAVS010000260.1:0-1646 GCA_040397585.1 Pirellulales bacterium
GCGGCAGTAATGACGGACCTCTACGGCCGGCGCCTGCGGCTCGGCGATCTCGTCTGGTGGCGGCTCGACGAATGGCCCGCCGGGCGGACCGCGTCGTCGGTCGTCTGCGGGAGGCGCGACGGCCGGCTGATCGTCGACTACGCCGGCGAGCTGGTGGAGATCGAGCCCGACCAGATCATGCCCTTCTGAGGAGGCAAGGATGCCCATCACCAGCAGACGACCGTCCCGCCAGGACACCGCGCTCCACCGGTCCTTGCACCAGATCGGACACTCGGCCGCGCTGCGGGGCCGGCAGTCTTTTCACTTAGCCCGGGCGGCGTGGGCGCCGCTGCGGCGGCTCGACGAGTTGCTCCGTGAGATCGACGCCCGCGGCGGCATGGGCCTGGCGGCCGGCCTGCTGATGCGGGCCAGGACAGCCCGCGACGAGGGCTGGCCCTACCTCTGCGACGAAACGGGAAAGGTCTGGAAATGATCGGCTACTGGCTGATCGCCGCGACGGTCGTCTGGATGGTCGGGGTGTGCGCCCTGGTCGTCTGCGGCCTGTCTTCGCACATGGAGGAAATCCACGGCACGGGATGCCGCGGATCAGGATGCCGGCCGGATGCCGGCCTCCACGGATCGGGAACCCAGCCGCGGCCGGCGGAGCCGGCCTGCGGCAACACGGGATGGAGGGACTGAACGATGGGTGTTCTGAAAATCACGAGGGGCCGCCAGCCGGCCCCGGCTCGAGTGGTGATCTACGGCGTCGAAGGGATCGGGAAATCCACGCTGGCGGCGGCGTTCCCCGCGCCGCTCGTCCTCGACACGGAGGACGGGTCGCGGCATCTCGACTGCGCTCGGGTCGCGATCCCCGACTGGCAGACGCTCCAGCTCGCGGTCGCGGAGCTGGCGGTCGATCGCCAGGGGTTCGAGACGATCGTCGTCGACTCGATCGACTGGGCCGAGCGGCTCCTGGTCGAGAAGGTCTGCCGGGCCGCGGGGAAGACGTCGGTCGAGGACTTCGGGTTCGGCAAGGGCTGGGTGATCGTCGCGGAGCATCTCGCGAAATTCCTCGACGGCCTCGACGGCCTGGTCGCGGCCGGGCTGAACGTCGTCCTCGTGGGGCATTCGACCGTGAAGCGGGTGAGCCCGCCCGAATTGCAGGACGGCTACGATCGGCACGAGTTGAAACTCTCGAAGCAGGCGACCGCCCTGGTCAAGGAATGGTCCGACGCGCTGCTGTTCTGCACCTACAAGGCCTCGGTGGTCGAAGGTAGCGACGGACGGAAGAAGGCGATCGGCGGCCGCGAGCGCGTGATCCACGCGGAGCGGTCGGCGGCGTTCGATGCCAAGAACCGATTCGGCCTCGGCCCGACGCTGCCGATGGCGATCGAGGCCCTCTCGCCTCTGTTCGGTCCGGCCCCGGCCCCGGCGCCGGTCAAGTGGGCGCTGGCCGCGGGCCGGAAACGGAAGGCCCCGCCGACGGTCGCGGAGATCGAGGCGGCGATCCGCGGGGCGACGAGCGTCGAGGCCCTCGGCCGGATGGGCGACCGGATCGACGAGCTGGCCGGCGCGGGCGACCTGACAGCCCAGGATCGCGAGCAGCTCAAGGCCGTGATCGCGGCCCGGCACGACGAGATCGAGCCGGCCGCCCAGGAGGCCGCCTC
>JBBAVS010000261.1:0-1608 GCA_040397585.1 Pirellulales bacterium
CCACGATGGGCGGCGTGGCCGCGAGCTTCGCCTCGCTCGGCGACCTCTGCTTCGCGGAGCCGCGGGCCCTGATCGGGTTTGCGGGGCCGCGGACGATCAAGGCCACGATCCGCGTGGAGCTGCCGAAGGGCTTCCAGACGAGCGAGTTTCTGCTGGAACACGGCTTTATCGACCGGATCGTGCCCCGCAAGGATCTCAAGAGCGAGATCGCCCGGGCGATCGACTACTGCGGCGGCTGAGGGCCGGCGGCGGCGTGGTTCACCCGCTGGCCCCATGCCTGTTTCTTTGTACACTCTTCGAATGGAGTGAGCCACCCATTCGAGGATCGTGCCATGCCTCCCGGTCCGTCTCCGGCCGACCGTCCGCCGCCCCGCCTTCTGGACCGCGTTGCCGAAGCAGCCGCAACCCGCCACCTGTCGCTGAACACGCGCAAGGCCTACACCCGCTGGGTGCGGCGGTTCATCCTCTTCCACCGCAAGCGTCACCCCGCCGACATGGGCCTGCCGGAGGTCAACGCCTTCCTGACGCACCTCGCCGTCGATGCCCACGTATCGGCATCCACCCAAAACCAAGCGCTCAGTGCGTTGCTGTTCCTCTACGGCGCCGTGCTGGAGCGTCCCCTCGGCACGCTCGAGGGCGTGGTGCGGGCACGGCGGCCCAAGCGGCTGCCCGTGGTGCTCACGCCGGATGAGGTGGCCCGGGTGCTGAAGCACATGGAAGGCGTTCCGTTGATGGTGGCTCTCCTGCTTTATGGCGCCGGCATGCGGCTCAACGAGGCACTGCAGCTGCGGGTCAAGGACATTGACTTTGCGACGAACGAGATCACGATCCGCGAAGCCAAGGGCAACAAGGATCGCGTTTCCGTTCTACCGAAGCGAGTGAAAACGCTCCTTCAACGGCAGCTGGAGCACAATCGCGTCCACCACACCAACGAGGTCCAAGACGGCCGGGGGCGCGTGCGGGTGCCGCACGCCCTGGAACGGAAGTACCCGGGCATCGGCCAGAGTTGGGCGTGGCAGTGGGTGTTTCCGGCGCGGGACTACTACTTCGACCGAGAGGTTGGCCGGCATTTTCAACACCACTACCACGACACCTTGATGCAGAAAGCGATGCGGACGGCGGTGGTGGCGGCGGGGATCGAGAAGCGGGCGGCGTGCCACACCCTACGGCATTCCTTCGCGACGCACCTTCTGATAAGGGGCAGTGACATTCGCACGGTGCAGGAGCTGCTGGGGCACAACGACGTCAAGACGACGATGATCTACACGCATGTTTTGAACCGCGGCGGCCGGGGGGTGACGAGCCCGCTCGACGAGCTCGAGGGGCTGGAAAATGGCTGATGGCCGCGCCCCATCCTCGTACCTGGCCCGGTCCGCCCGGGACCGCCCCCCGCTGCTATGCAGCACTTTTGCTGCATAACTCCCCTGCCGACCCATTGCCAAAACCGTCCCTAAGCGAAGCCGGGAGAACGAGTTGCGGGCGCCAGCCCTCGAAGGGCATAATCCTGCTATCGGGGCATAATGGGGTTGCTACCAGGTTCCGCATAATTAAGAGTTCCAGCCCTACTCTGTCGCTTGCGGCATAGGTAATCGGCCTGAGGGTTGTGCA
>JBBAVS010000262.1:0-1591 GCA_040397585.1 Pirellulales bacterium
GGCCGGCCCTCGGCCTCGACGCTGCCGCGATCGACGCGGCGTTCCGCGAGGCGGCGGGGATCTGAAACTTTGCCGGCCGCCGGCCCACGGGTACCGTCTCACTATGCCCACGTTTTCCGCACTACCGGCCGACCTCACGCTGGCGTTCGTCCCGGGCGACGAGTTCACGCTGGGGATCGACCTGTCGATCGACGGCACCGGGTACTCCTGGACCGCAATCGTCTATGAGGTTTCGCCCAGCTACCAGAACGGGGTCGCGGTCCCCTCGCAGGGAGCGACCGCGGCGACCTTCGCGATCGAGGTGACGAGCGCCGCCCTCGGCCAGCTCGTCATTTCGCTCACTGAAACACAGACCGCGGCCCTGTCTCCGGCAAAAAGCTACCGCTGGTTTTTCCGCGGAGTGTCGCCTGGAACGGTGACCAGGACCTACCTCTCCGGCGTCGTGTCGCCGACCTCACCATGAGCGTGACAATCACCGGGAGCCCCGTGACGGTCGCAGTCTCCGGCACGACCGCGAGCGTGACCGTCGCGCAGACTGGGGACCGCGGGCCTACCGGCAACGCGGGGCCGGCGAACACGCTGACGATCGGCACGGTCGCGACCGGAACCGCGGCCGCCACGATCACGGGCAGCGCGCCGAACCAGACGCTGAACCTCACGATCCCCCAGGGGCCGGCGGGGGCCACGGGGGCGGCCGGACAGAACCTCGAGCTACAGGCGACCGAGACGCATATCCAGTGGCGCGTTGTCGGCGGCTCGACCTGGACGAACCTCGCCACGCTCGCGTCGATCACCGGGCCGACCGGGGCTACCGGCGCGACGGGCGCGACGCTCGAGCTGCAAACGACCGCCACGCATGTTCAATGGCGGCCGGTCGGCGGCTCGAGCTGGACGAACCTCGTCGCCCTCTCCGCGATCACCGGTCCGCAGGGGGCAACCGGGGCCGCCGGACCCGCGAACACGCTCACGATCGGCACGGTGACCACGGGGGCCGCCGGGTCGTCGGCCTCGGCCACAGTGACCGGCAGCGCGCCGAACCAGACGCTGAACCTCACGATCCCCCGCGGAGACGAGGGGACGGACGGAGCCGACGTCGAGTTCCAGGCCTCCGGGACGCACATCCAGTGGCGTTACGTCGGCGGCGCGACTTGGACCAACCTCGTCGCCCTGACGGCGATCACCGGCCCCGCCGGGGCCGCCGGCGCGGCCGGTGCAACCGGCCCTGCCGGCTCGGCCGGGGCCGCCGCCACGGTCGCAATCGGCACGGTGACGACCGGAGCGGCAGGGTCCAGCGCATCGGTCACGAACACCGGCAGCAGCGCGGCCGCCGTCCTCGATATCACGATCCCGCGAGGGAACACGGGCTCCGGCGGTATTTCGCTCGGCCTGGCCCTCGCCCTCTCATAGGTGCCACACATGGCGAATCCGAACATCGCATCGGCCTCGACTGTCGTCCTGAATAACGCGCAACTCTCGCTGACCGCGACGACGGCAACACAACTCATCACCAACGCGGCGTCGAGCGGGAAGGTGTTCCTCGTCGACTCGATCATCGTCGCCAACGTGGACGGCACGAACGCTTGCGACGTAA
>JBBAVS010000263.1:0-1541 GCA_040397585.1 Pirellulales bacterium
GCCGCACCACGAGCGGCTCCTCGAGCTTGCCCGTGGGGATCAGCTTGCCGTCGGGGCCGAGCTCCAGCCGGTGGTGCGTGACCACGGCGCACTCCTTCGCGAAGCCCTCGACGTGCTTCGCCTCCTGCTCGAGATACGAGAGCGGGATGAAGAGCGGGAAGTAGGCGTTCTGGTGGCCCGTCTCCTTGAACATCCGGTCGAGGATCGTCTGCATCCGCTCCCAGATGGCGTAGCCGTGGGGCTTGATCACCATGCAGCCGCGGACGGGCGACTGCTCGGCGAGGTCGGCGGCCCGCACGACCTGCTGATACCACTCGGGATAGTCCTGGGCCCGCGTGGGGCTGATGGCGGTCTGGGCCATGGTTCACTCCGTCGCTGCGCTGGGATGGAAGGCTCGGGGCCGGATCGGGCCGGGATTGTAGTCGCTGCTTGTGACGGCTGGGAAACGGGGCGTAGACTCTCAAGATGCCCCGCCGCCTGATCACCGAGTTGCCAGCCCAGTCGCCGGTCGACCAGACCTTCCTCGCCACGCACAAGCAGCTCCGGCCCAACCGCAACGGCCAGCTGTATCTGCAGGTCGATCTCGCCGACAAAAGTGGCATCATCACCGGGCGGCTCTGGAACGCCTCCGACGACGACTACGGCGCCTTCGAAGACGGCGACTACGTCCGCGTCGAGGGGCACACGCAGCTCTATTCGGGCTCGCTGCAGATCATCATTTCGGCGATCGAGCGGGCCGATGCGCGGACGGTGGACGAGAGCGAGTTCCTGGTGCTCTCGAAGAACGATTTCGTGCGGCTCGACGCCGAGCTCGCCGCGATGCTGGGCTCGATCCGCTCCGCCCCGCTCAAGGCCCTCGCCGACGAGATCCTCGCCGACCAGCCGCTCATGGAGGCGTTCAAGCGGACGCCTGCCGGCGTCAAGCACCACCACGCCTACGCCGGCGGCCTGCTCGACCACGTGGTCAATCTGCTGCGGCTCGCCGACCGGGTGGCGCCGCTCTATCCCGCCCTCGACCGCGACCTGCTGCTCGTGGGCGTGCTGGTGCATGACATCGGCAAGATCCGGGAGCTCGAGAGCCTGCAGGGCTTTTCGTACACGGACGAGGGCCAGCTCCTCGGCCACGTGCTGCTGGGGCTCGAGATCGTGGACGCGAAGATCCGGGCGATCGAGGCCCGCACCGGCGAGCGGTTCGCCCCGGAGGTGGCGGTCCGCGTGAAGCACATGATCGCCAGCCACCACGGCCAGTATGAGTTTGGCTCGCCGAAGCTCCCGATGACGCTCGAGGCGGTGGCGCTCCACCACCTCGACCATCTCGACGCCAAGATGGCCGGCACGATCCAGCTGCTGCAGAACGAGACCACCGCCGAGGATGGCTGGACGCAGTATCAGCAGAGCCAGGGCCGTAAGTTCTTCCGTGGCCGCAGCTGACGGGCGGCCGGCGCGAACTCAGCCCCGAGCGGCGCGGCCAGCTCAAACGGACGCCCCGCAGGTTGAAAACCTGCGGCCACTTTGAAAACCTGCGGCCACTTTGAAAACCT
>JBBAVS010000264.1:0-1494 GCA_040397585.1 Pirellulales bacterium
TTACGCGATTGGGCTTCCTGGGCAGCTCCGGAAGCGTAACGCCGTCAGGCGTACGATTGCTCCATGTTTGACGTCGCTTCGGTCCCCATCGCTCACGCGATTGGGCTTCCTGATGCGGGAGTCGTAACGGCCTTCGCGGCCCGCCGCTTCCGCCACCGCCTCACACCGGCGAGGCTGGCTGTCGAGGGCGGCGAACGCATTCAGTCGCTGGCAGGAGCCGGTCCCGCCGGAGGTCGTGGGGTGACCACTCCGTGTTTCTCTGCCCATCGCGGATACTCGTTCGACAACAGGGATTCAGCCCAGTCGCCGTAGTAGGCGTAGCCGCCGCGCCGCTCTCGCTCGACGTCGCCCAACGAGTAGCGCACGATCGCGTCGCGTCCGACGAAGATTGGGCGATTCGACCCCAGTTCGTAGAATCGCGCCCAGAGTGGGCCGGCGGTCGGGTCGCGTGCGACATGCCCGTCTTTCTTGCCGTCGGCCTGCACGCCGCGCTCGTACCGCAGGCCCGTGACGGTGACCGCTCTCAGCCAAGCCACCGCCCCCTCGACGGCAGCGATGACGTCCGGCGTGGGCCGGTCGATCGCCATCAGAAAACGCACGATCCCCACGCTCTCGGCGCCCGACAGCGACGGCACTTCATAACTGCGGCCCGAGGTCGGAGCGAGGGCTATCTCGTCGTGCTGCGCACACCACGCGGTGAGCTTGCCGCCCTGCTTGATCTGGGTGCGCAGGATGCAATCGACGCCCTTTGCGACCGCCGCTGCAGCCGTGGCACGCCGGTCGGCGTCCGCGAAATCATACGGCGGCTCACCGGCGGCGACATCGCGTAGGAGCGTCAACGCATGGATCATCGCGCCGTCGTTGAACGTGATGTGCGAATAGTAGCCTTCGCGCAGCGGGAAAAACTGCGGCCACCCGCCGTTTGGGTACTGCGCCTCCATGAGATAATCCAGTCCACGCACGAAAGACCGTCGATACTGCTCGTCGCCGGTGGCCTGGGCGACACGGGCCAGAAACTGCATCGGTACCGTGGTGGCATCATTGTCGAGACTGTTGGCCCGCCCCCCGCTCACGGCGTCTGCGAGCGACTGCGGTGTGGGGGCGGCGGCGAAATCCACGCTCTTCGGCCAGCCGCCGGCCGGCGACTGATGCTGCAGCAGATGATCCGCGATGCGCTGCGCTTCGGCACTGGCATACCACTCCGATTTCTCGTGGAGATACGAGGCGCCCCAACGCCGGTGTGTGGTCGGTGCGTCGGTTTCCTGGGCGTCGAGTAATGCGGCCTTGAACACCACCACCGACAGCACCATCAGGGCGGGCACGCGCCGCAGCGAGGCTGCGGTCGTTTGGAGTTCTCGGTGGGACATGACAGTCAGCATCTCCGGCGGCTGATGTGATGGGCGGCTCCGAGCGGCGCGGCCCGCAGGTCCCCATCGCTCACGCGATTGGGCTTCCTGGTGGCTGGCGTCCGAGCGGCGTGGTACGTCGCGGTCC
>JBBAVS010000265.1:0-1264 GCA_040397585.1 Pirellulales bacterium
CCCCATCGCTTACGCGATTGGGCTTCCTGAGGGAGCGAGCGTCCGGCGACGGGCATGGGCAGCCCCGAGCGACGGAGGCACGCCGATTTGACGGCCGCAGCCGCGGCTCCCCAAGATGCAGCGAAACAGGGAGGTTTCCGTGTCCGAGATCGCCATTCAGCCGGTCGTGACGAGGGGTCAGCAGCAGCGGTTCATTCGCCTCCCCTGGCGGATCTACCAGGACGACCCCTGCTGGATGCCCCCGCTGATCATGTCGCAGGAGGAGCTGCTCGGGTTCCGCAAGCATCCCTTCTACGAACGTTCGAAGAGCATGTCGTTTCTCGCCACGAAGGGCGGTCGCGACGTGGGCCGGATCACGGCGATCGTCAACGCCGGCCACATCGACCGCTACAAGGAGCAGCGGGGATTCTTCGGCTTCTTCGAGTGCGACGACGACGTCGCGGCTTCGCGGGCGCTGTTCCAGGCGGCGGGCGACTGGCTGCACGCGCAGGGCATGACCTGCATCCGCGGGCCCGCGAACCCCACGCTCAACTACGAGTGCGGCCTGTTGATCGAGGGCTTCGAGACGCCGCCGTTCTTCATGATGACGCACAACCGGCCGTGGTATGCCCATCTCGTCGAGGATGCCGGCTTCGCCAAGATCGAAGACATGTTCGCCTTCTACGGCAAGACCTCGATGCTCGACGGCATCGACCCGAAGCTCGCCGCCATGGTCCAGGGCGTGAAGGAGCGGTTTGGCGTGGCGCTGCGGCCGCTCGACAAGAGCCGGTTCGCGGAGGAGGTGCGGATGTTCCTCCACATCTACAACGAGAGCCTGAGCGGCACCTGGGGCTTCGTGCCGCTGACGGCGGGCGAGGTCGATCACATGGCGGCCAGCCTCAGGTATCTGATCGAGCCGACGCTCGCGATCGTGGCCGAGGTGGGGGGCAAGCCGGTGGGCGCGGTCTTCTGCCTGCTCGACTACAACCCCAGGATCAAGGCGATTGACGGACGGCTGTTCCCGTTCGGGTTCATGAAACTCCTCTGGAACAAGCGGGCGATCAAGCGGTTGCGGGCGATCAGCACGAACGTCGTGACCGAATACCAGGCCTGGGGCATCGGCCTCGTGCTGATGAGCGGGCTCTACGAACGATTCATCGAGTGGGGTCTGGAGGAGGTGGAGTTCTCCTGGGTGCTGGAGAGCAACTATCTCTCCCGGCGCACGCTGGAGCGGGGCGGCGCGATCGTCACGAAGAAATACCGCATGTATCAGGACGACCCGCCG
>JBBAVS010000266.1:0-1132 GCA_040397585.1 Pirellulales bacterium
GTTATGGCGAGTGATCCATTCCGCTGGATGTTCGTGCCTCAGATATCACGGATGTGCCGCGCCGCCCTGCCGTTTTCGTCGCACGGGCACCTGCACCTCCATCCACTGGTGTGCAAACGGAGCGCCGGGGCCGTTGTACATCAGACTTCGCGGGTCGCCAGCTGGCTCCCACGCATCCTGCCCAGCAAACCACTTCTGCAGCGCCTCGAGGCCCGGTTGCACGACTCCCGACCCGTACCCGCCTTTCATGCCGATCGAGACCACCACCATCTCTGGGGTATCGACCACCTTCACCTGCCCGTCGTTGCCCGCCTGCCCCATGTCCGGCTTGCGGTATAGGAAGCTCACCGTCCAGTCGCCGTCCGCCAGCGGGACTTCGGCGAGCGGCTTGTCGCCGTCGCCGCGCCGGTATTCCATCTCCACAGGACTGGTCATCTCGATCTTGCGTTTTTTGATGTGGTTGAAGAGTGGAAAGAAACTCCTCACCATCCCCATGTCGCTTGCTCCCTTGCCGCCGCACTCCGCGCGGCGGACGGCAGGATACGTCTTCAGTTCGATCATCTCGGGCGGCGTGGGCGCGGGGTAGCCCTCGGGCAACGGGGTTTCAATCCCCACGCCCGCCTCGGCCAGCCGGTACTGCCCTTCCGCGAGTTTCGGCTTGACGCTCGCGTCCCCGACCAGGCGAATCGCTTGACCAGGCTCCGGCGCACCCTCCGGCCGCGCGGCCGGCTCCGGATCGGCGGCCGAGGTGATGGCGGCTAGCGGCAGGACAAGCAGTACGTGAATCAGGAAGCGAGGACAGTGGCAGTGCATGGCGGAACCTTCAAGAAGGGGAAGTTGGATCGCTTGACGGTGGCGTTACGACAACACCCATTGGTATTCGTGGCTCATCGAAAACTGGATGCAGGTCTTCTAAGAGTCCCGCAAGAGCCCCCGACGGCACGGAAAAATCGCTGCAGGCCATGAGCTTCAAGCATTTCCCTGAATCGCCACAGGACGCCATCACCCGGTATCGCGGCTGCTTGCCAGTTGGTGTTCGCATCGCGGCCGACGTTGCCCACCAACCACGCCCGCGCGTCGCACCACCACGGACGCTGCTTCACATTATCGAAGCACGCAATAAGCCATAACG
>JBBAVS010000267.1:0-1106 GCA_040397585.1 Pirellulales bacterium
AACACGCCCATCCGGCGGAACTTCTCGTACCGTTCCGTCACCAGCTGGTCGCGGGGCTTGGCCAGGAGTTCGCGGAGCGATCGCGTCAGGAACATCTTCAGCCGCGCCGCCATCCGCCGGGGGTGCCGGTGGGCGCCTCCCGCCGGCTCTTCGATCACCGCGTCGATCACGCCGAACTCCTTGAGGTCGTTCGAGCGGAATCGCAGCGCGCCGGCCGCCTGGGCCTTGAACTCCACGCTCTTCCAGAGGATCCCGGCGCAGCCCTCGGGGCTGATCACGCTGTAGTAGGCGTGCTCGAGCACGGCCACCCGGTCGCCGACGCCGATCCCGAGGGCCCCACCGGAGCCCCCCTCGCCGATCACCACGCAGACGATCGGCACCGGGAGCGTGGCCATCAGGAACATGCTCTCGGCGATCACCTGGGCCTGGCCGCGTTCCTCGGCCCCCACGCCCGGATAGGCGCCGGGGGTGTCGATCAGGCAGATCACCGGCAGGCCGTACTTCGCCGCCAGCCGCATCTTGCCCATCGCCTTGCGGTAGCCCTCCGGATGGGCGCAGCCGAAGTGGCAGGCCTGCCGCTCGGCGAGCGTTTTGCCTTTCTGGTGCCCGATCACCAGCACCTTGTATTGGTCGAGCTTGGCAAAGCCCGTGAGCATCGCCCGGTCGTCGCCAAACGACTTGTCGCCGTGCAGCTCCACGAACTCGTCGAACACGAGGTCGAGGTAGTCACTCGTCTTGGGGCGATCGGGATGCCGCGAGACCTCGACCGTCTGCCAGGGGTCGAGGCTCCCGAAGACCTTCTTCTGGACCTCGACGAGTTCCCGCTTCAGCCGCCGGAGCTCCTCCTGCTGCTGACCCCCCAGCGGCGCGGATTCCAGCGCGGCGATCCGGTCCTCGATCTCGTAGATCGGTTTCTCGAGCGGTAGGCGACGCAGTCCGGCGGGCATCGGCGGCGGGCTCCGGGGAGGGTGAATCGGACCCCAGAGTGTCGCCGCCCGGGAAATCCCGCGTCAACCGCGGAAATCCGCCGCCGGAATCGTAACCGCGTCAGCGGTACGGTGGCCTTTCATCCGCAGGAAGCGTAACCGCGTCAGCGGTACGATGGC
>JBBAVS010000268.1:0-1088 GCA_040397585.1 Pirellulales bacterium
GCTCCCGCACCGCATCCCCGTCGAACCAGATCTGGAACGGGAAGGGGAACGGGCAGAGACCAGCGGTTTTCTCGGGCGTTTCGCGAAGGTGCTGCCTCGTCAGGGAACGCACGTCCCGGGTCGCCCCGACTTGTTTGGTGCAGATGGATCGCACGTTGGCGAAGGTGCTCATCGAGCGCTGGCGGAAGGTCTCCAACACCGTCCGGCCGCATAGCTCATTGGGTTACCGCCCCCCAGCCCCGGAGTCGCGCCGCCCCTGTCCGCTCGCGTCGGCTGCGCCCCAGCAAGCAGACGGGGGCGATCCCTTGGCAGGGCTGCCCTGGTGATAGACACCGGTTCCATCCATGGGGGCAGGTCAATTCCCGCCGGGAGGGAGTTGGGGGGATCTGGGACGAGAGGCTGCGGATTCCTCTCTCGCGGCGGTTGAACCGGCTCAGGGCCACAAGACGAGTTCGCGCTGAGCCCAGTCGGGGCGAAGCGGGAGCCGCTCAAGTTCGGTGTAGACCATCGCCGACGGGTTCACCCGTCCGTCCTCCATCGCGCGGACGTGCCGCGCAATCGGCGGAAGGCGGCCAACCCGGGGAAGGACGACGAGCCATGTCACGGCGGCGATGCCGGCGCATGACGCCAGCCGCAGCGGCCCGATCAGACGGTGCGAGATCACGGCACCACCACCTTCCGGAACAGCCAGCCGAAGGTGAGGCTCGCCATCGCCAACGACAGCGCGAGGTTGAGACACTGGCCGAGCACATAAAGCACCAGTGGTCGGCCGCTGGCGAGGTAAGGCGCGAGTTCACGGAACACAGTCTGCATACCCATGCAGACGAATCCGACGCAGAACAGCCAGCCACGCAGCCGCGACGTGAAAGCGAGTGTGGCACCGTCAACCCACAGGGCCGTTTCCGGTGAGCGCGTGAAGAGGAATGAGCAGACGACCGAGGTTGCCACGAACCCGAGGATGAACTTGGGGAACCGGTCCCAAGCCTCGGCGGCGAGCGACGTCCGCGGCCCTGGCGAGCCCCGCTCCACCCAACCCGCCCAGTAGACGGCGACGGCGAAGGCGATGATCCCGATCATCGAGTTCTGGA
>JBBAVS010000269.1:0-1073 GCA_040397585.1 Pirellulales bacterium
GTTCCTCGCCGGCCATGCGAGCTCAGGGTCCCGGCGATTCGAGCCGCGGCCGCGGTCCGCGGCCACGTTCGACCGCCTCTATGCCCGGCACAAGCGGCTCGTGGCGATCCACGGCGAGCTGGATGCCGCCGTCAACGGGGCCTGACCGTGTCGGGGATGGCCCCGATCCGGAAGTCTGTGAAACAGGCGGAGCACGCCGTGCGTGGCGCCCACGACCGGTCATGGCCGCCATGAAACGTGTTGAACAGGATGCTGTCGACGCCGATGGTGTCGATGGCGGTGTAACGCAGATCGGCGCGGTCCACCACGAGCCGGCTCGGCCCCGCCGGATCGCCGATCCAGACGCGAAGCCTGCCGTCCGCCCGTGCCGGATCGTTCATGGTCACCGCGATGCGGATCGCGACGGGAGCACCCACCGGGAACCGCGCGTCCGCCGGAAAATCGAACTCGTCACCGTAGGTGCCCCGCTTGCCGGCGTGATACACGTAGGCCTGCCCGCGTCCGTCGCGGCGCCACATCAGCCGCACCGACCAGCCCCGGCGGCCGTCGCACGCGTCGCCACCGGTGATCGTCTCGGGGCCGCCGCAGAGCCCCGGCAGCTTGCCTCCCTTCACGAACTCGAAGCCGTCGTCGAAGCGAAGCACGTAGGTGAGGTCGCAGGACCGGAGCGACTGTCGGGTGAACGGCCAGCGCCAGCCGGCGCCGCTGCGGTCGGGGCCGACTCCACCGGCGCTGTAGGCCACCCGCCACCACGCGGCACTCCCGGAGGCGACGACCGACACCCTGTGCTCGCTGACGCCATCTTCGAAGTCGCAGCCCGGCCAATCCCGCTTCCAGTCGTCGAGCGTGTAGCCCCCCGGAGGCGTGCTGGGCATGAGATGGGCGAGCGGTCGCGAGGGCACGCTCTCCGCAGCCGGATCCCGGGCCAACGCGGCGCCGCACGCGAGCCATGCGGCCAGGAAAACGGCGGCGGAAGAGGGCAGCAACGGCATGTCGGTTCCCAAGGGCCGAGGCCGGCGTGGCGGCGAGTCGAAGGACCCCCACCATGCTACAACGGAACATCATGAGTTGCC
>JBBAVS010000270.1:0-1049 GCA_040397585.1 Pirellulales bacterium
CGGATCCGACCTTCGGCGCCGGCGCGAAGATTCTTCGGCTCGAACGCGGCGCCGGGGCCGTCGAGGAGCAGATAGGTGGTCCGGCCCGGCTTCATGTCGGCGCTCGGGCAGGCGTAGACCATCGGCATCAGCGGGATCAGGGACCGGTTGTGCTCGCTGTCCCACGGCTCGTCGAGATGGAACTGCTCGTAGAGCGACTTCTGCTCGATGTATGGCAGGATCGCCACCCGCCAGCTCAATAGCGGCGTGCCGTCGGCGCCGGTGATCGCCGCCGGCAGTACACCGGTCGTATCCTCGTGCCGCAGCATCGCAGCTCCGATTTCCTGGAGTTGATTCATGCAGTGCACACGCCGGGCCGCCTGCCGGGCCGCCTGGATCGCGGGCAGCAGCATGGCGATGAGCAACGGTGCGAGCAGCGTCGACAGGCTGGCGAGAACCAGGCCGGTGATCGCCATCCCCTGGCCGGTGAGCCGCGGCCCGGCCGGATCGCGCTCGCTCCGCGAGATCCGGTTGAGCCCCATGACCCCGCAGACGATCGCCGGGATCCCGGTGAAGATCATCAGCCCACACGACAGGACTCCGAGCACGAGGCTGGCCACTGCGAGCCCGCTGGTCTTCGTGGGTCCAGCCGCGGGTGCGGTCCCCGGCTCCGGTGGCCGGCCGAGCCGTGGCGGGCCGGCCACGTCCACGGGCACAAGACCAGCCACGTTGGACATCGGCACCCACGCATCGAGACCCTGCTTCCAGAGCATGTCGCCGGGGGCAATCTGGCCGGCGGCGGCCATCTGCCGGAGCTGCGCCGTCGTGTAGGGGCCGGACTTCTGGCCGTTGTGGCCGACGTACCACTGGTCTTCCATGGCTCGATCGCTCGCTGGGAAGGGGACATGCCGGAGGTCCGACGGCTGGACCGCCCTTCAGCCTACTCCCTGGCATCGGGCTTCCAAACCGGCCCGGTGGTTCGCGCGGGTGGCGGGCCGCACGAACGGGCGTCAGACTATTGACCGATGAAAAGTAGATTCATGAGCAGCAGCGACAAATCCCCGTCGCGA
>JBBAVS010000271.1:0-1029 GCA_040397585.1 Pirellulales bacterium
GATCTGCGCGCCGCGCCGCTCGAGGCTGCCCATGCCCCGTCGCCGGACGTTCGCTGCGCCCCTCCAGGGCTTCGCTCACTCGGTGCTTGCTCCGCTTCGCCATCGTGGCTCCGCGGAGCAAGCAAACGCCGGCTCTCGGGGCACGGGCAGCCTCGAGCTCCTCGTGCGAAGGAGCTCGAGGCGTCTGTCCGAAGTGGCCGCAGGTTTTGAAGTGGCCGCAGGTTTTCAACCTGCGGTGAGTTGGCCGCGCCGCGCGGGGCGTGACGGCGAGTCGCTCGGGTGGATTCTTGGGCGCGCCTAGCCTTTGACCACGAAGTTCACGAGGCGACCCGGCACGGCCACCACCTTCACGATCTCCTTGCCGGCGAGCTGCTCGGCGATCTTCGGGTCGGCGGCGGCTGCCGCCGTCGTCGCCTCGGCGTCGGCGTCGGCGGGCACCAGCACGCGGCCGCGGAGCTTGCCCTGGATCTGCACCGGGATCTCGACGGTGTCGTCCTTGAGCCAGCGGTCCTCGGCCGTGGGCCAGGCCGCCAGCGAGACGGGCGGCGGGCCGTCGAGCAGCTCCCAGAGTTCCTCTGCGAGATGCGGGGCGAAGGGGGCGAGGATGGTCACGAAGGGCAGGAGGATCGCCCGCGGCCGCCGCTCCAGCGGCGTGCAGAAGTTGACGAACTCCATCATCCGCGCGATCGCGGTGTTGAACGACAGCCCCTGGATGTCGCGGGTCACCTTGTCGATCGTGCGGTGCAGTTCGCGGAGCTGGTCGTCGGTCGGCGGGTCGTCGCAGACCTGCGGGGAGAGGGCGAGCTCGTCGGCCCGCTCGTCGATCACCAGCCGCCAGCAGCGGTCGAGGAAGCCGCGGACGCCGCTCACCCCGGCCGTGCTCCAGGGCTTCGTGGCCTCCAGCGGCCCCATGAACATCTCGTAGAGGCGGAGCGAGTCGGCGCCGAAGTCGCGGACCACCTGGTCGGGATTGACCACGTTGCCGCGGCTCTTCGACATCTTGTAGGCCCGGCTCTCGACGCGGATCTT
>JBBAVS010000272.1:0-1022 GCA_040397585.1 Pirellulales bacterium
ACGCCCGGCAGACGATCGCCGACTTCCTGGGGGCGAACGGCCCCGACGAGATCATCTACGTGCGGGGCTGCACCGAGGGGGTCAACCTCTGCGCCAATATCCTCGCCCCGGGCCTTTCCCGCGGCGACGAGATCGTGCTCACGGAGCTCGAGCACCACGCCAACATCGTGCCCTGGCAGATGGTGGCCGAGCGCACCGGCGCCGTGATCCGCGTGGTGCCGATCGACGACCGCGGCGACGTGATCCTCGAGGCCTACGCCAAGCTCCTCTCCCCGCTCACGAAGGTGGTCTCGATCTCGCACGCCTCCAACAGCCTCGGCACGATCCTGCCGGTGGAGCTGATGACGGGTATGGCGAAGGCCCGCGGCGCGCGGGTGCTCGTGGACGGCGCCCAGAGCGTTTCGCACTTCCCGGTGGACGTGCGGCGGATCGGCTGCGACTTCTACGTGTTCTCGGGCCACAAGATCTTCGGCCCCACCGGCATCGGCGCGGTGTACATGACGAAGGAAGCCCAGGAATCGCTGCCGCCCTGGCAGGGGGGCGGGAACATGATCAAGGACGTCACCTTCGCCCGCACCATCTATTCCGAGCCGCCGGCGAAGTTCGAGGCGGGCACGCCCAACATCGCCGACGCGATCGGCCTCGGGGCCGCGCTCGACTACGTCACGGCCCTCGGCCGGGAGCGGATCGCCGCGTACGAGCACGAACTCCTGCACTACGCCACCGGCCGCCTGTCGGCGATCGACGGCCTTCGCCTGATCGGTACCTCCCGGGAGAAGGTGGGCGTGCTCTCCTTCGTGATTCCGGGGATCGATCCAATCGAAATCGGCAAGGCGCTCGATCGCGAGGGGATCGCCGTGCGGGCGGGGCACCACTGCGCCCAGCCGTCGCTGCGGCGCTACGGCGTGGAGGCGACGGTCCGGCCCTCGCTGGCGTTCTACAACACCCACGGCGAGATCGACCGGTTGGCCGACGCCGTGGCAGCGCTCGCCCACTGAAGTGGGTGCAGGTTTTCAACCTGC